>SVKV01000043.1 GCA_015068305.1 Oscillospiraceae bacterium
GAGGAAGAAGTAGTGTTAGTCATGATGTTGTCCTTTCCGGCTCGTTGGCCATTCAAAAATTATTTTTTAGTAGTCTGTGAGAGGTTTTTGTCTTTGTTTCCCTCACTCTTTATGGCCATATTATACCAAAAGGCATATCCAATACCTTTCTCACCCCTAAATCTTTTTTTCTTTTTTCAAAAAAGTTTTTTGTGATTTGATGAACGGTTGATGATGAGATGATGGGCGTTGATAGTAGTTGATAAAAGATGATGGTGAGATGTTCAACTTAGTTCAAAGGTCTTGTTTCGTGAACAGGTGATGTGATAAGATAAGCCCCGAGAAGGAAAGCACAACATACTGCTTTCATGCGATGTGCTTCTTGTTTTGCGAAAAGCCGGGCTTCCCGCTCCGAAAGTCCCTGCGCCGCAGGCGAAAAGCCGCCGACAGGCGGATTTTACGTTGAGATGATGGGCTTCCTGGGCGCAGGCAACAACCCCATGGTCGGCATGACCGTTAGCGTTGCTGTCGCTGTTGAAGAGAGCCTGAAGTAATTTATTCTTCACAACAAAAATTGACCTCTGAGTTTCAGGACTCAGAGGTCTTTTTTATATCTTCCGGAAGAAATATTTCCAGGTAATGCCGGTAGACACCGGCGGCATCGGTGTTGAGCGCAGTCCGCTCCGCCAGAGCTTCGCAGACGGCCATAATCTCTTCCCCCGGGTATTCCTTCCGGCCGGTCATATGGCAGCGAAGGATATTCTCCAGTTCCTGCAGGGACCCATTCCGTTTATTATCCATAATAACCCTCCAAAAAGAAAAGAAATATCTAATCTGGATTATTATAGTCCAGTCTGTTCAGAATTGCAAATGGCACTTGGATAAACTGTATCTATAACAGATAATTAGTATCTACAATAGATACTTGGGAGGTTATATTATGTCAAAAAAGATGTTTCTGATGAAAGGCAATATTTGCGGGGACCGGATACGCCTGGCCAGGGCGATGCACAAACCGCCCCTGACCCAGGAAGATCTGGCTCGGAAAGTAAATCTGATGGGCATGGAAATCACACCGCTGATCGTTTCCAGAATTGAAAAGAATCAGCGCCATATCTGCGACGGCGAGCTGAAAATGCTGGCGCAGGCTCTGGGTGTTACCATGGAGTGGCTATGCTGCAGCGATGAAGATTAAGAATGCAGGGTACATATCATTTCCTTGATTGTCCCGCATAGGTGTGTTTCGCCGTTAAATCGGAATTTGCCGGGATGCCCCGGCAGGCAGAGGCGTGACTTTGGATTGTGCTGGATCCAGGATTTCTTCCCGATACGGTAGCGCGGAGTTCAATTGGTGTTTATCGAGGAGAACGGATTGCGACGTCGCGCTACGCGCTCCTCGCAATGACATGTATATCGAAGCCGATTGCGCCGATTTTTGCGCGGACAGCTAACAAGTATTTATGTCATTGCGAGGAGGCATGAAATGCCGACGTGGCAATCCGTATCCTTACAAACTGTAATTTGACTGCCGCAGTTACGAATCGGGAGAGCCCTGTGGCGTAAGGTTTACTACCGGGGAATCAGGCCCGAGATGTCAGCGGTGACTCACCGCAAAACTGAAATTCGAATGATTCCCCGGTTAACATTCGGAAAAAGCATAAATCTCCCTCTTCACAAAAGGTCTTTTTTCTGGTAGAATGGGCCCAATATTATTTTTTGCGGTATGCCGCCGCGCGAAAGGATCGTGAAGATTATGATTCAACTGGCTGACCGGATGGAATCCGTCCACTCCGATATCCGCGGAGAATTATTTCATGAGGCCCTGCGTATGCAGGCGAACGGCATCCAGGTTCTGAAGCTCAACACCGGTAATCCCGCAGCCTTCGGCTTCCCTCTGCCCGAGAGTGTCCGCGCTGCGCTGGAGGGTAACACCCATAAGGCCGTTCCATACTGTGATTTCCAGGGCATGATTGAATCCCGGGAAGCAATTGTCCGCTATGAAACCTCCAAGGGCATTGAAGGTCTGCACATCGATGATGTATTCATCGGCAACGGTGTCAGCGAGGTGGTCAATTTTGCACTGATGCCTCTGCTGAATCCCGGCGATGAGGTTCTGATCCCCACCCCCAACTACTCCCTCTGGAGCAACACCATCATTCTGTGCGGTGCCAAGCCCGTATACTACCGGTGCGACGAAGCCTCCGACTGGAACCCGGATGTGGAAGACCTGCGCAGCAAGATTACCTCCAAAACCCGTGCCCTGGTGATCATCAACCCCAATAACCCCACCGGTGCCCTGTACAGCACCGATATTCTGAATCAGATGCTGGATGTTGCCCGGGAGCATGATCTGGTGGTTTTTTCCGACGAGATCTATGACCGGCTGGTTCTGGATGATCTTGTCCATGTGTCCACCGCTTCCCTGGCCCCCGATTTGACCGTTGTCACCATGAACGGTCTGAGCAAGTCCCACTCCCTCTGCGGCTACCGCTGCGGCTGGATGGCCATCAGCGGCCCCCGTGCCAGCACGGAAGCCTACCGCAAGGGCATCATCCAGCTGACCTCCATGCGTCTTTGCTCCAATGCCCTGGCACAGCTGGTAATTCCGGCTGCCCTGGAGGATATGGAAACTCCCGCCTCCATGGTGCGCCCCGGCGGCCGCTATTTCGAGCAGCGCAAGGCAACCCTGGATGCTCTGGATACCATCGACGGCATCTCCTACATCAAAAACCGGGCTGCCTTCTACCTCTTCCCCAAGCTGGATGTGAAGAAATTCGGCATCACCAATGACAAGGTCTTCGCCCGGGATCTGCTGAAGGCCACCAACATTCTCATCGTTCCCGGCAGCGGTTTTGACTGGACCGAGCCCGATCATTTCCGCATCGTCATGCTCCCCGAAGCACCTCAGCTCCATGAGGCCATGCTGCGGATGGGTAAATTCCTGGACGGTTATCATCAGAAGTAAAGATAGAAGACCCCGGAAATCCCTGCGGATTTCCGGGGTATCTGTTTCTTAGCCGGCGGTGAACTCCACCAGACCCAGCTTGATGGCGCTGTAATCCACGGTCATGGGATACTTCTCCATGGCTGCGGGCATCAGTGCAGAGAGAGTTTCGGTAATCAGATCCTGCTCAGCGGTGACATACCAGGTATCCTGGCTGCCCACATAGAACATGATGTGATAGCCGTAGGTGGTCTTGACCAGGCCGGAGTCGCCGTACTGACGGGCTTCATCGAAGCACCAGTCGTTGAACTCGGGGACCATCTGACCTTCGTAGACATAGTTATACAGGCCGCCGTTGGTGTTGGAACCGGGGTCCGTGGAGTGGGTGTTGGCAAGCGCTGCGAAGGCATCCTCGGTGGCTTCCCCTGCCAGCCACTGGTCCAGGATATCCTGGGCAGCTGCCCGGCAGGCTTCCCACTCGTCCTCGGAATAGGTCACGGTACCGTCCTCTGCGGCGGTGCCGCCTTCGGGCGTCAGCAGGATGTGGCGCACATCCACCAGCTTTCCTGCATCCTTGGTGATGCCGCTTTCGGCATAGTCTGCCTCATGCTCCAGGAAGAATGCCTCCACCTGGGCTGCATCAAAGGCCGCACTCTCCCGCTTGTGCTCCAGATAGCCGTAGCCCCGGTAGAAGGTGTCCATATAGCTCATATAGTCCTGGAAGGAGCAGCCGGGGCCCATATAGTCATGCATCATGGCATCCAGGTCCTCATAACCGTAGGTGGCTGCCATTTCTTCGAATTCCGCAGGGATCTGGCTGATCGCAGTCTGAATCTCATCAGTCAGCTCATATCCGTCTGCCTGGCCCTCCAGGGCCATTGCCTGGTGGCTGTGCCAGGTATCCAGGGCAAACTGCAGGAAATACTGCTGCCAGGTCACGGAAACATCGCCCATGGTGCAAAGCTGGGTATCCAGGCTCTGGGCGAAATCCAGACCGAACATGGCGGCGTAATCGCCGTACTCCTGCAAATAGGCATAGATGCCGTCCCAGTAGTAGGCCTGGAGCTGGCCGACAGTCAGTTCCTGTTCGCCAATGGTTGCAACCACGGTGTCTGCAGAGGCGGTCACTTCCTCATCGGACACGGTGTAGCTGCCCTTGCAGGTCACATCCTCGGGATTGCCATCCGGGGGGATGGTTGCGGGCACAGTCTCAGCAGGCTCGGTTTCGATCATGCCTGCGGTGGGTGCGATGGTTTCGCCGGATCCCTTGAAAAGGTCCCCGTCCACACCGCTGATCACCAAGGTCACCAGCAGCGCCAGCACCACCACGCCGGCAGCAATTGCCAGGGCGATCTTGCCGGGGGTAGCCTTGATTTCTTCCTTGATTTCCGGTTCAGCAATCTGCTCCGCCGGGGTTTCTTCCACGGGAGCCGCTGCTTCTTCCTGTTCTTTTCCGCAGGCAGGGCACAGGGTGATTCCCTCTTCCAGCTCTGTCTGGCAGTACTTACATTTCATGTTCTTCCTCTTTCTCCGGTCTTACCGGTTTTCATACCCGGTCAGTTTACCACGGTTGGGCTTCGATTGCAAGGTGCGCCATGAATAATTTACAATTCCTTTGTATTCTAATCCTCACACTTGAAAAGATGCTGAAAAAATGCTATTATTTTAGATTGAGATAGTATTACTGGAGGAATCCCCCAATGAGCAAGCAAACCACCGTCATTACACCCGATCAGCTGAATGCCCAGTTTGATTATTGCGATAAAATTGCCGCCTACTGGCAGAATCAGAATATTACCCCCGCTGCCTATGTGGAAACCTACGGCTGCCAGCAGAACGAGGCAGACTCCGAGAAAATCCGGGGCTACCTGGCCCAGTGCGGTTACCGGATCATCCGGGAAGCCGAGGGTGCTGATGTGGTGGTGATGAATACCTGCGCCATCCGAGAGCACGCGGAGCAGCGAGTCTTCGGCAACTTAGGTGCCCTGACCCACACCAAGCGCCGCCACCCGGCCCAGAAGATTTTCCTCTGCGGCTGCATGGCCGGTGAAACCAAGGTCTCCGACCGGATCAAAAAAAGCTACCCCTATGTGGACGGTGTGTTTTCCACCCACCATCTGTGGCAGTTCCCGGAGATCCTGTGGAATGTGCTGAGCAAAGGCAAGCGCCAGTTCTATGTGGAAGATGAGGCCGGCTCCATCGCCGAGGGCATCCCTCAGGTCCGGGATCATACGCTGAAGGCCTGGGTCTCCATCATGTACGGCTGCAACAATTTCTGCACCTACTGCATCGTGCCCTATGTCCGGGGCCGGGAGCGCAGCCGCAGAAAAGAAGATATCCTGGCAGAATGCCGGGAGG
Source organism: Oscillospiraceae bacterium (assembly GCA_015068305.1). Lineage (GTDB taxonomy): Bacteria > Bacillota > Clostridia > Oscillospirales > Oscillospiraceae > Faecousia. Next base: position 5,282 of record SVKV01000043.1, read on the forward strand.
TCATTGCCGGAGGCGCCCGGGAAATCACCCTTCTGGGTCAGAATGTCAATTCCTACGGCAAGGATCTGGATGAGCAGATCGATTTTGCTGACCTGCTGGCTGAGATTGCCGAGCTTGAGGGAGATTTCCTCATCCGCTTTATGACCAGCCATCCCAAGGACGCTTCCGAGAAACTTTTTGACACCATGGCCAAATATCCCAAAATCGCCAAGCAGCTGCATCTTCCCTTCCAGTCCGGCTCTTCCCGGGTCCTGAAAGCCATGAACCGGCACTATGACCGGGAGACCTATCTGAAAAAAGTCAATTACGCCAAATCCGTCATGCCCGATCTGGTGCTGACTTCCGATGTGATCGTGGGCTTCCCCGGTGAGACCGAGGAGGAATTTGAGGAGACAATCTCCCTCATCCAGGCTGTCCACTATGACTCCCTCTTTACCTTTATTTTCTCTCCCCGGACCGGCACCCCTGCCGCATCCATGGATGACCCCACCCCCAAGGAAGAGAAGAGCCGCCGGTTTGATAAGCTCTGCGCGGTGCAGAATGAGATTTCCGTGCAGATTCATGAAAGCTATGTGGGAAAGACACTTCGCTGTCTGGTGGACGGCAAGGACAAGGATCAGCTCACCGCCCGGACCGAGGGTGGCCGGCTGGTGCGTTTTTCCGGCTGCGATTCCCTCATTGGCACCTACCAGAATTTGAAAATCACCGGCTGCACCACCTGGAGCCTGACAGGACAAATGCAGGATGCAGAATGCAGCGTGCAGAATTAACGTCACCTGCACATTATATTTCCAATCCATCCCCGAAGGGGATACCATCATTTTGCATATTGCATTCTGAATTTTGCACTTATGCAACAAAGGATTGATTACATGGCCAAGAATATAAATGAAATGACCCCCATGCAGCGGCAGTACCACGACATCAAGGAGCGCAACCGGGACTGCATCCTGTTCTTCCGTCTGGGCGACTTCTATGAGATGTTTGACGAGGACGCCAAGGTGGCCGCCCGGGAGCTGGACCTGACCCTGACCACCCGGGACCGGGGCAAGCCCAAGGAAGAGCAGACCCCCATGTGCGGCGTGCCCTACCACAGCGTGGATTCCTATATTGCAAGACTGGTCCAGAAGGGCTACAAGGTAGCCATCTGTGAGCAGATGGAGGACCCCGCCACTGCCAAGGGCATCGTGGAGCGGGATATCACCCGGATCGTTACCCCCGGCACCGTTACCGAAAGCTGCATGCTGGAGGAAAGCCGGAATAATTACATGGGCTGCATCTATGGAGAAGGCGGCAAATTCGGCCTTGCTTTCTGCGATGTGTCCACCGGTGCCTTTTTCGCCACCGTCTGCGCCGATGCCCAGAGCGTCGCCTCTGAGCTGGGCCGCTTTTCTCCCAGCGAAGTGATGCGGGGCGGCAAGGATGTCCACTGCGACACCATTGACGATGCCCTGCTTCGCCGCCTGAGCTGCTGCGTGGATGAGGAAAAGCCCGGTCAATATGATCTTACCCAGGCAGAAGGGGTTCTGGAGATGCATTTCGGCACCTCCGTCGCTGCCCTGGGCCTGGGCGGCATGGATGTGGCCGTGATGGCCGCAGGCACCCTGCTGCAGACTCTGCTGAAACTGCAGAAAAATGACCTGGCCCACATCCGCAGCCTCCAGTACTATACCACCGGCCGCTTCATGGAGCTGGATCTGGATGCCCGGCGGAATCTGGAACTGACGGAGACCATGCGCGCCAAGGAAAAGAAGGGCACCCTGCTTTGGGTACTGGATAAGACCCACACCGCCATGGGCGGCCGGATGATCCGCTCCTGGCTGGAAAAGCCCCTTCTGGATATCAACGAGATCAACCGCCGGCTCACTGCCGTGGAAGAACTGGTGGATGCCACCGTCATCCGGGGCGAACTGGCCGATGCGCTGAAGGATGTTTCCGACCTGGAGCGTGTTCAGACCCGGATCGTCACCGGCACCGTCAACTGCAGAGACCTTCTGGGCCTCGCCCGGGGCTTCCGGGCTCTGCCGGAGGTAAAGGCTCAGCTTCAGAAATGCGAATCCCCCCTGCTGCGCCGGCTGGAGCAGGATATTGACGACCTCCAGGACTGCGCAGAACTGATTGAAAACACCATCGTGGACGAGCCTCCGCTGACCGTCCGGGAAGGCGGCATCATCCGCAAGGGTGCCAATCCCGATGCGGACCGGCTGCGGGATATCATGGAAGGAGGCTCCGGCACCATCGCCGCTATCGAGGCAAGCGAAAAGGAAAAAACCGGCATCCGCACCCTGAAGGTGGGCTTCAACCGGGTCTTCGGTTATTATATTGAGGTTTCCAAGTCCTTCCAGGACCAGGTTCCCGGCCATTACATCCGCAAACAGACCCTGGCCAACTGCGAGCGCTACATCACCCAGGAGCTGAAGGAACTGGAAAACCAGGTTCTGACAGCCAAGGAGCGGCTGACCGCCCTGGAATACCAGATCTTCCAGCAGCTGAGAGAATATCTGGCGGAGCAGGCCGCCCGGGTCCAGCAGTCCGCCGCCGCTGTCGCTGCTGCGGATGCCCTGTGCAGCCTGGCAACCGTTGCCGTTCAGCGGGGCTACTGCCGTCCTGAGATCACCCTGGGCAACGAGATTTCCATTGAGTCCGGCCGACACCCGGTGGTGGAAGTAATGCTCAAAGACTCCCTCTTTGTGCCCAACGATACCCGTTTGGGTACTTCCGACAACACCGTTGCCATCATCACCGGTCCCAACATGGCCGGTAAATCCACCTACATGCGCCAGGTGGCGCTGATCGTGCTGATGGCCCAGATGGGTTCCTTCGTCCCGGCCCGGTCTGCAAAGATCGGCCTCGTAGACCGGGTCTTCACGAGAATCGGTGCCAGCGACGATCTGGCCTCCGGCCAGTCCACCTTTATGGTGGAGATGGCGGAGGTTGCCACCATCTTAAAATACGCCACCTCCCGTTCTCTTCTGATTCTGGACGAGATCGGCCGGGGCACTTCCACCTACGACGGCATGTCCATCGCCAGAGCGGTTTTGGAATATGCCGCCAATCCCAAACGTCTGGGTGCCAAAACCCTCTTCGCCACCCACTATCACGAGCTTTCCACCATGGAGGAAAAGCTTTCCAACGTCAAAAACTACAACATCGCCGTGAAAAAGCGGGGCGATCAGATGATCTTCCTGCGCAAGATCGTCCCCGGCGCCACCGATGACAGTTACGGCATTGAGGTCGCCAAGCTGGCGGGTATCCCCAATGCGGTGATCAGCCGGGCCAAGGAGATCCTTACGGAGCTGGAAAGCGGCAAAGCAGAAGCTGTGTTTACCAAGCCTGCAGAGCCCGAAGACCAGATTTCCATGCTGGATCTCCGGGGGCAGGATATCTGCGATGCCCTGGAAAAGCTGACGCTGGAAACTCTGACCCCCATTGAGGCCATGAACGAGCTGTACAAGCTCAAGAAAATGCTGAATTAATGCCTATGAAAAAGACACGCAGTTTTTCCGGTAACTTAACAAACCAGGAGACCATCGGCGGTTTTTCCTATATGATCTTTGAATTTCTGTTTCTTTCCCAGATTCTCTCCTGGATCAACGCCCAGCTTTCCCATCCGCTGAACGCCGCAGAACTGAATTTTACCTTCTATCTGGTGAATTTCATTGCCATACTGCTGATCTTCCACGATTTTCTGAGCCGGGCTCTGAAGCAGGCCACCCAGCATCCGGCCATTTTGTGCCAGGCAGTAATCCTGGGACTTGCGGCCTATTATGCCTGCGCTTTGGCAACCAACTGGGCTGTCCGCCAGCTGGTCCCAAGCTTTTCCAACTACAATGACCAGGCCATCACCGATATGGTGGGCGGCAATTACTTCCTGATGGCCATCGGCACGGTGGTGCTGGTTCCCCCGGTGGAAGAGTGCCTGTTCCGGGGGCTGATCTTCCGGAATCTCTACGGAAAAAACCGCTGGGCCGCCTACATCGTATCCATCGCAGCCTTTGCTGCCATCCACATTCTCGGCTACATCGGAAGATATGCTCCTCTGGAGCTGCTGATGGCCTTCCTGCAGTATTTGCCTGCGGGTCTGTGCCTTGCCTGGGCATATACAAAAGCTGATACCATTTTTGCACCCATTCTCATCCACGCCGCCGTCAATGCCGTATCCATCGGTCTGGTAAGCGGATTCTAAAAGGGAAAGGAGAAATCCGGCATGCACCTGCTTTACATCCGCATGACCCGAAAAGAAATATATCTGGGCCTGGGATGGCTGGCAGTTTTGCTGCTGTCCGGTTTTCTGTTCCCGGCAGGCAGCGGTGCCGTTTCTGCATTTCTCTTCCAGGGTGCTCATTTTCTGGCGGCAATGGTAATTTTTCATCGGTTTCTCCGTTCCTCCCTGGAGGTACCGCTGACCCCCTTCTCCCGGATTCTCAAATCCGCGCTGCTGGGACTGATTTTAGCCCAGCTGGCAAATCTGCTGACCAACGATCTGCTGTATTACTTCTTCCCGAAGTATTTCGGCTACGGTGAAACCGGCCCCTATTTCGTCAATATCTCCAAGGAACTGACGAAAGCTTTGCTGGAAGAACAGTTCTTCCTGACGGCGGTGGGGATAACCCTCTTTGTCCCCATTGCAGAAGAGCTATTTCACAGAGGCCTGGTTTTCGGCAATCTGGTCCAAAAAAACACCGTACTTGCTTACACCGTATCGGTTTTGCTGTACGCTTTTCTTCCCATCATCCCCCTGCTGGGCCATTACAGCCCGGACTATATCGTCATCAGCTTTATTCAGTATCTTCCCATCGGGATCCTGTTTTCCTGGATCTACACCCGAACCGAAACCATTCTGACGCCCATTCTGGCCCATATTCTGATGAACGGGGTCAGTATCTTCACTATGAGGTAACGCCATGCCCAAAATCATCCAGCTATCCCCCCATATTGCCAATCTGATTGCCGCCGGTGAGGTGGTGGAGCGGCCTGCCTCCGTTGCCAAGGAGCTTCTGGAAAACGCGGTGGACGCCGGTGCCTCCAAAATCACCGTGGAAATCCGCGACGGCGGCATGACCTTCCTGCGGGTGACGGACAACGGCTGCGGCATGGCCGCCGAAGATGCCAAAACCGCTTTTCTGCGCCATGCAACTTCCAAGCTGCGCACCGCAGAAGACTTGGCGGCCATCACCACCTGCGGCTTCCGGGGTGAGGCACTGGCTGCCATTGCATCCGTCAGCCGCATCGACCTGCTGACCAAGACCCCCTCCTCCATAGAAGGCATCAGCCTCCGCTTAGAAGCGGGCCAAATCATCGAAGAGTCTATCGCCGGCTGCCCCGACGGCACCACCATCATCGTCCGGGACCTGTTCTTCAACACCCCTGCCCGGATGAAGTTCATGAAATCCGACACCGTCGAAGGCACCCGGGTCACCGCCGCAGTCCAGATGCAGGCCCTGGCCCATCCTTCTGTTGCTTTCCGGCTCCTGCGGGACGGCAAGGAAGTGCTGAACACCCCCGGCACCGGTAAGCTTTCCGACGCGGTCTACTGTGTCTACGGCAGGGAGTGCGCCCACATGGCAAAAGTGGACAGCCGCTGGGAGCAGTACTCCCTGGCGGGCTTTGTCAGCAAGCCCACCGACGCCCGGCCCAGCCGCGCTTTGCAGACCTTCTTTGTCAACGGCCGTCCCGTCAAATCCAAAATTCTGGTGGCGGCTCTGGAAGAAGCCTACCGGAATCAAATTATGGTGGGCAAATTCCCCGCCTGTGTGCTCCATCTGAATCTGCCGGCCAATATGGTGGATGTGAATGTCCACCCGGCTAAGACGGAAGTGAAATTCCTCAACGAAAAGGCCGTCTTTGACTGCGTGCACTACGGTGTTCTCGGGGCGCTGAATACTACCCCGGACCGGCCTCAGATGCAGTTTAAAAAGCCCCAAATTACAGAAATTCCCCAGGCTCCCAAGCCTGTTGCACCTCCCCCGGTACAGAAGGCCGCTGCGCCCAAACAGCAGAATTTCTTCCGCACCATGACACCGGAAGAATACAAGACCTTCTCCGCTGCCATTGCGGATGCGCCCAAACCCAACCCGGCAGCCGCTGCCGCTGCTGCGGCAAAAATTGAGCGCGTACCGCTGCCTGTCCGGGAGCATATCATCACCCCCAGCGTTACCCCCGCTGCACCCAAAAAAGAAGTCAAGCTGCCGCCCCTGCCGGAAATGCCGAAGGCCGAACCCAGGCCCGCTGCTGCACCCGTTGCGGAAGAGGCGGAGCAGGTGGAGCTGGTCATGCCGAAGGCACCCGATTGGCGTATGGTGGGCGAGCTTTATAACTCCTACATCATCGTCGAACAGGGTGAAGAAGCCTACTTAATCGACAAGCATGCGGCCCACGAGCGGATTCTCTTCGAAAAGCTGAAGGAAAACCAGGAGAAAATCTCTGCTCAGGTCCTGCTTCAGCCCATTCCCGTCCGCCTCTCCCCCGAAGCTGCCGGCGAACTGCTCTCCAATAAGGAGATGCTGGATTCCCTGGGCTTTGAAATCGACGAATTCGGTGAAAATACCGTCCTTCTCCGGCAGATTCCCATGGATCTGGACCCCGCTCACGCAGCCGAGACAATCGAAGAAATGGCTGCGGACCTCTTAAACGGCCGCCGCGAGAAAGCCACCACCGTCCGGGATGAAATTCTGCACACTGTGGCCTGCAAGGCTGCCATCAAGGCCGGCTGGAAAAACGATGAAGCGGAGCTTCTGGCAGTTGCCAGGCAGGTGATGGCCCGGGAGGATCTGAAGCACTGCCCCCACGGGCGGCCCATCTGCATTACCTTAAGCAAAAAGCAGCTGGAGAAGCAGTTTAAAAGAAGCTAACTTTTCATACAGAGAACGGATTGCCACACCAGTGTGCGCACATCTCCGCGCTAAGAGCCGCCTTCGGCGGTTGCGCTCCGAAACGCGCCTTCGGGCGCAGTGGTTGGCAATGACAGGTCTCTCTCCAAGGAGGTCGTCTTATGTCCCGCAGCGAACAGGCTATTTTTACAAACCTGTGCATGATCTGCGACGGTGCAGGCAATATCTTAGTCCAGGACCGGCGCGATCCCGACTGGCCCGGCATCTGTTTTCCCGGCGGTCATGTGGAACCGGGTGAATCCTTCGTAGAATCCGTCATCCGGGAGGTTTGGGAGGAAACGGGCCTGACCATCGAGAACCCAAAACTCTGCGGCACCAAGCAGTTTCAGACGGACGATAATGAACGGTACGTCGTATTCTTCTATAAAACCGACCGTTTCTCCGGAAGCCTTAAATCCTCTGACGAAGGAGAAGTTTTCTGGATCCCCAGAGATACCCTGGCAAACTACCGTCTCTCCATTGATTTCGAGGATATGGTTCGGATCATGGAATCCGATGATCTGTCCGAATTCTACTACTATACCGAAAACGGCGACTGGAAACTGAAGTTGCTGTAACACAAAAGGAGGCGAAAGCCCATGAATAAGCTAATCTGCATCGCCGGGCCCACTGCCTCCGGAAAAACTGCCCTGGCTGTGGAACTGGCAAAATGTTTTAACGGCGAAGTGGTTTCCTGCGACTCCATGCAGGTTTATCGCCGCATGGACATCGGCACCGCCAAGCCCACTGCAGACGAAATGCAGGGCATCCCCCACCACATGATCGATGTCTGTGAGCCCGACGAAGATTTCTCTGTCAGCAAGTATTGTGAGATGGCCACACCCATCGTCGATGACATTCTGGCCCGGGGTAAAACCGCCATCATCGCCGGCGGCACCGGCCTTTACATGGATTCTCTCATAAAAGGCAACGACTTTGCCCCCTTCCCCGCCACGGGCCACCGGCAGCGGCTGGAAGAAAAGCTGGAGGCGGTGGGCCTGGAATCACTGATCGCGGAGCTTTCTGCCATCGATCCTGAGGCAGCAGTGCGGTCCCAGCGGAATCCCCGGCGGATCATCCGGGCGCTGGAGGTTTTCTATGAAACCGGTGAAACCATCACCGCCCACAACTTAAGGACCCAGGCCATCCCACCCCGGTACTCCCCCCTTTGGCTGGGGTTGGACTTTGAACCCCGTCAGCTGCTCTACGGCCGGATTGACCTCCGGGTGGGTCTGATGCTGGAGCAGGGACTTGAAAAAGAAATCCGGGATATTCTCTCCTCCGGTATTCCAAAATCCTGCACCGCCATGCAGGCCATCGGCTACAAGGAATTCGTAGATGCCCTTGACGGACGGTGTACGATGGAGGAAGCTGCGGACCAGGTGCGTCAGTCCTCCCGGCGGTATGCCAAGCGGCAGCTGACCTGGTTTAAGCGCAACAAGGAAATGAACTGGCTGACCCGTCGGGAAGGCGAGAGTGCCGAAGAAATTCTTGCAGGCGCCCGACAGCTTATTCTCAAAACCGACAACTGAAAAATGCTAGACTATGGATACCCAAAATCAAAAGAAAGAGGTATTACATATGTCTGATACAATCAATTTACAGGAAGCCATTCTGCGGGAGTGCTGCCGGGAAAAGGTTCCGGTGACACTGTTTCTGATGAACGGCTTCCAGCTCCGAGGGATCGTCACAGGCTACGACAGCTTTGTGGTGGTGCTGGTGAGCGATGGCAAACAGCAGATGATCTACAAGCATGCCATCTCCACCCTGGCCCCGATCCGGCCGC
>SVKV01000009.1 GCA_015068305.1 Oscillospiraceae bacterium
TGACCAGCGTCAATATAAACCATGTATGTTGTTGATCTTAGCACTGGTTTTGTGCTTGATATTTAGGGCATGCGGAGGAACAGATGATAATCCGACACTCACCATTGATGACTATGCAGTGGAATGGGATGGGAATCAACTGTTACCGCAAGCATCGCCGGGAACAAAGGGAATTGTAATTCCTGGGTTTGATAGTCTGACTTTCACTGCAAACCAGACAACTCAGGCTGTCAACTTCCATAACCCGGCTGAGAATGAAAACCGCCTCTTTTTGATGATGCTCTACGTGGAAGATGATCTATTGTGGCAATCCGGTTATGTTCCCGCTGGAAAAGGCTACTACGAGATTGATCTTGAAAAACCATTGGTGGCGGGAGATTATCAAGCATATCTGCGTATTCTGGTTTTCACAGAGGATGCAGTACAGCTGAACGGTGCTAAGATCGAATTTGACCTACATGTACAGGAGGCAAACCAATGAGAAAACTTTTTGCAATTACGCTGTCCGTGGTGCTTCTGCTGTCAATGTCTGTTAATGCCTTTGCCGCTGATTCTCAGATTGCCGGAGAGGGCGCAATAGGCCAGAGTACGGTATATTATCAGGCTCCCAGCACATTCAGCATTGTGATTCCAGAAACGATCTACATCATGGATGGCTACACTTTCACGGCAACGGAAATCAATATTTCATCCAATCTGAAGGTATTTATGAGAATTACCAATTTGGATGAGAACAATATTCTGACGCTGACAAATACAGAAACGGGCGATACATTGAATATGGAGATAACCGGCCTGGATGAAAAACAGCGCTGCGCTATATTTGAGCCAGATAACCTGACCTCCACACTTACCATTTCTGGTGTGGTTCGTAACAACGGCGAGAATCCCAGAGCTGGTGAGTATACAGGCATCATGGAGTTTGTGATTGGAACTGGTGCGGCCTAATCCGCCACGATAGGGAACACAAAAAGGGAGCTGCTTTTCACGGCAACTCCCTTTCATGTATCATCCTCTTATACTTTTTTGATTTTTACCTTTGCGGAGAATAAGTCCTCCTGTACAGTGACTTGTAGATCAGTATTTGGAATCATTACTACAAATTTATAGGTGCTGTCTTCATAGATGTTCCATTTCAATTCATTTTCAAAATATTCTTTTAATTCAGCAAACGAATATCCTGTGGCCTCTAAAGATATTGCACTTGGAGTAGATTCTGGTTTCGGCACGATCCAAAGATACACATATACTTGATTATCAATGAACCTGGCTTTTCCTAGAGAATACATTTGCTTGACACCCGTTTTTGATATCTGAGATTCAAGATCCTCGTATGATCTATTTAGATAATCAAAATAGCTGATAATCGAAGAGTCAAATAGTTCTTGCGGAATTGTTGAATAATCTACAGTGTACTTGTCTTCGGCTTTTCTTAACTCAGGAGGATAATTGCTATCTGTATTATTTTTGCTAATACTTTCTAGAAAATGTCCATTTACTACAAATCCAGTATCGGCAGTACCGTATACAGTTGAAATATGATTACAGAACCATATGTAATCCTCGTCGGCAAAAGATACTGTGTTATAGGTTTTCTTCCATCCAACATCAAAATAACATGTATTTTCCTTTAGATAATCTATATCGTTCAATAGGCCGATGGTGTAAGTTTCATAATCGCTTTGCCTTAATTGCCAATACCCATCGTCAGGATTAATGGCTTTATTTAAGAAGGAATATTTGAATGTTATTTTGTCATCTGTTGCATCTGATATATGGATGTAATAAATATGGTCAGAATCCTCAAACAGCCATTCACCGACAATATCATATTGAACTGCGCTTATACTATCCTCTTCGCTTTCTTTATGCCATCCTGTTTTAGGGGAAAACACATAATTTGTTCTAATTTCGTATGTTCTAATGATGTAATTATCTTTTATGCTACCGGAGAGAACATAGGATTTTTTATTTGAGCCAGGTCTTCCGTTGTCCTGAACAACCTCCAAATCTGCATATTCTTTTGATAGATTGTCTTTTACTGAATCAAGACTTGGTTCGTTTAATGCCGAATAATCAGATTTTTCTAGTGTATAGTCCTCTAAATGCCAACCATCGTTGTACTTTATGTAGGTTGCTGTATAAGCTGCATCATAAGAAAAGTCATCATTTTCACCGGAGATTTCGATCCAAACAAAGTCAGTTTTTTCGCTGTTATTGGTTTGCCTCTTGGTGATTTCATAATCGGTCAGCTGCAAATCGTATAATGTAAAATACGAATCAGCATTGGAAATATCGTTTGCTATATCCTTTTCGCTTTTTGAACAGCCTGACAAGCAAAACAGTGCGACAATAGACATCAACGCTATCGATATTCGGGTATATGCTTTCAATTTTCGCACGACCTTTCTACTTATTCTGCGGTAGTCTATGGATATATTAACACAAATTGGACAACCAATCAACTGTTTTAGTACTTACAGACAACCTATCTCGATCTAATGTTTGGTAAACTGTCCTAAAGCGTGTAAACTAAAATCGTTTGGAGGTATCAGTTTGGTTGACTTTGGCAATATTCTAAAAGAACTCCGTTTGCAAGCTGGTATGACGCAAAAGGACTTAGCAGCTAAGATCGGTGTGACCAAAAGTGTTATCTCCTACTATGAATTATCAGAAAGAAGCCCGTCCCCGGAAGTGCTGATAAAGTTGGCAAATATCTTTCGTGTCACAACGGACTATCTTTTGGGTATCGACACCAAACCAGCAGAAGTGCTTGATATCTCCGACTTGAAGGAAGAAGATATAGCGCTCCTGCGCCATACAGCGGAAACACTCAGAAATAAGAATAAAACAGGAATTTGATTGGGATGCTCCTACTTTGCGGTAAGAGCATCCTTTTTATAATAACTTTCTGATTTGCGCCACTATCTGAGCATCATCGTACATATCCAGATAGTGAATACAGGCGGTGATATAGGCTGACCGCATATTTGTTATCTTTTTTATAGCTGTCAGGTGAAGGGGCTGTCCGCTATTCATGATTGTCTTTGCCGCCCAGATAAGTTCCCTTGCCCAGTATTGTTCCTGTGATTCTGTATGTTTTTGAATCTCAGCACGGCACATGGGATAATTCCTCAGACCATTCTTGGGTAGTTGCAAATATCGTTCTATGGTTCCAATACTGATTTTGACAGGCCGGGAAATACCATCCCCCTGTAGTTTGCATATGGCATTCTTAACCAGTGGTAGGGTGGCGGCATCAATGGAACTCCAATCAGATCTCTTTGCGCCGCCTTTCTTTGGATTGGCTGAGAAATAATGATATGTACCGTACAAGCCTTCTCCGATGGATTTTACAACATCATAGGACGCATTCAGGCGGTTTGCAATTTGGCGATAGTTCAGACCTTCAGCATGCAGATCCCGGATTGATTCTTCAAATGCTTCTATCTGCGATTTCTCTGGAAGCTCCATACGAACCAGATCATGAGCGGATACACCCAGAAACATAGCCAGCATACAGATTTCGAGTGTGTTGTGGCGGTCATTGGAGAATACCTTGCCCAGCTGCCATTGCTGGTTGAACTCATTATTGGGGAATGTTTTATAGAACTCCATGAAATCAGCATGAAGCAATGACATGTTCCGCTGTTCGCCACGTTTGGAAAGATACTTTGTCCCCTCCAGACATGAATGAAGATATCTGCCTGTTGAAATATTCGATTGCAGATCAACGTCCGACTGGAAAACCTCTGCAATATATTCAACCAAATGGCATTCCAGATCATTGTCTGAGTATGTGCTTTCCTTTGGAATCTTCACTACTTCCTCGGCGGTGATAAGCGACGGACTCACATTGCTGCTGGTTACAATATCACTCTCAATCAAATGGCAATGGTGGCGGGGGCATATGTTTACACCAACCATTTGATGTACCCTGTGCCAGTAGGTTTCTCCATATTTTTGACGGTCTTCTTTTACGCATTCTGGACAATACCGGAGGTGGCGGCTGATACGATCCTTGCGTTTTGGAATAGATAACAGATTGTGATATTCCGTCCCCATGTTAACCAGAGAATCAAATGCTTGCCGTCTGCGCTCTGGAGGAATGAATCTACCATAATACGGAAACATGGTATGGTACATTACAATGTCAGTCATAGGCATTGTCCGGGTAATCATCTGTAGAGCTTCCGGAGTGTAGGCATTCAGAAACTCTATGTCCGGTCTGACTGTCTTACTCTGGAACAGATCTTCGGCGGCAAAGGTATAGGCCAGATATCCGGATTTGGCATAGTACCTTGCCAACTGGCTATACAGTAATTCGTCTGGATAGATGGAGGGGAAGTATGAAATCATATGGATACCTCCACAATAGACATGTAATCTTTCAGCATGGGCAAAAGATCTAGCTGCTGGTTCTTTGCCATAGTGACCAACTGCGAGATTATGTTCTCATTCTCAATAGCTGTATTTGCACTTGCTCTTGTGGCGGGTGCATTTTGTTTTGTTATGGTGGTTTGTGGTTTCTTTGTGATGGCCGGTTCGATATAGCCATGCAACAGAGATAGCCGCTGCTGATATGCCATGTTCAGCGTTTCCAGATTCAAAGACTCTTTGCCGCTGAGTATGGCAATTTCCTGAGCATCATGGACTAACGATACCACAACAGAGATGATCCCGGCGCTATGTTCATATAGCCATTCCATGATACCCGGTGTCAGTATGGTTTCATTTCTCACAAATTGATATGAGAACAGCACATCGCAAAATTCTTCAAAGTATGCATCATAGCCCATACTACCATATTGGATACCAAGAGAACGTCTTGCAAGCTGCATCGCCTGTTCAAAGAATAGTGCGCTTTCGGGAGTACCAACCATACAGACGGATATACCGCTGTTATTGATTAGCTGAGTCAATGCACCTACCAGACTTTTGCCGTGCTTACTGTTGACTACATTCTGGATCTCATCAACAATCAATAGTCCGATATGATTCAGTGCAACTTGACTGACACTGCCAATCAGCATATCAGTAGTAGCACGGACACGCATTGCATTTTCATAATATTTGCTGCCTAAGTTTTCGTCCACCTTGCGCAAGATCTCAAGCAATAATCCCTTTACGGAAGAGTCGAAAGGACATTGCACAACCAGACAGGGAATGATTGTTGTATATGGTTCTTCGACTTCGATAACGCTGTTTCCGGTAATCAATGAAATAGCTCTGCTGATAGCTGTACTCTTGCCGATACCGGATGCACCAATAATCGTAAAGCTGTCTGAGCCGCCTATGATCCCGGAATAGGTTTGCTGTCTGATTGCACGGTAGTTCTGTGTCTGCTGCTGGATAGCAAGGGAAGTCTGTTTCTTCTGTAATGAGCGAAGTAAAGCCAGATAAAGTTTGCTGTATATCTCCACGGACATCTGAGAGGGGAGGTACAGCTTGTATAGGTCTGATAATGCCATAAGCCGGGTGGCGGCATCCAGATCCCTTATGGATTCATCGTAATCAGGTAATACCTCCAGGGCAGATAGCAACTCTGTACCAGCCAGCATAGGGGGTATCTTTACAACCAAATTCTGCTCAATCATTCGCTCCACCTACCTTTGCATAATCAACATGGGATCTTCTCTGCTCCCGTTTTCTATTCTCCCGTACAGACTTGATTTGTGTCTTTCCAGTAGAACCAGTGGCACTAGCAATCGTGCAGATATGGTCTGCTAGATCGATTTTGGCTTGCAGATTATCTTGTACAGAATCCTTAATAATTGCTTTCTGTGCCGTCTGCATGGCTTGTACCGTCGTTAATCTCTTTCCGGCGAATCTGTTTTCGATCAAATCAAAACGGGTATAAGAACCGTTCTCAATGAGCCAGACACAAGATACATCGTCTGGATTATAGGCAACTGTAACAGTGCCGCCGCTGAGATATGCTTCAGTATATCCATCATGGGCATACCGCATTTGGTTTACCTTCAGACCGTGGCGGGTGAAAGTTCCTGTGGTTCTGGGTAACAGTGTCAACATTAGTCGTTCACGATCAACTGAAATCAGATTTGCCCCAGGCTGAGTCATGTTCCAGTTCCAGATAGCGCTTGCATTAGGCTGGACATTGGCAGATAACATATCCTCCGTATATGGAAAGTTCTCAATAATTCTCTGACTGTTGTAGTACACGATACAGCGCAAGAGAATGGTTTCAAATGATTCCAGTGTCAGACATGCATCTTTTCTGTAGTCATGTGCGCCCCGTTCCTGATAATCAGGCTCAATAACTCCTTTTCCTTTGAGATGTGGCTTATACAGGTCTTGAACCAGATCGAAAAATTTCTCGACGGAACCTTTTAGCTCTGGCCTATACGGGGGTAAGTTGACAACTTTTACTCCCAACTCTGCTATCTGTTCAAAGTTGGCGGATTTGTATTCGCTTCCTTTGTCCGTAATCAGGGTGGCGGGAAGCTGCTTGCAGTTCCAATCTTCTGCGTTGATGGATATTCCAAACCGCTTGCACAACTCCACCTTATCTGTTATGACAGACAACATAAGCCCACGTAAACTGTAAACACCGCCCTCCCATGACAGAGAATAACCACAACATAAGCCGCTGTATGCGTCCACACAAGCTGTCAGAAGCGGTCTGCCAATCAGATTTCCTACATCGTCCACTAGGTAGATATCGCAGATAGTGGAATCCAACATACCGACTCCGATAGCCGGTGCAAATTCTTGAACTCCATCTCCGGTAAGAGGTCTGTTATTCCTCTGGTAGTTCTTCAGGCCGTTTCTGGATATGTAATAAGTCTGCATATTTCTATGCTTCCGGTAGAAATAGCGGAATTGGTTGAATGTGGGGAACTCCGGGAGAAGGCTTCCAGTGCTGTCGCTGTACTTATACTTGAGCATCAGTGTGTAAGCCGTGGTAAGACTGTTCTGATTCTTTGTGTAGAAGAACTTATTGAGCGCCCACCGCATATTCTTTTCATCTTTGGTAAGTGGTTTATCTTCCTTATTACGTTTGGGAGCCAGGGCAGAAATATTCTGATAGGCCAGATACAGACACAAGTAGTTCCGTACAGTCTGTTTGCAGATCTCATGTTCATCTGCTATCCGGGAGATAACCAGACTCCGCATCTTATCATCAGAGATAAAGGGGAGTACCCCGGCAATGATGGTATAGCGGTCATGTACGATCTTTCTTGTGGCGGCATCCAGAGATTCAATGTCGAACAGTTCCACGTCCGTCTGTTCTGTTAGTTCCTGTTCCGTGCAAGGTGCGAAACTTTCGATGTTTGCAATGTTGCACCAGTGCGGCATATTCCGCTTGAGGCAGTCAATAACAAGTGCGTTGCTATCATTAATAGCCAGAATACGGAAGATAGTACCGTTGTACTGAATCAGATCATTCTTCCGCATCGATAACCAACCCCCAATCTGATACTCCACGTCTGAACCAGTAGTTTCTTGATGCATCCAGCAGCTTAACCGTCATTGGCTTTGCAAGATGACTTCGGAACACACATTCCCGGATCATCAGATCTCCGTTGGATTTGGTGCAGACGAAATCTGTGGTGTAGTCTCCGATATCCAGATCATCCATCAGAACATTGCACCGAAACTCTGATATGCTATCGTCGATTTGTAACATATCAGCATAGGCGGACTGGATAGCATCGTAGGTTTTGCAAATCCCTTGACACTTTGGAAGGGATCTCTTTTCACATCTGCCCTTATAGCTTTTCTTGCGCATAGTAACCTCCTGAATTGTAGTGAAAGTGTTATCTGTCCCCGTTCTGTCCCTTTTAGTCACTTCCAATCTATATAGATTTCAAGTAATCTCTATCAATAACTCTCGTTCCCAAATCTTCCCCAAAAACTTCCCAAAAATCTCCCAAAAATGAAATGCCTCCTTTCGCCTCATTTGGAAAGTGCTTAGAATGTTCTGTATTCTGCTTGAATCAGGGGTAATTCCGAACATGCATTTTCCTAAAAACTCCCCAAAAACAAGGATTTGGGAATACTCTATGTCATGGGGCAAACCATTTTTCGCTCAGTTCCTTGGCTGAACAGGAAAAATCCCATGATGATAAAACCAAAATTTTATTGATAGATTTCACGTATTTTACAAGGTTTTCTGCTTCTATGCGCAAAAAAATAGACCTCAAAGGGCGAACCCTTCAAGGTCTATCTAGAAAAATTTAGCTAATCGTTTTCAGCGAAAACAGATTTTGCCGCAACAATTTTCTTTATTCCCACTCGATGGTGCCGATGGGCTTGGGAGTCAGGTCCATCAGAACGCGGTTGATACCGGGAACCTCATGGGTGATCCGGTAGGTGATGTGGTGCAGCAGGGAATAGGGAATTTCCTCGATGGTTGCGGACATGGCGTCCTTGGTGTTGACGGCGCGGATGATAGCGGGCCAGCCTTCATAGCGGCTCTCATCCTTGACACCGACACTCTTGATATCAGGAACAGCAATGAAATACTGCCAGACCTTTTCGCTGAGGCCGTTCTTCTCAAATTCCTCACGCAGGATGGCATCAGCTTCCCGCAGGGCTTCCAGACGGTCGCGGGTAATGGCACCCAGGCAGCGGACACCTAGGCCGGGGCCGGGGAAGGGCTGACGGTAGACCATGGCATGGGGCAGGCCCAGAGCCTCGCCGACCACGCGGACTTCGTCCTTAAACAGCAGCTTGATGGGCTCCACCAGCTCAAACTGCAGATCCTCAGGCAGGCCGCCCACATTGTGGTGGGACTTGACTGCCTTCTTGCCCTCAGCAGCCTTCATGGATTCCAGAATGTCGGGGTAAATGGTGCCCTGTGCCAGATAGGAGATACCCTCCAGCTTCCGTGCCTCATCAGCGAAAACGGTGATGAATTCCTTGCCGATGATCTTGCGCTTACGCTCGGGATCGGAAACACCGGCCAGCAGGTTCAGGAAGTGATCGGTGGCATCCACATAGATCAGGTTGGCATCCAGGCCATCTTTGAACATCTTGATAACGCCTTCGGATTCGTTCTTGCGCATCAGACCGTGGTTGACATGGACGCAAACCAGCTGCTTGCCGATGGCCTTGATCAGCAGAGCAGCAACAACAGAGGAGTCGACACCGCCGGACAGTGCCAGCAGAACCTTTTTATCGCCGACCTGAGCGCGCACGGCGGCAACCTGTTCGTCGATAAATGCCTTTGCCAGTTCCGGAGTGGTGATGCGCTCCATGGTTTCGGGACGTACATTGCTAGACATAAATGATACCCTCCAATAGAATATAAGAGTGTGGGTTTTCTAATGAAAATATTATAAATCATGTTTTTTCATACTGCAAGATTTTTTTTGTGCGGATATAAATTTTGTCGATGTAACAGCAATGAACCGGTTCAGACGATGCTTTTTGTTGCAAAATGGCGGAGGTATGGTATAATATCCGTAACAATCAACTGCGGAGGATACTATGGGTATTGTTGTCATCGGTGCTGTTTTTGTGGATATCAAGGTATATCCGGAATCCAATTTTATTCCCACCGGCCGGAATGCGGGCCGGGTAGAGCAGGTCCACGGCGGCGTTGCCAGAAATGTTGCAGAGGATATCGCAAACTGTGAGCTGCGGCCTACCTTTGTCAGCCTGGTTGACAAAAGCGGAACGGGACTGGATGTGCTGCGCAAGCTCAAGGATCATAAGGTCAATACGGACTACATCCGCACCACCCGGGACGGAATGGGAACCTGGCTTGCGGTCTTTGACAATGACGGCGATGTATTCTCTTCCATCTCCAAGCGGCCGGATTTGCTGCCCATCTGCAATATCCTGGATGAGCAGGGTGATGAGATTTTTGAAAACGCGGACAGCGTTGTGATTGAAATCTGCGTGGATAAGGAAATTGTCAAGCGGGTATTCCGGCTCGCAAAGAAGTACAACAAGAAAGTCTTTGCTGTGGTTGCCAATATGAGCATTGCTCTGGAGCGCCGGGATTTTCTACAGTCCATCGACTGCTTTGTATGCAATCTCCAGGAAGCCGGGATGCTCTTTTCGACGGATTACACCGAAAAAACCACGGAGGAAATGGTGGATATCATTTCCAAAAATGTGGTTGCGGCCCAGATTCCCAGTATGATCGTCACCATGGGCGGCAGAGGTGCCGTCTATGCAGATAAGCAGGGCGTGAAGGGATTCTGCCCTGCCCGCCGGGTGGAGGTAAAAGATACCACCGGTGCCGGCGATTCCTTCTGCGCCGGTGTGGCCATTGGACTGACTTACGGAAAGAACCTGGCAGAATCCTGTGAGATCGGTGCCCATCTGGCGGCATCCGTCATCGTGACATCGGAAAATGTCTGTCCCCGGTTCCTGCCACGGGAACTGGGTCTGGATATGGACGTTGCAGACTGAGGGTAGGTTATGTCATATCGGAGAATTTTAACCATTCAGGATATTTCCTGTGTCGGACAGTGTTCCATGACGGTGGCCCTGCCGGTGATGTCCGCCTGCGGTCATGAGGTGTGTATCCTGCCGTCGGCCATGCTTTCTACCCACACCGGCGGCTTCGGTGTCCCGGCGGTAAAGAATCTGACGGATATGATGGCGGATATCCGGTCCCACTGGGATAGTCAGGGGATCACCTTTGATCTGATCTATACCGGCTACCTGGGAAGCGTGGAAGCAATTGAAGAAGCAAAGCAAATCATGGACAGCATGCTGGCGCCCGGCGGGATCATTGTGGTGGACCCTGCCATGGCAGACCATGGGAAACTCTACCGGGGCTTTGACGAAGCCTACGCCCGGGCTATGACGGCGCTGTGCAGCAAAGCCCATGTGGTGCTTCCGAATATCACGGAAGCTGCCATGATGTCCGGTTTGCCCTTCCGGGAAAACTACGGTGAAGCATATATCCGGGAGCTTCTGGAAAGCATCCCCGGAGGGGATACTGTACTGACCGGTGTTTCGCTGGAACCGGGAAAAACCGGATTTGCGGTCCGCTGCGGCAGTGAAATCACCGTCTGTCATCACGAACGGGTGGAAAAGAGCTATCACGGAACAGGCGATCTGTTTGCGGCAGCCTTTGTGGGTGCTCTGGCCGGCGGAAAGGAGATGCTCCGCGCAGCGCAGATCGCAGCGGAGTTTACCCTCTCGGCAATCCGCAATACCTACCGGCAGCCGGCCCACTGGTACGGTGTGAAATTTGAAACGGCCCTTCCAAAGCTGATGGAACTGCTGAATGAAGAATAACAGGCTGCGGTGGATTTTTCCACCGCAGTTCTTTTTTTTGCGACAGATCACTTTCTTTTTCGACCATTATGGTGTATAGTAACTAACACAAACAAGCAAACTAATGGAAAAGGCGGTGAGCAGATGGATCCATTTGAAAAGCAAATGCGTAAGCGCAGACAGCGGCAGCTGCGGCTCTTTCTGCTGATTCCGGTGCTGCTCGCACTGCTGATTGGGTGCGGCGTATATGTGTATACTTACCACATCAATCAGTTCCGGCTGGAACTTACCCTGAATGGAGAAGAAGAGATGATTCTGGAATATGGGCAAAGCTACGAAGAGCCCGGTGCTGCCGCCCGATTCTATGGAACCCATCTGATTCCCGGAGGTGTGGAGGTTGATGTCCGCACGGAAGGGACCGTGGATGAGCACAGACTGGGTACCTACCGGATCCGCTATGGGGCATCCCATGAACGCTGGCATGCGGAAAGAATCCGAACCGTTGAAATTATCGATTCCGTTCCGCCCCGGATCTGGCTGGCGGAAACACCCGGCAGCTATGTGATCCCGGGAGATACGTACCGGGAAGAAGGGTTTATGGCCCGGGACAATTACGACGGAGATTTGACAGACCGGGTGAAAAAGACCGTGCTGAAAGACAAAATTATCTACGAGGTGGAGGATTCCAGCGGAAATGAAGCAAAGGTAATCCGGGATATCGTATACTATGATCCCATTCCGCCTGTGATTTATTTGGAAGGAGACTCTGAAATTACGCTGAAAGCAGGTCAGCATTATGAGGAACCCGGATACAGCGCATCAGACAACTGCGACGGAAATCTGACCGGGCAGGTACAGATATCGGGCAGTGTTGATACAGACAAGCCCGGTACCTATCAGCTGATCTATTATGTTGAGGACCGTTACGGAAATTCTGATACGGAAGTCCGGGAAATCCGCGTCAAGGAAAAGCCGAAGCCCAAGCCTGCGGTAAAGCCTCAGCAGAACGAGGTAACACCTTCCGGAAAGGTGATCTATCTGACCTTTGACGACGGCCCCAGTACCCACACAGAGCAGCTGTTGGAGATCCTGAAAAAATACGATGTGAAAGCAACATTCTTTGTTGTAAAGACTGGGTACTCCCACTTGATTGGCGATATTGTCGCCCAGGGGCACTCCGTTGCGGCCCACACTTATTCTCATGACTACCGTAAGATTTATGCCAGCGAAGAAGCGTATTTTCAGGATTTGCAGAAGATTCTGAATCTGATCGAGGATCGTTCCGGTACGGATACCAAACTGCTGCGGTTTCCCGGCGGCAGTTCCAATACGATCAGCGGATTCAACGAGGGAATCATGAGCAGGCTTACCCATGAGG
The DNA here is from genome assembly GCA_015068305.1 of Oscillospiraceae bacterium. GTDB lineage: Bacteria > Bacillota > Clostridia > Oscillospirales > Oscillospiraceae > Faecousia. The sequence continues at coordinate 12,584 of SVKV01000009.1, forward strand.
TGGTGAAGAGGGGATACCGGTATTTTGACTGGAATGTGGACAGCAATGATGCCGGCGGTGCAAAAACTGCACAGAAGGTCTATGAAAATGTGATTAACGGTGTGCAAAGGCAGCGTGTTTCCATTGTGCTGCAGCATGACATCAAAGGCTACAGCGTAGAGGCTGTGGAAATGATTATTCAATGGGGCCTGGAAAACGGTTATTCTTTCCGGGCACTGGACGAAAACAGTCCCACGGCGGCCCATGATATCCGAAATTAAATGAAAACAGCGAATCGGAATTCCGATTCGCTGTTTTATATTGGGGTACAGGCTTATTCTTTCACAAAGACCATTGCACAGATTGCGGGGATCTCAATCGCACTGCTGGCCACTGTAAGTGCTTCTGTGCCTGCCTTTTCAGCGTTGATGCACAGATTCCAGCTTCCCTCGGGAAGTGCGATGCTTTCAGCAGTGTAAGAGGCATTGAAGACCAGGAACAGCTCCCGGGCTGTTTCGCCGGGGACATCGCCGCTGATATGGAATGCAGTCATCAGAGGATGCTCACACTGTATGGGGACAACATGGGACAGAATCTCGTAAGCGGAGGTCATGCGGAGCACCGGATGGGCTTTCCGGAAGCTAATCAGCCCCCTGTAGTAATCATAGGTGTCCCGGTAGGGCTTGGCATCCAGCAGATTCCACTTGATAGAATTGATCCGGTCGGAGGATTTGAAGCTGTTTTCAACGTAGCCGCCCTTGGGATCGGGCTTGGAGCGCAGCATTTCCTCGCCTGCCTGCATAAAGGGGATGCCCTGGGACATCATGTAGAAAACAGCGCCCAGTCTGTTCATCCGGATCCGGTCCTCGAAGCTGTGGTCGGGTACGGCCAGAGAAATGCGGTCCAGCAGAGTATTGTTGTCGTGGCAGGAAATATAGTTGACGGTCTGGGTGGGATCCTGACACCAGGCAGGCAGACCCCGGAAGCAGCCTTCCAGCTTTTCGACCATGTCGGAAGCACCGGTGACAAAACCCAGAGCGTCGCTGAAGAAGGTGGACCCCCGGAGAGAATCCCGGATGGTATCGTTAAAGTAGGCGAAGCCGGGGGTAAGGGGAGAGTTGAGCTGGGTAGCCAGCTTGCAGTCCTTGGTGATGCCGGTGGGCATGGACCAGCCTTCGCCGTAGAAGACTACATTGGGATGACGCTTGTGAACTGCGGCAACCAGGTCGTTGATGGTATCCACATCCAGAAGGCCCACCAGATCAAAGCGGAAGCCGTCGATGTGATATTCATCAGCCCAGTAGCAGACGGAATCCACAATGTACTTATGGACCATGCTGCGCTCGGATGCCGTATCGTTGCCGCAGCCGGAGCCGTTGGAAATGACGCCGTCGGTAACACGGCTGAAGTACATGGGAACCAGCTTGTTAAAGCAGAAATCCTTTGCTTCGTAAACATGATTGTATACCACGTCCATGATGACGCTGATGCCGTTGTCATGAAGACCCTTCACCATCTGCTTCATCTCTCTGACGCGGACAGCGCCGTTGTAGGGGTCCGTAGAGTAGGAACCTTCGGGGGTGTTGAAGTTGGTGGGATCGTAACCCCAGTTGAACTGAGGCTGATCCAGTCTGGTTTCATCCACAGAGCCGTAGTCATAGACAGGCAGCAAATGCAGGTGGGTGATGCCCAGATTTTTCATGTGGTCCAGGCCGGTGGGGATGCCGGAGGGGGTGGTGGTTCCGGTTTCAATGACACCCAGGAATTTGCCCTTGTTATGAATACCGGAGGAGGGATCAATGGACAGATCCCGGACATGCAGCTCATAGATCACGGCATCGGTAAAGTTCAGATCTCCGTTGGGATCGGCATCCAGTTCCCAACCGTCGGGGTTGGTGGATGCCATGTCGATGACCATGGCCCGCATGCCGTTGACACCGGTGGTTTTTGCATAGGGGTCGCAGGCTTCTGCGGTATACGCACCGATGGTAACTACAAACGTATAGTAGATGCCGTTCAGATCTCCTGCCTTGCGCAGCTGCCAGGTGCCGTTTACAGAGGGCTCCATGGGAAGCTCTGCAATCAGATCCATTGCATCGGGATTGCCGGTGCGGTAAAGTCTGACGACTGCGTGATCGGCTGTGGGGGCCCAAAGCTTGAAGAGGGTTTCCGTGGGAGACCATGTGGCGCCCAGATCCCGGCCGTGATAGGTGTACTTTGCTTCAAAATCGGGGGAAGAGAATACTTCTGACATATGCTCTGACTCCTTACAAATCTTCATCCGATTCAGTATATCATGAATTCGGCAAACTGTAAAGCTATTGTTTAAGGATTGTCATTGTCGTTTCTGATAAATGCATCGGAAACGGAGCCTTTCAGAGTCGGGACGGAATTCAGAAAGTCAACAACAACCCGCTCATAGCGTGCCGGATCTGTTACATAGGAAAGGCCGTGGCCAGCATCCGGGAATGTGACTACCTGGACCCGGGAAGCACAGCAGGCGGCAATCTCCAGGCTCATGGAGCAGGGAACAAGGCGGTCGTCCTCGCCGTGGATCAGAAGCACCGGTACCTTGCAGCGCCCAACGGCTTCCTTTGCAGTACAGCTGTTCAGCCGGAAACCGCCGAAAAGAAATGCCGCAAGATGCACAAAGGGACGGCAGAGTGCAACCGGATAGTGCCTGTCTTTGGCAACCTTCTCAATAATGGCGCTGGGGGTGGAGTAGGGAGAATCCGCGATGATGCAGGCCACATTTTCCGGCAGATCCAGACCGGATGCCATCAGAACTGTGGCTGCGCCCATGGACAGACCGGACAGGACGATGGGAACACCGGAGCCGAACCGGGCACGAATATAATTGATCCAGCAGAGGCAGTCCCTGTGCTCCAGAATGCCAAAGCTGATGGTGTGTCCGCCGCTGCTGCCCTGACCTCTCTGGTCCACAACCAGTGTATTGAACCCGATTTTCCGGGACAGGGCATGGCCGCCGCTGCAGTCCCGGAAAGGATGACTGCGGTAACCGTGGAAGAGGATCTCCACCGGAGCCCCATCCTTCAGATGATAATATCGCCCGAAAAGCTCAGTACCGTCGGAGGCTGTGATCCACACCGGCTCAAAGGTGTATTGCTCCATAATGTGGCTGATACGGAAAATATGGCCGCTGACGGCATTGTATTGTTCTCCCGTCAGCAGATCGTCCACGGAAGCCCGGGATTTTTTGGGGGAATAGAAAGCAATGCAATAGGCAAACCAGCTGCCCAGCAACGCAATTGCAGCGAGAATAAGGATCGTTACGAACATTTTGAGAACCTGCCTTGGAAGAAGTATATAAAAGATTATACACCTTTTTTGGAGAAAATCTACAATGACCGGCAAAGTTTCTCTTGACAAACGATTGAACACGCGTATAATTGTATACAATGAAACAAAGAAACAGGGATACATTATATTCCGCGAAGGGAGCGCATCATATGCTGGAAATTTCCAATAAGACCAATTTGCTGGAACAGAAGTCCTATAAGTATTCGCTGCAGGATGTGGCTGAGCCCAATCTGCATCGGGACGTTTATTCCTACGGCACCATTCCCAAGGTTGCTTTCAACCACCGCCGTGTGCCTATGGCCATGCCGGAAGAAATCTGGATCACCGACACCTCCCTCCGGGACGGTCAGCAGTCTGTGGAACCTTACAGCGTCGATCAGATCGTCAAAATCTATCAGCTTCTGAATAAGCTGGGCGGACCTTACGGCATCATCCGGCAGACCGAGTTCTTCATCTACAGCAAGAAGGACCGGGAAGCACTGGAAAAGTGCATGGGTCTGGATCTGAAATTCCCGGAGATCACCAGCTGGATCCGGGCCAGCAAGGAAGATTTCAAGCTGGTTCGGGATCTGGGTATCAAGGAAACGGGTATTTTGGTCAGCTGCTCCGACTACCACATTTTCAAGAAGATGAAAATGAGCCGCAGTCAGTGTCTGGACTATTATCTGGGCACCATCAAGGATGCCTTTGCAGCCGGTGTAATTCCCCGGTGCCATCTGGAGGATATTACCAGGGCCGATTTTTATGGCTTTGTGGTGCCCTTCGTCAATGAGCTCCAGGCCCTCAGCCGGGAGGCCGGCATTCCCGTCAAAATCCGTGCCTGCGATACCATGGGCTACGGCGTTCCCTATACGGAAGCAGCCATGCCCCGATCCGTTGCCGGTATCATTTACGGCCTGCAGCACTATGCGGACGTTCCCAGCGAATGTCTGGAGTGGCACGGCCACAACGATTTCTATAAGGCTGTTGCCAATGCTTCCACCGCTTGGCTCTACGGTGCCTGCGCGGTCAACTGCAGCCTTCTGGGTATCGGTGAGCGCACCGGCAATGTGCCTCTGGAGGCCATGATTTTTGAGTATGCATCCCTCCGGGGCAGCCTGGACGGCATGGATACCACGGTGATCACGGAAATTGCAGATTTCTTCCAGAAGGAGATCGGCTACGAAGTTCCGCCCATGACCCCCTATGTGGGCCGTGCTTTCAATCAGACCCGGGCCGGCATTCATGCGGACGGTCTGATGAAGGATGAAGAAATCTATACCATTTTTGATACCAAGAAAATTCTGAACCGGCCTGCCACTGTGCAGATCAGCAAAACCTCCGGTCTTGCCGGCATTGCCTACTGGATCAACCAGACCTACGGTCTGGAAGGGGAGGACCAGCTGGATAAGCGCTCTGAACTGGTGGTTGCACTGAAAAACTGGGTGGATGGGCAGTATGAAGAGGGCCGTCAGACCTGTATGACGGACCATGAACTGGAAGAGAAAATCGAAGAACTGGCACCCGGCCGGTATCAGCGCGGATGAAAGGGGACTGACCATGAGAGAATTCAAATCCACATCCCTGGCAGACCAGGTTTTTGAAAAATTGGAAAACGATATCATCCAGGGTGTTTACCCGAAGGGTGAAATTCTGACAGAACTGAAGCTTGTGGAGATCATGGGTGTCAGTCGGACCCCCATCCGGGAGGCCCTGCGCCGTCTGGAACAGGAGCGGTTGATCGAAGATTCCGGCAAGGGCAGTGTGGTCATTGGCATCACCGAAGAGGACCTTGTGGACATTATGAACATCCGTCAGCGGATCGAGGGCCTGGCAGCTTACTATGCAACCCTCAATATGACGGAAGCAGGAAAAAAGGAACTGACCCATATCGTGGATCTTCAAGAATTTTATTTCCACAAGGACGACGCAGACCGTCTGCGCCAGGTGGATGACCAGTTCCACGATGCCATCTGTATCCTAAGCGGCCGGAATGTTCTCATCGATACGCTGCTGCCCCTGCACCGGAAGACCCGCCGCTACCGCCGTGCAGCCCTGGACGATAAGAGCCGTACGTCCCACACCATGAAGGAGCACCGGGAAATGTATGAAGCAATCGTTTCCGGTAATGCGGAGCTGGCTATGGAACTGACAGCCAAGCATATTGAAAATGCAAAACACCACATGATCGGGAGGATGCGTAATGGGTAAGACAATTGCACAGAAGATCATCGCCGCCCATCTGATTTCCGGCGACATGACCCCGGGCTCCGAGGTTGCATTGAAGATCGACCAGACCCTGACCCAGGATGCCACCGGCACCATGGCCTATCTGGAATTTGAGACTATGGGAATTCCCAGAGTCAAGACGGAATTCAGCATCGCCTATGTCGATCACAACACGCTCCAGTGCGGTTTTGAAAACGGTGACGATCACCGCTATTTGCAGACTGTTGCTGCAAAGCACGGCGTGTATTTTTCCCGGCCCGGCAACGGCATCTGCCACCAGGTCCATCTTGAGCGGTTCGGCAAGCCTGGCAAGACCCTCATCGGCTCCGATTCCCACACCCCCACCGGCGGCGGCATCGGCATGCTGGCCTTCGGTGCCGGCGGTATGGATGTGGCTGTTGCCATGGGCGGCGGTGCTTACTACATCACCATGCCGAAGATGTTCAAGGTCAACCTCACCGGCAAGCTGAACCCCTATGTCACTGCCAAGGATGTATCTCTGGAACTGCTGCGGATCCTCTCCGTCAAGGGCGGCGTGGGGGCCATTGTGGAATGGGGCGGAGAAGGCATCAAGACCCTGTCTGTTCCGGAACGGGGTACTATCACCAATATGGGTACTGAGCTGGGTGCCACCACATCCATTTTCCCCTCCGATGAGATCACCCATCAGTTCCTCATTGCCCAGGGCAGAGGCGCGGACTTTGTAGCGCTGGAATCCGACCCGGATGCAGAATATGACCGGATCATCGATATCGATCTGTCTGCGCTGAAGCCTATGATTGCCTGCCCCCACAGCCCGGACAATGTGGTAGAGGTGGCATCGCTGCAGAATGTGAAGGTCGACCAGGTCTGCATCGGTTCCTGCACCAATTCTTCCCTGTACGATCTTCTGAAGGTTGCGGCGATGCTGAAGGGCAAGACCATCAATCCTTCCGTCAGCCTTTCTGTTTCCCCCGGTTCCCGGCAGGTGCTGACCATGCTGTCTGACTGCGGCGCGCTGTCTGATATTCTGGCCTCCGGTGCCCGGGTGCTGGAATGCGCCTGCGGTCCCTGCATCGGCATGGGCTTCAGCCCCAATTCCGGCGGTGTGAGCCTTCGTACCTTTAACCGGAACTTCCTGGGCCGCAGCGGCACCAAGGACGGCCAGGTTTATCTGGTTTCTCCGGAAACAGCAGTTGCTTCCGCGCTGACAGGCTTCATCACCGATCCGACCACCATTGCGGAGCCTCTGAGCATTCAGATGCCCGATCAGTTCCTGGTCAATGACTCCGCTGTGCTGGCACCTGTTCCGGCAGAGGAAGCGGAAAATGCCCAGGTTCTTCGGGGCCCCAATATCAAGGAATTCCCCAAGAGCAAGCCCTTTGCTGAGGAACTGACGGCCCAGCTGGTGCTCAAAGTCGGCGACAACATCACTACCGACCACATCATGCCTGCCGGTGCCAAGATCCTGCCTTACCGGTCCAACATTCCGTTCCTGAGCAAGTTCTGTTTCGAAGTTTGCGATCCGACCTTCTCTGAACGGGCCAAGGCGGCAGGTGACGGCATCATCGTCGGCGGCAGCAATTATGGCCAGGGCTCTTCCCGTGAACATGCGGCGCTGGTACCTATGTACTTAGGCATCCGGGGCGTGATTGCCAAGAGTTTTGCCCGGATCCACATCGCAAATCTCATTAATTCCGGAATTCTGCCCATGACCTTCGAGAATCCCGATGACTATGAGAAGCTGGAACAGGATGCTAATCTGACCATTTCCGGCATCGCAGAGGGTATGAAGACCGGAAAACTCACGGTAACTGCAGATAACGGTTTTACATTCAACGTCAATTGCGATCTGACAGCCCGGCAGCAGGCGATTCTGCTGGCAGGCGGACTTCTGAACTATACAAAGGAAGGTGGACAATAATGATGGACATCAACCAGGCCTGCGAGGCCTTTAAGAAGATTCTCGAAGAGCAGCAGGCAAGAATTGCCAATATGAACACGGAAAAGACTGACTTTTCCACAAAGAAGACTGTGACCATCGGTGTGGTGGACGGCGACGGCATCGGCCCCATCATTACCAAGCAGGCAACGAGAGTGCTGGAAAAGCTGCTGGCCGACGAGATCGCTGCAGGTTCCATCGTCATCAAGTACATTGAAGGCCTTACCATCGAAAACCGGATCGCCTGCAACCAGCCTATCCCTTCCGATGTGCTGGAGCAGATCAAGGCCTGCGACGTGATTCTCAAGGGCCCCACCACCACGCCCCACGGCGGCACCATGGAGTCCGCCAACGTGACCATGCGCCGGGAACTGGACCTGTATGCCAACTGCCGTCCCGTTTGTATTCCTGAAAAGAACATCGACTGGATGTTCTACCGGGAGAATACCGAGGGCGAGTATGTGCTGGGCAGTCGCGGCGTGGAGCTTGAGGGCATGGCAGTTGATTTTAAGGTGACCACCGATGCCGGAACCAAGCGGATCGCCCGGGCAGCCTTTGAATATGCCAAGAATAACGGCAAGACCCATCTGTCCGTGGTCACCAAGGCCAACATCATGAAAAAGACCGACGGCAAGTTCACCGCCCTCTGCCATGAGATCGCCAAGGATTATCCCGGCATCACGGTGGAAGACTACTACATCGACATCATGACTGCCAACCTGCTGAAGGAACCACTCCGGGAGAAATTCCAGGTGGTTCTGCTGCCCAACCTCTACGGCGATATCATCACCGACGAGGCTGCACAGCTCCAGGGCGGCGTAGGTACTGCCGGAAGCGCCAACATCGGCGATAAGTACGCCATGTTCGAGGCTATCCACGGATCCGCACCCCGGATGATCGAGCGGGGTATGGGAGACTATGCAAACCCCGCATCCATGATCAAGGCCGGTGCCATGCTGCTGCGGCACATCTGCCGTGGCGAGGCTGCTGCCAAGTTGGAAAAGGCAATGGCCGAATGTACGGTGGAGGTCTTCAGCGACGGATCCGCCGCAACAGCCGCGGAATACACCGACGCGCTTCTGGAACTGCTGTAAATAAAGGAACCCCGGCCGAATCGGCCGGGGGTTTTCTTGTTCTCTTAGTGATTGCAGTTTTCTGCCGGTTTGATGCCTTTGAGGATGCTCACATCACCACTCATGCCGCTGACCTTGATCTTGCAGGCTCCGTCGCCGCATTCATAGTGAGCGCCCATGGTGTGAAAATCAAAGTCGCTGTCGAAGGCACCGCTCACGGTATCCAGTTCCAGGTAGAAACCGCTGTTTTCCGGCAGCACCAGCTCCACGTCACCGGACATGGCATCCAGATTGAGCTTCCTGGGGACTTGGTAGAATTCTCCGGAGAATTTTGCAGAGGCTGCATCAAAATCCAGTTCTTTCAGTGTACCGGTAAACTCCACGTCGCCGGAGGCAGTATCGATATCCAGCACTTCAATGCTGCAATTATCGAGAATCAGTAAACCGGATGCTCCGTCAAAGTCCAGTTCATTGATCTGCAGATTGTGGATATCCACCTCAGTGGCAGCCGCATCGATCTCGATGGAATTGCAGGCCCAGTCCGCAGGAACGGTGATAACCAAATCCTTGCTGATATCGATGTCGATGCCGAAGCTGGGGAAGGTGACGGAACCCTCGCAGAATTTGATTTTCAGTGTCTGACCGGACTGCTTCATGACCAGCTGATACTTGGATTCTGCCGGTGCATACTCCGTGACATGGATGCTCTGGGCATGTTTATCGGGCTGAATGGTGATGGAACCGGCGGCCCAGTCGATTTCGATGTTCCGGATTTGGGCAGATATTTCATCCTGCTGAGCTATTGCTACGGGCTCTATGTATTCAGCCTCTTCGTAGGAGTGGACCCTTCCGCCCTCGATATAGTAATTCTGATCAAGGACACTCATCAGAATGAAAGATAGCAGCAGAATCAGGAAAGACAGGAGGATGATACGGATCACGGCGCTAGTTTTCATTATTCTTTACCTCCATAAGGTCGATGATGGCATCGCTGAGGCCACGGGCGCAGGCCATGATGGGGAAGAGAAGCCATGTGATGTGCCATGCTCCGGTGTAGAAACTGAGGCCGAAGTAGACGATCAGTCCGCCGACCCAGATGATATTGCCGATGCTTTCTTTCAGAGGATGCTTTTCTTCCCGGGTTTCTTTTTCCTCATCCTCATCGTCATCCTTTCTGCCTGTGATGATCATCAGATAGGTAGCGAAGGCGACAATTGCCAGAGTCAGACACAGACCCAGGATTTCGGCACCGAATTCGCTCAGGATGATCAGCGGGACAGCACAGAGAATGTACATGGCGACAGCAACTGCCCGGATTTTCTTCCGTTTGAGGTCCTCTTCCGTTTCGGGCTGCGCGGGACGGACTTCGGTCTGAACTGGGGCTGCAGCCTTTCCGGGAGCGGCGCTCAGAATCTCGTTGATATCGCCGATTCCGGTAATGGCCAGCCGGTAGGCAGCTTCGGGGGATTTTCCTTGGGCGATCAGATCGTCAAAACGGTCCAGAGTATTCTGCAGTATTTCCTGCTTGATATCTTCGCTGTCGGGAGCGCCGGCGAAGAGCAGGTTTACGTATTGAATCAGTTGTTCCTTCATATTCTCATACCTCCTCGGTCAGAAGTTTATCCATAATTTCCTTTGTTTCTTCCCATTCCTGCATCAGACGGTGACATGCTTCCCGGCCTGCCGGGGTGATGGTGTAGTACCGCCGCCGGGCACCGGCACCGGAGCTGCCCCAATAGGATGCGATATAACCCAGTTCTTCCAGCCGCTTGAAGGCTGTGTAAAGGGTGGCCTCCTTCAGTTCGAACCGCCCGGAGGATAGGGTGGATATGACTTTGTTGATTTCATAGCCGTAGCTGTCGGATTTCAGCAGGCGCGCCAGAATGATGGCATCTGTATGACCCCGTATCAGGTCACCGGCAATGGACATCTCATCTCCTCCTTCTGTTTGTTGTCATAGCTATATTAACATGAGATACCTCGCCTGTCAAGGTATCTCATAAAAAAATAATTGCGCGTTTTTGACGCGCAATTTCGGTGTTCTTTATTTGTGATATTTGGAGCCGGCCTGAATTGCCTCAGCCCGGTAAAGCTGCTCCAGCACCATGATTCTTGCCAGGTGGTGGGGGAAGGTCATGGGGCCCATGGAGAGCCGAAAATCAGCTCTTTCTTTCACCCGGGGAGCCATGCCGAAGGAGGAACCGATGAGAAAACAGGCACTGGACTTGCCGCTGAGCTTCACTTCTTTCATCCGTTCAGCAAATTTCTCGCTGGAAAGCTCTTTGCCCTCCGGCGTAAAGACACAAAACCAGGCACCCTTCGGGAGTTTTGAGAAGATCAGCTCCGCTTCCTTTTCTAGACCGGCGGAAATTTCAGCAGGGGAGGGATTCTCAGGCAGCCGGACCTCCGGCAGTTCCATGAGCGTGAATTTGCAATAACCGCCCAGACGCTTTTTGTATTCCTCTGCGGCGGAAATATAGAATTTTTCCTTCAGCTTACCCATGGTGATCAGTGTGATATCGAACATTGAAATTCCCCCTTGTTTTCTAAATCATACCATATGGAATTACCGATTGCAAGGAAACAATATCTGTGGGGGTGATACAGTGAAGGAAAAGGAACAAAAGCAGAAATTTCGTTTTCCCGGGGCCTACGGCACGGAGAATCAGATTACTCCGCTGATTCTGACGGATCCTTTCGGCAGCTATACGGGAAGAGGGGAAGACCCTTACGAAAAACCGGTGCAGGATGCTGACGATCTGTAAAAGTTGCCCCAGTCCTGCGGACTGGGGCAACGGTCATATTCCTTTGTACTTCTTTCTTGTGGCCATTCCGCCGCGGATATGCCGCTCCCGTTTGTTCTGTTCCAGAATTTCCCGGACCTGTGCATAGAGCGCGGGATTATAATGCTCCAGCCGCTGGGATATGTCTTTGTGAACCGTGGATTTGGAAATGTGATAGTGTTTTGCGGTGGAGCGGACAGTGGCTCCGGTTTCAATCATGTACACAGCCAGTTCGCAGGCTCTTTCCTCCAAAGGTTTTGACAATAATCTCCCCTCCGATGCTGTGTGCTCGTTAAGATATGGGTATGCGGAGGCAGAAAGTGATATGCATCCTTGACAGAATCTGTCAAGGACAATAAAATGGAGGTAATTGAAATATGGAGGAATTTACATGATTTATTTCCACAATGATTACAGCGAAGGCTGCCATGAAAAGGTGCTGCAGCGGCTGATCGAAACCAACCTGAAGCAGACCACCGGCTACGGCTGTGACGAATACTGCGCTGAGGCTGCCCGGAAGATCAAACAGGCCTGCAACCGGGAGGATGCAGATGTCCATTTCCTGGTTGGCGGCACCCAGGCGAATCTGACTGTTATTGATGCAGCACTGCGGCCCCACCAGGGTGCTCTGTGTGCTGTTTCCGGCCATATCAATGTCCATGAAACCGGTGCTGTGGAAGCCACCGGCCACAAGGTCCTGCCGCTTCCTTCCAGCGATGCCAAGATCACTGCGCAGCAGGTGGAGCAGGTGGTTCTTGCCCACCGCAATGACGATAGCTTCGAGCACATGGTCCAGCCCAAGCTGGTTTATATTTCCAACCCCTCGGAGCTGGGTACATTGTATTCTCTGAAGGAATTGGAGGCACTGTCCACCGTCTGCCATGAAAACGGGCTGTACCTGTTTCTGGACGGTGCCCGGATGGGCTACGGTCTGGCTGCCAAGGATTATGATGTGACCCTTGCAGATATTGCCCGGCTGTGCGATGTGTTTTACATCGGAGGAACCAAGGTGGGTGCCCTTTTCGGTGAAGCTGTGGTGATTTGCAATTCTGCGCTGAAAGAGGATTTCCGTTACATCATTAAGCAGCACGGCGGTATGCTGGCCAAGGGCCGACTGCTGGGTGTACAGTTTGATGCACTGTTCACCGACGGGCTTTATTTTGAAATCTCTGCTCATGCGGTAAAGATGGCCGATCAGATCCGCGCTTGCTTCGATGAACTGGGCGTGCAGTATCTGGTTCCCGGCATTACCAATCAGATTTTCCCCATTTTGCCGGATGAACTGCTGGCAGAACTGAGCCGCAATTTCATGTTTACTGAAATGGAGCGGGTGGATGATCACAATCGCTGCGTGCGGTTTTGCACCAGCTGGGCCACGAAGCAGGAGAATGTGGATGCCCTCTGCGCAGAACTGAAGCGGCTGAGCGGTAAGTAATATTACAACTTGTTAACTGGCATTTTTGATGTTGCCGGGTTATAATGATGAAAAAGGGAGGTGCGGGCCTTGCAAATTGATAAAAAGACGATCCGCAAAGTATTCTGGGTAGCAGTCGGATGTATTTTCTTTTATTGGCTGCTTCATGAAACGGAACGGTTCCGTGCACTTTGGAATACGGTGGTTGGCATTGTTTCCCCATTTGTGATCGGTGCGGCGCTGGCGTTTATTTTGAACGTTCCGATGCGCTCCTTTGAGAACCGTCTGAAATTTATAAGGAACGAGGGTCTCCGTCGTGCAGTTTCCATCGTGCTGACATTTGTGGCCATCGCACTGGTAATTTACGGCGTGTTCCGTCTGCTGGTTCCCCAGATCAGCGAGACCATCATGACGCTGATTCCCAAACTCACTGACTATTTCCTGGGCCTGGAGGATAAGCTGTTTACATTCCTGGAGAATAATCCGGAATTGCTTGCCTGGGTTTCCGCCAATACCGATTTTGCAAGCTTTGACTGGCCCAGCCTGATCCAGCAGGCCATGAGTATGCTCAAGAACAGTCTGACGGTGATTGCCGGCGGAGCATTCAGTGCGGTGGGCAGTGTGGCCGGCGGCATTGTGGATGCGGTGATCGGACTGGTGTTTGCAATCTACAGCCTGGCCCGGAAGGAAATTCTGGCCCGGCAGGGAAGACGGATTCTCTATGCCTTTGCATCGGAGCGGGCGGCAGATGAGACGATCCGGGTGATGCGGCTGACCAATGTAACCTTCTCCAATTTCATTTCCGGTCAGTGTCTGGAAGCCTTTATTCTGGGCTGCATGTTCGCCATTGCCATGGCTATTTTCAAGCTGCCCTATATCACTCTGGTCAGTGTTCTGATCGGCGTGACGGCTCTGGTGCCCATCGTGGGTGCATTTGTGGGCTGTGCTGTCAGCGCGTTTCTGATCCTGGTCAATGATCCTTTCCAGGCTGTGGTTTTTGTGGCCATGTTCCTGGTGTTGCAGCAGATTGAGGGCAATCTGATCTATCCCAAGGTGGTCGGTACTTCCATCGGCCTGCCGGGTATGTGGGTGCTCCTTGCGGTTACCGTTGGCGGTGAATTGATGGGCATTATGGGTATGCTGGTCATGATCCCGCTGGCATCGGTTGTGTATACGCTCCTGCGTGAAGTGACTCAGAAGCGGGTGGAGAAAAAGCAGATCGACCCGGATAAGCTGATGGATCACCCAATTGTACTGAAATCCAAGTTTAAGGAAAATCGGGAACGCCGGGAGCATATTAAATTCCGCAGGGAAATGCGGGCGCTGGCTGAAAAATACAAGGCGCAAAAGAAGCATCAGAAATAATAGAAATCCGCTGACATATGTCAGCGGATTTTTTACACCTGGGTAAATTCAAAATCTTCAAATTTCAGCTTATCGCCCACATCCACACCGAAGGGCAGCAGGGCAATGGCAACTTCGGAAACAATGCCGGTTTCTTCATATCTGACGAAGGCATAGTCACCGCGAATGTCGATAATGGTACACAGCATGGGAATCTCCTTTAACGGATGAAGTTTGTCATCTGCCGTTTGTCGTATTCGGGCAGGCCGTAGGTCTCCTTGCCAAGGGCAATGGATTTGATCAGGAAAGCCATATTCTTGGCCAGGTTGCGGACGGTGGCAATGCCTTCGGCATCCTGCTGGGCATCACCGGGCTTTCCGCCGTGGATGGAATTCCAGTAGTGGCTGGAAGCAACGGGCATTCCGGAAATGGTGAAGTATTTATTCAGCTCGTCAAAGGTAGCGCTGCATCCGCCCCGCCGTGCAACGGTAACACCCGCACCGACTTTCATTCGCTTGTCAAAATGGGTGCTGTAAAACAGCCGGTCCAGTAAAGCAATGAGGGTTGCATTGGCGGATGCATAGTAGACGGGGCTGCCCACAATGATTCCATCCGCTGCCTCAAATTTGGGTGCAATTTCATTGACTGCATCGTCAAAGGCGCATTTTCCTGTTTTGTAGCAGCTGCCGCAGGCGATGCAGCCCCGGATTGCCTGGTTGCCCACGTGGATGATTTCGGTTTCGATACCCTGGTCGGCAAAAATCTCCGCCATCTGTTCCAGTGCGAAGGCGGTGTTGCCCTTTGCTTTGGGGCTGCCGTTGATCAGAAGAACTTTCATAGAATGAACCTCCTGTTGTAAAAATCCGCCCCCGTTGCCGGGGGCGGATTCTGTTTATCTTAGATGACGATCCGTACAGGAATTAGTCCTTGTACATCTCGACCAGCTTCTTCAGATGCTCCCAACGCTCCTTAGCAGCAGCCTCGTTCTTGGCGAACAGTTCGGTTGCACGCTCGGGGAACTCACGGGTCAGACGGGAGTAGCGGGCCTCGTTCATCAGGAATGCCTGGTAGCCTTCCTTGGGATCCTTGGAATCCAGCTGGAACTTGCCGGTCTCCTTGGAGGGATCGAAGCGGAACAGGTTCCAGTAGCCGCACTCGACAGCCTTCTTCATCTCAGCCTGGCAG
Organism: Oscillospiraceae bacterium; assembly: GCA_015068305.1. Lineage (GTDB taxonomy): Bacteria > Bacillota > Clostridia > Oscillospirales > Oscillospiraceae > Faecousia. The sequence continues at coordinate 27,812 of SVKV01000009.1, forward strand.
TTGGTCATACCGCCCTTGATGGAGTGCATCTCACAGGGAGCGTAGCCAATGATCAGGGAAGGACCGTTGTAAGCTTCTGCCTCGCAGATAGCCTTGATGGTCTGAGCCTGGTTAGCGCCCATAGCGATCTGAGCAACGTAGACATAGCCGTAGCTCATTGCGATCTCAGCCAGGGACTTCTTCTTGGTTTCCTTACCGGAAGCTGCAAACTGAGCAACCTGGCCGATGTTGGAAGCCTTGGAAGCCTGACCGCCGGTGTTGGAGTAAACCTCGGTATCGAAGACGAAGATGTTGACGTCCTTGTTGGAAGCCAGAACATGGTCAACGCCGCCGAAGCCGATGTCGTATGCCCAGCCGTCGCCGCCGAAGATCCAGACGGACTTCTTGGACAGGTATTCCTTCTTGGACAGGATGTCAGCGACCAGATCGCAGCAAACCTTAGCTTCCAGGTTGGCAATCAGAGCCTTGGTAGCTTCCTTGTTTGCTTCGCCGTCGTTGAAGGTGTCCAGCCACTTCTGGCAGACAGCCTTGCGCTCGTCACAAGCGGTGGTCTCGATAACCTTCTTGACCTTGCCGGCCAGGGACTCACGGATGACAGCCTGTGCGGTCCACATACCCAGACCGTGCTCTGCGTTGTCCTCGAACAGGGAGTTAGCCCAAGCGGGGCCGTGGCCGTTCTCGTTGACGCAGTAGGGAGAGGTAGCAGCGGGGCCACCCCAGATGGAGGAACAACCGGTAGCGTTGGAGATGTACATCCGGTCACCGAACAGCTGGGTCACCAGACGTGCGTAGGAGGTTTCAGCACAGCCAGCGCAGGAGCCGGAGAACTCCAGCAGAGGCTTGCGGAACTGAGAACCCTTGACGGTGTTGTCTTCCATCTCGGGCTTGCGAGCGACCTTGGAGACCATGTAGTTCCAAACGTTCTGCTCGGCCAGTTCCTGCTCCTGGGGAACCATGGCGATGGCCTTGGTGGGACAGACACCGACACAGACGCCGCAGCCCATGCAGTCCAGGGGAGAAACAGCCATGGTGTAGGAGTAGACGCCCTTGCCCTTGCCGGCCTTGACGGGAACAGCGCGGGTGCCCTCGGGAGCAGCAGCGACTTCTTCAGCGGTCAGAGCGTAGGGACGGATGGTAGCATGGGGGCAGACATAAGCACAGTTGTTGCACTGGATGCACTTGGTCTCATCCCAGTGAGGAACGGTAACAGCAACGCCGCGCTTCTCGTAAGCGGAGACACCCAGGGGGAACTGGCCGTCTTCCAGACCGACGAATGCGGAAACGGGCAGGGAGTAGCCGTCCATCTTGCCGGCGGGCATCATGATGTTCTTTGCAACAGCAACGGTAGCAGCGGGGCCTTCCAGAACCACGTCAGCCTTGTTGTCTTCAGCAGTTGCCCATGCAGCGGGAACGTCGACCTTGACGTAAGCGGTAGCGCCTGCGTCGATGGCCTTCCAGTTGCACTCGACAACGTCCATACCCTTCTTGGAGTAGGACTTCTCGGCAGCGTCCTTCATGTAGCCGATAGCCTCATCGCCGGGCATAACCTGTGCCAGGGAGAAGAATGCGGACTGCAGAATGGTGTTGGTACGCTTGCCCATGCCGACCTTGATAGCCAGGTCGATGGCGTTGATGGTGTACAGCTGGATGTTGTTCTCAGCAATGTAGCGCTTGGAAGCGGCATCCAGATGATGCTCCAGCTCATCCAGAGTCCACTGGCAGTTGATCAGGAACACGCCGCCGGGCTTGACGTCCTGGACAATCTTGAAGCCCTTGGTGATGTAGGAGGGGTTGTGGCAAGCCACGAAGTCAGCCTTGTTGATGTAGTAGGGGGACTTGATGGGCTTGTCGCCGAAGCGCAGGTGGGAAACGGTGACACCGCCGGTCTTCTTGGAGTCGTACTGGAAGTAAGCCTGTACGTACTTGCCGGTGTGGTCGCCGATGATCTTGATGGAGTTCTTGTTAGCGCCGACAGTGCCGTCGCCGCCCAGACCCCAGAACTTGCACTCGATGGTGCCTTCTGCAGCGGTGTTGGGGGAAACCTTCTCATCCAGAGACAGGTTGGTCACGTCGTCAAAGATACCCAGAGTGAACTCTTCCTTGGGCTCATCCTTAGCCAGCTCTTCGTAAACTGCGAAGAAGGAGGCGGGGGTGGTGTCCTTGGAACCCAGGCCGTAACGGCCGCCGATCACCTGGACGTTGTTGCAGCCGCACTTTGCCAGAGCCATCACGACATCCTGGTACAGGGGCTCGCCCTGGGAGCCGGGCTCCTTGGTACGGTCCAGAACAGCGATCTTCTTGACGGTGTCGGGGACAGCAGCCAGGAAGTGAGCGGAGGACCAGGGACGGAACAGGCGGACCTTGACCAGACCGACCTTCTCACCGTGAGCATTCAGGTAGTCGATGACTTCTTCGATGACGTCATTGACGGAGCCCATAGCCACGATCACGCGGTCAGCGTCGGGAGCGCCGTAGTAGTTGAACAGCTGATAGTCAGTGCCCAGCTTCTCGTTGACCTTGCCCATGTACTTCTCAACGATGGCAGGCAGAGCGTTGTAGTACTTGTTGCAGGCTTCACGGTGCTGGAAGAAGATATCGTCGTTCTCGTGAGAGCCGCGCATTGCGGGGCGCTCGGGGTTCAGGGAGTGCTTGCGGAACTCGGCCACAGCCTCCATGTTGGTCATTTCCTTCAGGTCCTCGTAGTCCCAGATAGCGACCTTCTGGATCTCGTGGGAGGTGCGGAAACCGTCGAAGAAGTTGATGAAGGGAACGCGGCCTTCAATGGATGCCAGGTGAGCAACAGCGCCCAGGTCCATAACTTCCTGAACGTTGGTCTCAGCCAGCATAGCAAAACCGGTCTGACGGCAGGCGTAAACGTCGGAATGGTCACCGAAGATGTTCAGAGCCTGTGCAGCAACGGTACGGGCAGAAACGTGGAACACGGAGGGCAGCAGCTCGCCGGCGATCTTGTACATATTGGGGATCATCAGCAGCAGACCCTGAGAAGCAGTGTAGGTGGTGGTCAGCGCACCGGCGGCCAGAGAGCCGTGAACGGTACCAGCAGCACCAGCTTCGGACTGCATCTCAACGACCTTCACAGTGTCGCCAAAGATGTTCTTCCGACCGGCAGCGGCCCACTGGTCAACGTTGTCGGCCATGGGGCTGGAGGGGGTGATGGGGTAGATGCCAGCAACCTCAGTAAAGGCATAGCTGACGTGGGCGGCAGCGGTGTTGCCGTCCATGGTTTTGAATTTTCTAGCCAAAATGAAATACCTCCTAAAGTATTACAAATTTTGTCCCCTATATCATAGCACCTTCGACCGGTTTTGTAAAGTCGTTATCCGACCTATTAAACGAAAAAATCTTTCTTTGTATGGCAAAAAATGTGCAAATAAATGAGGGCCTGGACAAATATACAGAAATTGTCGAAATAAAAAATGATTGAGTTTTCCGCATCTTTGGAGTATGATGTTACAAAACCCAAAGAAGAGGGGGAATCGGCATGATCTGCAGCATTCAGACACTGGGCGTTACCGGAATACAGGGTAATTCCATTGTTGCGGAGTGTTATATTTCCAACGGCCTGCCCGGATTTGATATTGTGGGACTGCCGGATGCGGCAGTTAAGGAGGCCCGGGAACGGGTCCGGGCTGCGGCGAAAAGCAGCGGTATGGCCTTTCCGGTGAGCAGAATCACGGTAAATCTGGCCCCGGCCAGCCTGAAAAAATCCGGCACCCACTATGATCTGCCCATTCTGCTCAGCATTCTCTGCGCAGCAGGGGAGATCCGCAGACCCCGGTCCGATTCTGCCTTCATCGGTGAAGTCAGCCTGGATGGGAAACTGCGACCTGTCAGCGGCGTGCTGCCCATGGCGCTGGCAGCAAAAAAGGCCGGTATCAAGGCGCTCTTTGTACCGTCTGAAAATGCGCCGGAGGCAACACTTGCCCAGGGCCCTGCGGTTTATGGGATCGAGAGTGTCCGTCAGCTGGCCGATGCGCTGAACGGCCTTGCGCAGCTGAGTCCCAGTCCCGTCTGGGAACCGAAACCGCTGAAAACAGAGCTTCTGGATTTTAAGGATGTGCTGGGACAGGAAAATGTGAAGCGGGCCCTGGAAGTTGCGGCGGCAGGCAGCCACAATGTGCTGCTGATCGGCCCGCCCGGCTCCGGCAAGAGTATGCTTTCCAAACGGCTTCCTTCCATCCTGCCGGATATGACCCGGGAGGAATCGCTGGAAGTCAGTCAGATCTATTCGGTGATGGGATTGCTGACGGCAAAGGAACCGCTGATTCAGAAGAGGCCCTTCCGGTCGCCCCATCATACCATCTCCAATGCAGGCCTTGCCGGCGGCGGAACCAATCCCCGGCCCGGTGAAATCTCCATGGCCCATGAGGGTGTACTGTTTCTGGACGAACTGCCGGAATTCAAGAAGGATACACTGGATATGATGCGCCAGCCTCTGGAGGACGGAAAGGTTACCATTTCCCGGGTTTCCGGTGCGGTGACATATCCGGCGGAATTCATGCTGGTGTGCGCCATGAATCCCTGCAAATGCGGTTGGTACGGCGATCCATCCGGACGGTGTAAATGCTCCGAGCGATCTGTGTCGGATTACCGGGGCAAGATTTCCGGGCCGCTCCTAGACCGGATCGACATTGTGGTAGAGGTCCCGGCTGTTCATTTTGAGGACCTGCGGGCAAGAACCGAAGCGGAACCTTCTGCAGAGGTAAAAAAGAGAGTGGACGGTGCCAGAGAAATCCAGCATCAGCGGTTCGGATCGGACGGTCGGATGTGCAATGCCCGGATGGGCCCCGATGAAATGCGCAAATACTGCGCGCTGGATGAGGCTTCTGTCGAACTGATGAAGCAGGCCTTTGAAGCCATGGGCCTGACCGCTAGATCCTATGACCGGATTTTGAAAGTAGCAAGAACCGTTGCTGATCTGGAAGGCAGCGCGGATATCCAGCCCCAGCATATCGCCGAAGCGATCCAGTACCGGGCTGTGAATTTAGGAAACCGATAAAAGTGAGGAAATTGAAGTGAAAGAAATTTTTCTGTTGAAACTGGGCGAAATCGTCCTGAAGGGCGCCAATAAGCGCCAGTTTGAATCCCGTCTGCGCCAGAATGTCCGCCGCCGGATGAAGGCCTACGGCAATTTTGATGTGTATCTGATGCAGTCGACCCTGTATGTGGAGCCGATGGACGAAGAATGTGATGTGGACGGTGCCTGGGAGGATTGCCGCAGCATTTTCGGTATCGTATCTCTGTGCCGCTGCCGTCCCTGTGAAAAGAATCTGGATGCCATCTTTGAAACAATTGAAGAATATCTGGGCGAGGACCTGGACTGCGCCAAATCCTTCAAGGTGGAGTCCAAGCGCTCTGATAAGGCATTCCCCATGACCTCCATTCAGATTTCCCAGGAAATCGGCGGCCGTCTGGCGGAAGCTCATCCCGGTGTCGAAGTGGATGTCCATCATCCCGACTATACGGTTTACGTGGAGGTCCGGGACCTGGCAGCCTATGTCCATGGCCCTGCGGAGGCAGGTGCCGGCGGTCTGCCCACCGGCGTGGGCGGCAGAGCCATGGTGCTGCTCAGCGGCGGTATTGACTCTCCTGTTGCAGCCCATATGATTGCCAAGCGGGGCGTGGAAATTGAGGCCGTACACTTCTTCTCCTATCCGTACACTTCTCAGCTGGCCAAGGATAAGGTCCTGGAGCTTGCCCGACTGGTTACCAAATATTCCGGCAAAATGACCGTGAATGTGGTTGGCTTCACCGAAATCCAGGAGGCCATCCGGGATAACTGCCCGGAGGAATACTTCACGCTGATCATGCGCCGGTTTATGATGGAAATCTCCGCCCGGATCGCAAAGTGGGATGGCTGCGGCGCTCTGGTCACCGGCGAGAATCTGGGCCAGGTGGCGTCCCAGACCATGGAGGCTATGACGGTCACCGGCGCTGTGGTGGATATTCCCATTTTCATGCCCCTGATTGGTATGGACAAGGAAGAAATTGTTAGAATTGCCCGGAAGATCGGCACCTTCGAGACTGCTGTGCTGCCCTATGAGGACTGCTGCACCGTCTTTACGCCCAAGCATCCCAAGACCAAGCCCACGCTGGCGCAGGTGATCAATGCGGAGCGGAATCTGGACCGGGAAGCTCTGATCGAGAGGGCCCTGCAAAACATCGAAAAATTCAAGCTGGAGTACCACGATGAGCCTGTCATCTGATGTAATTGAAATCTTAAAAGGGAAGACCCTGTCTACAGCGGAAAGCTGCACCGGCGGCGGTGTCGGCGCAGCGCTGACCGCTGTTCCCGGCAGCAGCGCTGTGTACAAGGGCGGTGTGATCTCCTATACCAACGAGGTAAAAAAGGAGATTCTCTGTGTGCCTGAGGAATGGCTGGAAAAATACGGCGCAGTTTCTCCCTGGGTGGCCATGGAAATGGCATCCGGTGTCCGGGGACTGCTGCATACGGATGTGGCTGTTTCCGTCACAGGTCTTGCAGGTCCCGGAGGCGATGAATTTGGCCACCCTGTTGGCACGGTCTATATCGCCTATGAGGACAGACAGAGCAACGGTGTCCACCATTACTGCTTTGAAGGGGACCGGGAAGCGGTCCGCAGCCAGACGGTTGAAGCGGCGCTGAAGCTGATCCTGCTTTATAATTCCTGATAAAAAAACCACCGAAGTTTTGAACCTTCGGTGGTTTTTCATATGCTTTTTATTCTTCTGCAGCAGTGGGATCCCAGTTGACGATGATCTCATGCTCCTTCAGAGCATCCACATTCTCAATGGGGTTTCCGTAAACGTTGATCTGCACCAGACTGAAGCAGTCTGCCACATCATCGATGTTGGTCAGCGCGTTGTAGTCCATGAAGATGTGGGTCAGTTCATTCAGATTCTTCAGAACAGAAATGCTTTCAAGCTGATTGTAGGTTCCGTCAATGGAGCGGAGGCTGCACTCGGAGGTCCATGCAGGAAGGGAAGTAACCTGGTTGTTGGTAAAGCTGAAGATTTCCAGATTCATCAGACCGGACAGTGATGCAATATCGGAAACAGCGTTCTTGCTGATGTTCAGTTCCTTCAGTCCGACGCAGTTTCCGAGGTTGGAAACATCGGTCAGTGCGTTGCTGCTCAGATCCAGTACGGTGAGCATGGGAAGCTGATCCAGGGTAGAAACAGCGGAAATCCTGTTGTGGGATGCGTTCAGCTCTGTCAGTTTTGCGCAGGTTGCCAGAGCGTCAACCGCCGGCACGGAGTTGTAGGAAATATCCAATTTTTCCAGATTAGTAAGCACACTCACATCGCTCAGTCCGGTGACCGCATTGTGGCTCAGATTCAGGCTTTTCAGCCGCATCAGAGTAGTCAGAGGAGACAGATTCCGGACCGTATTGTTGCTCAGATCCAGCACTTCCAGATTCTGGGCATTTTCCAGACCTGCAATAGTGGAGATGCCGCAGTCGATTAGCGTCAGTGCCTTCAGAGAAGGAAGCGCGGCGATCAGTTCCATTTCCTCAGCAGGGAAACGGCAATCCGACAGGCTCAGCTCTTCCAGATAGGAAAGGGAAGCCAGGAAGGAAACGGTATCAAAGGTCTGATCAGAGAGGGTCAGACTTCTCAGATAGGGCATTTTTTCAATGTCCTGCAGATTCATGGCGCCCTCCGGAACCGTGAAGGAGGTGATGTTCCAGAGTTCGTTGGTAAACAGAACATGGTCGGCATCCACACCGAGAATTTCACGGACAGAGGCCTCAATGACGGAATCGGCAAAGCTCACTTCCTCAATCACACCGCCCACCGTAAAGCTGAAGGTGGACAGAGGGCTGACCAGTCCGTTGTCCGCAACTGTAACGGCCCGCACAAGGGTTTCACCGGCGGGAAGGGTGAAGGGCTCAGCATAGGGGGCATCGCCGGTGGAGGGGTACTCGGGGGTGGTGGTGTAGTAGAGCTTGCCGCCTTCGCTGATCAGATCCACACTGATATACTCGCTGTAGAAGCCGGGTTCAGGATTGGTTACAGGAGCAGCAGGGCGCAGGGCATCCAATTCGGCTTTAATGGCAGGATCGGCAATGTTATCAAGCATATTTACCGCATCCAGCAGCTTATCCTGCTGAACATAGGTTTTGCACAGCGCCATGTACAGTTCCGCATCACCGCCGTCTGCGATGGCATTTGTGAGGGTGTATTCTGCCTTGGTAAAGTTACCGGAGGCCTTGAACTGGTTTGCAAGCTCAATGGCCACGTTTTCATCCTGGCCGGACATCTCGTACGCGGTATCGTAAAACCAGGAAGCGGCATCGGGTTTGCCGTTTGTGGAAAGATATCTCGCCTGGCTGAGCAGCATATCCCGGGTGAAATTCCGGTCATAGACAAAGCAATACCAGACGATGCTGACCAGAATCAGTACGGTCAGCAGAACCGGTATGATTTTTTTGAATAGATTTTTCATAAAAAAGCTCCATTTCTTGGCTATCTTCTCGAATTGTACAACAAATAACGAAAAAAGTCAAGCATAGGCGAAATTGTTACAAAAAGATAACAATTTGGGTTACATAACCGGAGCATACCGAGAAAAAAGCCCCGCAGTTTCCTGCGGGGCGCTTGATTTACTTCTGCTTTGCCTGCTTCATGGACAGGCTGATGCGATGACGTTTTTCGTCCACGCTTAATACCACGACACGGACGATGTCACCGACCTTGACTGCTTCGCTGGGATGCCGGAGTCGGCGGCCGGTAACTTCGGAAATGTGGACCAGACCGTCCTGGTGGACACCGATATCCACAAATACACCGAAATCAATGACGTTCCGGACAGTGCCGGTCAGTTCCATACCGGGCTTCAGATCCTTCATCTCCAGCACATCCTTCCGGAGAATCGGTGCAGGCAGCTCGTCACGGGGATCCCGGCCCGGCTTGGACAGCTCTTTGGCAATGTCCGCCAGGGTGGGTTCACCCACTTCACAGGCGGTTGCTGCTTTGGAAAGGCCGTAGGCATCCAGTTTTGCGGCAATGTCGGATGCTTCACTCTTTTCGCAGCTTAGCAACTTCAGCAGCTTCTTTGCCGCGGCATAGGATTCGGGGTGAACGCCGGTGTTGTCCAGAACTTCCATGCTTTCGGGGATCCGCAGGAAGCCGGCGGACTGCTCAAAGGCCTTGGGGCCCAGCTTCGGCACCTTTTTCAACTGGGTTCGGCTGGTGAAAGGACCGTTTTCCTCCCGGTAAGCAACAATATTCTTTGCGGTGGTGGCAGTCAGACCGGAAACCTGCTGCAGCAGGCTCCGGGAAGCGGTATTAACATCCACGCCCACGGCGTTGACACAGTCTTCCACCACGCCGCCCAGGGCTGCATCCAGCTCTTTCTGGGGGCAGTCATGCTGATACTGACCCACGCCGATGGCCTTGGGATCGATCTTGACCAGCTCTGCCAGCGGATCCTGGAGTCTGCGGGCAATGGAAACTGCGGAGCGAAGATTCACATCGAATTCCGGGAATTCCTCAGCGGCCAGGGGGGAGGCGGAATAGACAGAGGCACCTGCCTCGTTGACGATGGCGTAGCTGGCATCGGGATGCTGCTTCAGCAGTTCCACAGTCATGGCCTCGGTTTCACGGGATGCGGTGCCGTTGCCGATGGCAATATGCCGGACCCCGTAGCGGCGGATCATACCGGAAAGGACAGTAATGGCTTCCTGCTTTTTTCGTTCATTGTAAGTGGGGTAGACCACGTTGGTGCTAAGGACCTTGCCGGTTGCATCCACAACGGCAACTTTGCAGCCGTTGCGGTAGCCGGGATCCAGGCCCATGGTCACGAAGCCCTTCACGGGAGGCTGCATCAGCAGTGGCTTCAGGTTCAGTGCAAAATTGCGGATGGCACCCTGACTGGCCCGTTCTGTCAGATCGGAGCGGATCTCCCGCTGCACAGAGGGGAAGATCAGCCGCTCATAGGCATCCTCGGCAGCGGAGCGGACAAAGGCGGATACCTGCATGGTGGGTTTCAGGGCGGCGCGGCAGACGAGGGCGGCACCATCGTTGCCGGGCAGGGTGATTGCGGGCTTCAGAATTCCTTCCTTCTCACCCCGGTTGATGGCCAGAATCTGGTGGTCCATCAGACGGGAGATGGGGGTGCTGAAGTCATAATAAAGGCGATAAACGCTGTCCTCTTCCGGGTTTTCAGCCTTGCAGGTAAGCATAGCCTTCCGGTTCATCAGCTCCCGGAGGGACTTGCGGATGGCAGCATTATCGGAAAGATCTTCTGCAATAATATCGGATGCGCCGGCCAGGGCATCTTCGACGGTTGCAACGCCATTCTCTTCGTTGACATAGCCTGCGGCCAATACATTGGGGTCCTGCCCGTCCTGGGCAAAGATGGCTGCAGCCAGAGGCTCCAGACCCTTTTCCCGGGCAACGGAGCCGCGGGTGCGCCGCTTCTGCTTATAGGGCCGGTACAGGTCCTCCACTTCTGTCATGGTGGCAGCGTTATCAATGGCGGCAGAGAGTTCTTCCGTCAGCTTGCCCTGGTTTTCAATGGACTTTTTTACCTCATCCCGGCGCTGCTGCAGATTGCGCAGATAGGTCAGCCGGGTTTCCAGATTGCGCAGGGTGGTATCATCCATAGCACCGTGCAATTCCTTCCGGTAGCGGGCAATAAAGGGGATGGTATTGCCTTCGTCCATCAGCGCGATGACATTTTCAATATATTCCAGTTTCTGCCCCAGTTCTTTGGACAGAATTTCAGCAATGGTCATGTGGGGGTGCTCCTTTTGGATATGAGTATGATTTCAATCACGGCGAATATCATATCATAAATTCCAGAAAAAGGAAAGAGGAAAAATAAGGGAGACTGCGCAAAATGCAGTCTCCCGGTGGTAATGGGGTTATTTTCCGAAGCGGGCCGCCACAGCCTTCATCATCCGGCGGATGGGAAGATTGTAGGGACAGCGGGTTTCGCAGATGCCGCAGCCAATGCAGTCAGATGCGGTTTTTGCCATGGAGCCGTACCGGCCCTTGGCCCAGTCGGCCAGGCCATAACGGGACAGATAGCCGTCGAAAAGGAATACGCTGGGGATGGAGATACCTGCTGCGCAGGGGGCGCAGTAATTGCACCGGCGGCAGAACTGAGTGCCCAGTTCCCGGCGGATCCGGTGGATATTCTCCAGTTCCTCGGCGGAGAGGGGAGCCGTATCGGCAGCTGCAGCCAGATTCTGCTTAAGCTCCGCAGGATCGGCCATGCCGGGGATCACAACGCTGATGTTCGGATTTGCACAGACATAGCGAATGGCAAGGGTCGCATCTTCGATGGCACCGCCGGCCAGGGGTTTCATGACAATAAAGCCCACGTTCTTTTCAGCGCACTTTTCAATCAGTGCTTCGCCCTGGCTTTCCACAATGTTGTAAGGGAACATGATGGTTTCCACCCAGTCAAGCTCCAGTGCCTTTTCAAAGACCTCCACAGAGTGGGCGGTCAGACCGATGTGGCCGATCTTACCTGCAGCCTTCGCTTCCGTCAGCGCCTCCAGAGCGCCGCCGGCTCCGCAGACCTGCTCCAGCTGGGCAAGGTTGGGATTATGTACCTGGTAAAGGTCGATGTATCCGGTGCGCAGATTGGTCAGGCTGGTTTCAATATCCGCTGCCATGGCCTCCCTGGTCCGGGCCATGCTCTTGGTGGCCAGCACAAATTTGTCCCGGATGCCCTCCAGCGCGTAGCCCAGATAGCTTTCGCTGACGGTGTAGCCCCGGGCGGTGTCGATATAATTCACACCGGCATCCAGAAGCCCATGCATCAGCTCCTTGGTCCGGTCCGCATCAATGCGCTGAATGGGAATGCCGCCGAAGCCGAGGGTTGAGATTTTCAGTCCGGTTTTGCCCAGAGTTCTGTATTCCATATCTGATCCTCCGTATCTTTTTTTGCTATTATATCTCATCTGTGTGTAAATGACAACTTTTTATTTTTTACATCCCACCGGAGGGGAAGCTGTATTTGGTGAAAATTAACAGTTATTTGGAGAAAAAAATGAAATCATAGACGAAAGTCGAAAAAAGTGAAAAAAAGAAAAAATAATGGTGGAAGTTATTTTAGAATGTGATAGAATATCTTTGGTAATCATTTTGATTTGAAGCATTCTTTAAAATTATGAAGTTACAACTTGTGATGGAGGAGAAAAAGAACTATGTCTAAGAACAGCGTTTCCCCCGCTCATTTCTTCAGCCCCGACAGACAGGAAGCTTACCTGGCGCTCATTGCCTGCCCCGGTGCAGAAGAACTGACTGAGCTGGTGGATAAGCATCTGGTCAACTGGGGCCGGGAAGTCGGTATTGAAAAGGACACCTTTATCGTGCCCTGCGATTGCCCCCGTTTCCAGAGCGGTGATGCAAAGGGTCTGGTGAAGGAGTCCGTTCGCGGCCATGATGTGTTCCTGGTTGTGGACCCCGGTAACTACAGCCTCACCTACAATCTGTTCGGTTATCAGAATCATATGTCCCCCGACGATCATTTCGCAAACCTGAAGCGTCTGATCCAGGCCGTTGCCGGCCGTGCCCATCGCGTCAGCGTGATCATGCCCAGCCTTTACGGCGGCCGTCAGCACCGCCGGGTTAGCCGCGAAAGTCTGGACTGCGCCGTGGCACTGCAGGAACTGCAGGCAATGGGCGTTTCCAACATCATTACCTTTGATGCCCATGATCCCCGGCTGATGAATGCTGTGCCTCTGATGAGCTTTGATAACGTGATGCCCACCTATCAGGTTCTGAAGACTCTGCTCAAGCATATGCCCGATCTGAACTTTGACAAGGACCACTTTATGGTCGTCAGCCCCGATGAAGGCGCCATGAACCGGAATATGTACTATTCCAGCGTTCTGGGCTGCAATCTGGGTATGTTCTACAAGCGCCGCGACTACTCTCGGGTGGTCAACGGCCGCAATCCCATCGTTGCCCATGAGTATCTGGGTGAGAGCGTGGAAGGCAAGACCGTGTTCATTGCCGATGACATCATTGCTTCCGGCGAATCCATGCTGGAAGTGGGCCGCGAGCTGAAGAAGCGCGGTGCAAAGCACATCATCTGCAACGCAACCTTCCCCCTGTTCACCAGCGGCCTTGAAAAGTTCGATGAGGCTGTGGAAGAGGGCGTTCTGACCGCTGTTCTGGGTACCAACCTGACCTACCGCAAGCCCGAGCTGCTGGAGCGGGACTGGTACTTCGATGTGGACTGCTCCAAGTACACCGCATACTTTGTTGCCGCCATCAACCACGATATGTCTGTTTCCTCCATCTGCGATCCCATGGTGAAGATCGAGGCTCTGCTGGAAAATCGCAAGTAATCAAAATGGAAAGCCCATTCTCCCTTTTCGGAGAATGGGCTTTTTTTACATGTCCATCCGGTTCATCCGGTCTTCGATCTTCCAGGCCACATCTTCCATTTTGTTTGCGGCCTTGGAAGCCAGACGGCGGGTGGGATTGGTGCGGGGCATCATCAGAATTGCAACAGCACCGGCAGCGGCACTCAGGCCCGCAGTAATAGCCCAACCTTTTACACTCATGATCTCACGCTCCTTTCAGTCTTAGTATGCCCGGGGGAAGAAAAATCACTTCTGGAAAGCATTTGAATCTTTTCACCGGGAAAAATCTGTGCTATAATAGAAAAAACTGGAAGGGGAGTGCTCCGTATGTCCATTGATGTGCTGCAGGATAAGATCAGAAAAACAAAAAATCCATCCATGGTGGATCTTGCGCTGTGCGTCAGCGATCTGCCGCCCCATCTTCTGGCGGAGGAGGAAAATTCTGCGAAGGCTTACGGCAGATTCTGCCGTGAGATTCTGGAAAAGCTGAAAGGCACGGTTCCGGCAGTCCGGGTAGGCTTTACGGCTTTTGCGGTGCTGGGTCCCGAGGGACTGCAGGAGCTGAAGGCAGTTCTGAAAGCAGCCAGGTCCCTGGGCTATTACATCGCGGTTGAGGCGCCCTATATTCTTTCTCCCATGATGGCAAAGGCAGTTGCGAATGCATTCTGGGGCATTGATGCCCAGTACCCCTGTGACGGACTGATCGTCAGCGCCTATGCCGGCAGCGACATGATCAAGCCCTTCCTGCCCTATGTTACGGATGGGAAGAAGGATCTGTTCCCGGTGGTCCGCACCTCCAATAAATCTGCCCCGGATATCCAGGATCTTCTTGCGGGCACCCGCCTGGTCCATGCGGCAGCGGCTGATCAGATCAACCGGTTCGGCGGGGACTGTACCGGAAAATCCGGCTACGCCAGAGTATCCGTTGTGGTGGGTGCCAATGCGGCAGAGAGCCTTAGATCCCTCAGAGCGAAGTACCCCAGACTCTTCTTCCTGGTGGATGATATGGATTATTCCGGCTGCAATGCAAAAAACTGCAGCCATGCCTTCGATAAGTTCGGCCACGGCGCTGTTGTTTGTGCCGGACCGACGCTGACAGCTGCCTGGAAAACGGCGGAAACGGAGGGCATGGATTATCTGGAGCAGACTCTGGGGGCTGCAGAACGGATGAAGAAAAACCTAACCCGGTATACAACAATTCTGTGAGGTGGATGGAATGCTGAAAATCTATGGAAGCGAACAATGTCCTGACTGCATCAACTGCAAACGGGACCTGGATGGGGCGAATGTGCCGTATCTGTATCTGAATATTTCTGAAAATCTGCTGTTTCTGAAGAAATTTCTGAAGCACCGGGATGAAAACGAGCTTTTTAAGCCTGTAAAGGAGAGGGGCCAGATCGGTATCCCCTGCATTGAGCGGGAAGACGGCAGTATCACCTTCGAATGGAGCGAATTTATAAAGTAAAAGCAGGGCCACAGGGCCCTGCTTTTTCAGCGCATACGGGATCTGGACATTTCGCCGGTTTCGGCGGTATTGCCATCCTGGGTTTCTCCGGTTGCACCGCCGGTCTCATCGGTGATTGCACCATCGGTTGCATCGGTGGGCATGGTTGCGGGAAGGGTCATGGGCTCTGTCTGGGTTTCGGTGGGCAGTGTCGTTTCGGGGATGTTTGTGGGAAGAATGGA
Source organism: Oscillospiraceae bacterium (assembly GCA_015068305.1). GTDB lineage: Bacteria > Bacillota > Clostridia > Oscillospirales > Oscillospiraceae > Faecousia. Next base: position 42,829 of record SVKV01000009.1, read on the forward strand.
CGGCATGGTTTCCCGGCCGGAGTCCTGGGCAGTACAGCCGCAGCCTGTCAGCATGGAAACCGTAAGGACGAGGATAACTGCTACGATTGCGTACTTCTTCATAATTTACCTCCTGTAATTCTGAGTACAGCCATATTATCCCCGCCAAAAGGGTTTTTTAAGCTGGAAAAAACCACCTTACCGTTAATAAAAATTTAAGTGGATTTTTCATATGATTGGCTGTATAATACAGGGAACAATCATTATTTTGGAGGCAAATACGATGTGTGCTAAGAAGAAAGGCGCCCGGCGAGGGCTGCTGGTGTTTCTGTGTATTTTTCTCGGGCTGATCCTTGCGGGACTGCTGGTTGTAACATACTATGCCAATTCCATTCTGAATCAGATCAATCGGGTGGATGATGTTCCCCAGGAGACGCTCACCCATGAAGAGGTAGAAATCCTTCTGGCAGAAACGGACCCGGAGGAAGAGGAGTTTACCGGCGAAGAACTGGATCCCGAACAGGTAACCCTTCCGGAAGCTCCGGCAGAAGTTATTGAAAAGAATGAAAATGTAGTCAATATTCTGCTCATCGGCCAGGACCGCCGCCCCGGTCAGGGCAGACAGCGCTCTGATGCCATGATCCTGTGCACGGTCAATACCGACCGGAAGACACTGGTTCTGACATCTTTCCTCCGGGATACATATGTGAAACTGCCGGATTATAACGGAATGAAATACGGCAGCAACCGGCTGAATGTTCCCTATGTGGTGGGCGGCATGGAAATGCTGGATGAGTGCATGCTGATGAACTTCGGTATTGAGATCGACCATAATATCGAGGTGGACTTCTCCGGCTTTGAAAAGGTTGTCAACGCCATCGGCGGTGTGGATATCGAACTGACAGGCGCAGAAGCAAACTGGATGGGTGGCGTCTCCGCCGGCATGAACCGGCTCAACGGCGAAAAAGCACTGGAGTATTCCCGTATCCGGAAGCTGGACAGCGATTTTGGCAGAACCAACCGGCAGCGCAAGGTGCTGATTGCCATGCTGGAGCGGGTCAAGAAGCTGTCTCTGAATGAGATGCTGGAACTGACTGAAACCATTTTCCCCATGATCACCACGGATATGAGCAACAGCGATATCATCGGCTATGTGATGGATTTCTTCCCGATCCTGCTGGACCTGGAGATCACCACCCAGTCTGCTCCTCATGAGGGAGAGTATAAGAGCGGAAGAATTAATGGAATGTCTGTTCTTGTTCCGGATTTGGAAATGATTAATACCAGATTGAGAGAAACCATCGGATCTTGATTTCAAATTGATGAACCCCGCCGCGTTATGCGGCGGGGTTTTTGTAATTAAAATTTCATTTCGTAATAATTGATTATCTGTTTGGGATATGCTATACTGTAAGAGAGTTTACACCCGGAGGCGTTTATGACTGATTTGACTGTTTTTCAGCGGAATATTGCTTCGCTGCTGCCTGATACGGACCTGAAATTTTACGAACCCATGAGCCGCCATACTTCCTTCCGCATCGGCGGCGAAGCAGAGGTTATGGCCTTCCCGAAAACTTGCGAGGAACTGGCAAGTGTGCTGAAAGTGTCCGTAATATTGGACACGAAACCTGCTATTTTAGGTGCAGGAACCAATATTCTGGCACCGGATGAGGGAGTTCCCGGACTGGTGATTTGTCTGAAGGACTGCCTTTCCGGCATGGAACTGCTGGACGGTGACCGGATCCGTGTTATGGCCGGTGTGACCATGACCCGTGCCGCTGTTTTTGCTGCAGGCAACGGTCTTTCCGGCCTGGAGTTTGCCCACGGCATCCCCGGCAGTATCGGCGGCGGGGTCTATATGAATGCCGGCGCCTATGGCGGCGAGATCAAGGATATCTGCGAATCCGTGGATGTGATGGATATGGCAGGCAATGTGCGGACTTTGACCTGCGATCAGATGGAGTTTTCCTACCGCCACAGCATTCTGGAAGAGCAGGAGGGCATTGTGGTCCGTGCGGTATTCCGGCTGGAAAAGAAGCCGGAAGCACAGATCAGAGAACGTATGAAGGAGCTGCAGGGCAAGCGCTCTGCCTCCCAGCCTCTGGACCTGCCTTCTGCCGGCTCTGCCTTCAAGCGTCCGGTGGGCGCCTATGCAGCCGCCCTGATCGACCAGGCGGGGCTGAAAGGCTATCGGGTCGGCGGTGCTGCCATTTCTGAAAAGCATGCAGGTTTTGCGGTGAATCTGGGCGGCGCAACGGCTGCCGACATGCGGAAGCTGCTGGAGCAGGTATCCGATATTGTGTTTGAAAAATCCGGCATCCGTCTGGAGCCGGAAGTGAGAATCTGGTAAGAACGGAGAGAAAGCAATGGCAGTTTCATTTTCAGCAGGTGCAAAGGGCGAGATCTGCCGGATCATGCCGAACAGAGACTGCTGTGCCCTGGCAGAGTGCTTCGGTATCCTGCTGTTTTGCAACAGCTTTACCGCTGACAGCATTAAGATTATAACGGAGAGCCGGGAATTTGCACTGATTCTGCCGAAGCTCTTCAAAAAAGCATTCAATCTGAATTTTGATATTTTCCCCAGCATGGCCTCACCCGGCAAGCTGGTTTTCCAGATTATGGATGAAGACAAGATCGCTGCGGTGATGGAAGCCTTTGGCTTCAATGTCCAGGATACGCTGGCGCTCCATGTGAATCTTCCTTTGGTGGAGGAGGACTGCTGCAAGGCGGCATTCCTGCGGGGCGCTTTCCTGGCCGGCGGCAGCGTTACCGACCCGGAAAAGGGCTATCACATGGAAATCACAACCTCCCATCTGAGTGTTGCCCGGGAAACCTACACGCTGATGCACGAGATCGTGGGATTCTATCCCAAGACTGCCCAGCGGGGCGGCGGTCAGGTTCTGTACTTAAAGAACAGCGATTTGGTTTCTGATTTCCTGACCTTCCTGGGCGCTCCGGTTTCGGCTATGGGCATCATGGAAGCGAAGCTTGAAAAGGAACTGAACAATAAAGTCAACCGGCGCTGCAACTGTGACGATGCCAACACCTCCAAGGTGGTGGAAGCCGCCCAGGAGCAGATCGCTGCCATCCGGATTCTGAAGGAAAAGGGAATGCTGGAAAACCTGCCCGGAAAGCTGAAGCAGGCGGCGGATGCCAGAGAGAATCACCCGTCCTCATCCCTTTCGGAGCTTGCGGGAATGATGGATCCGCCCATTACCAAGCCCGCCATGAATCACCGGCTGAAAAAGCTGATGGAAATGGCCAAGGAGGCTAACAAATGAGTTTTGTACATTTGCATGTCCATACCGAATACAGCCTCCTGGACGGGGCATGCCGCATCGGCGGCATGATGGACCGGGTCAGGGAGCTGGGTCAGAGCGCCATTGCCATTACGGACCATGGCGTGATGTATGGCTGCATTGATTTCTATAAGGCAGCAAAGGCTGCTGGAATCAAGCCCATCATCGGCTGCGAGGTCTATGTAGCCCGGCGCCGGATGGAGGACCGGGTTCACGGCATTGACAATGATCCTTACCACCTGGTGCTGCTGTGCGAAAACCGCAAGGGTTATGAAAATCTCTGTATGCTGGTGTCCGAGGCCTTTACCCGGGGTTTCTACGGCAAGCCCAGAGTGGACATCGACCTTCTGAAGCAGTACCATGAGGGTCTGATCGCCACATCTGCCTGCCTTGCCGGTGCCGTTGCCCAGTATCTGATGGAAGAGGATTACGAAAGCGCAAAGAGCTATGCTCTGCAGATGGCGGAAATTTTCGGACCGGAGCATTTTTATCTGGAACTGCAGGACCACGGCATTGAAGAACAGCGGCCTGTAAACCAGGGCGTTGCGCGGCTGGCAAGAGAAACGGGCCTTCCCCTGGTGGTTACCAACGATGCCCACTACCTGCGTAAGGAAGATGCTGAGATGCAGGATGTGCTGCTGTGCATCCAGACCGGCAAAACCGTGGACGAAGAAAACCGGATGAAATTTCAGACTGAGGAATTCTACCTTAAGAGCGAGGAAGAACTCCGTCAGCTGTTTCCCAACTGCGACGAAGCCTTTGAAAACACCGTTAAGATTGCGGATATGTGCAATCTGGAGTTTGTGTTCAATGAGTACCATCTGCCTTCCTTCCCGGTGCCGGAGGGCTTCACCAATGAAAAATACTTCCGCAAGCTCTGCTATGAGGGCTTTGAAGAGCGGTATCAGAATCCGCCCCCGGAATACCTGGAGCGGCTGGAATATGAGATCGGTGTCATCAGCCGGATGGGCTATGTCAACTACTATCTGATCGTCTGGGATTTTATCCGCTATGCCAAGGAACAGGGAATTCCTGTGGGCCCGGGCCGCGGTTCCGGTGCGGCATCGATTGTTGCTTACTGCATGCACATCACGGAAGTGGATCCCATGAAGTATGCGCTGATTTTTGAGCGCTTCTTAAATCCCGAACGTGTGTCCATGCCCGACTTTGATACGGACTTCTGCCAGGAACGCCGGGGTGAGGTCATCGACTATGTGGTCCGCAAATACGGCAAAGATCACGTGGCGCAGATCGCTACTTTCGGCACCATGGCCGCCCGGGGTGCCATCCGGGATGTGGGAAGGGCTCTGAATTTTACTTATGCAGAAACCGATGTGGTGGCCAAACTGGTGCCCACCACGCTGCATATTACCCTGGATGAGGCATTGAAGGTCAGCCCCAGGCTGAAGGAAATGTACGATGGGGACGAGCGGGTGAAAAAGCTCATCGATACTGCCCGGGCGCTGGAGGGCATGCCCAGAAACACCTCCACCCACGCCGCCGGCGTGGTGATTACCGCCGACCCTGTCTGCACCTATGTGCCCCTTTCCAGGAACGACGATACCATCGTCACCCAGTATACCATGACTACCATCGAGGAACTGGGCCTGCTGAAAATGGACTTCCTGGGCCTTCGGAACCTGACGGTGATCCGGGACGCGGAGCTTCAGATTCAGAAATTCGATCCGGATTTTGCTATGGATAAGGTCCGGGACGATGACCCGGAAACCTTTAAAATGCTGACGGAAGGCAAAACCCAGGGCGTTTTCCAGCTGGAATCCCAGGGCATGACCGGTGTCTGTGTGGGCATGAAGGCCGACAGCATCGAGGACATCACGGCAATCGTGGCCCTCTACCGTCCCGGCCCCATGGATTCCATTCCCACATTTATTGAAAATAAGCTCAACCATAAAAAGGTTACCTATAAATGCCCGGAACTGGAGCCCATTCTGAAGGTCACCTACGGCTGCATCGTCTACCAGGAGCAGGTCATTGAGATCTTCCGGCAGCTGGGCGGCTATACCATGGGACAGGCAGATAACATCCGCCGCGCCATTTCCAAAAAGAAGATGAAAATTATCGAGTCGGAGCGGAAGGTCTTCGTCTACGGTGATAAAGAAAAGAATATCCCCGGCTGCGTTGCCAACGGCATCAGGGAATCGGTGGCCCAGTCTCTATATGATGAGATCGTTGCCTTTGCAAACTATGCCTTTAATAAGGCCCATGCAGTGTGCTATGCGGTGGTTGCTTACCAGACGGCTTACCTCAAATGTCACTATCCCCGGCAGTATATGGCTGCTCTGATGACCTCGGTGCTGGACTCTGCCACCAAGATTTCCGGCTATATTGCCGAGTGTAAAGAACTGGGCATCCCGGTTCTGCCGCCGGATATCAACCATTCTGAGGATCATTTCACTGTGGAAGGGGATGCCATCCGGTTCAGTCTCGGCGCAGTGAAGAATGTGGGCCGGGGTCTGATCCGCTCCATGGCGGCAAAGCGCGCTGAGGGCGGCCCCTTCAAATCCCTGGAGGATTTCCTCCAGCGGATGGGTGAGGGAGAACTGAACAAGCGGGCCGTGGAAAACTTCATCAAGTGCGGCGCCATGGACTGCTTCGGCTATCACCGCAGTGAGCTTCTGGCGGTGTACGACCAGATGATGGACTCCGTGGCTTACTCCCGGAAGAAAAATCTGGAGGGGCAGCTGGGTCTGTTCTCCATGCTGGAGGAAGATGATGCGGCGGCATCCGTCCAGATCCCGAAGCTCAAGGAACTGAACCGGGCAGACTTGATGGCCATGGAGAAGGAAACCACCGGCATCTACATTTCCGGACACCCCATGGACGATTACCGGGCGATCCTTAAAAATACCCACGTGGTGCCCATCGGAGAACTGATGGAGGAAGAAAACAGCTACCGGGACGACCAGATCATCTCTGTTGCAGGCATTGTGCAGAATGTGAAGATGAAGACCACCCGGAATAATTCCATGATGGCCTATATCACGGTGGAAGATGACACCGCAGCCATCGAAATGCTGGCCTTTTCCAATGTGTTAAACCAGTTTGGCGGCTATCTGAAGGAGAACAGCCCCGTGGTGGTCACCGGCAGGCTCTCTGTCCGGGATGAAAAGGAGCCCCAGATCGTCATCAACCGGGCACGGCCCATCTCTGATTTTGCTGACGGCAACGCTATGCCGGAGCCGGTGCGTGCACCCCGGGAGACCCCGAAGCAGGGAACCCTGTATCTGAAGATCAGCAGCGAAGCTGATCCCGCTTACAGAAAAGTCAAGGCGATTTTGAATATGTTCCCCGGAGAGAACGGTGTTGTGCTCTATTTTGCAGATACCAAGGTTCGACGGGGCACCCGCTGTGTTTTCGGAGAAAGTATGCTCCGGGAACTGCAAAATCTGCTGGGAAACGCCAATGTGGTGATAAAATAGCTTTCATTTTGGAAGAATTTGTGCTATCATATTCGTTTGAGAGGAGTTGGCGCCGTGCGCAGATTCATAATTGTATATGTGCTGCTGGCGGTGCTGCTTCTGAGCGGCTGTGCCATGAGAACGGTGGAGGATATGTACACACCTCCCAGACGTTCCGCGGAGTATGAAGATCTGCAGCGGGCTATTGATGAAGCCATGTCAGGCCTTTCCTATGCGGCCCCGCTGTCGGGTGAATACCGGCAGTCGGTGCAAATGGCAGATCTTAACGGTGACGGAAGGGATGAATATCTTCTTTTCGCGAAGGATACCTCCGATAAGCCCCTGAAAATTATGATCTTTACCCGGGATGCGGATGGCTGCCGCCTGACGGAAACGTTGGAAAACCGGGGCGCCGCATTTGATATGGTCAATTATGTGGACCTGGACGGAGAAGGGGGCCTGGAGCTGGTTGTGGGCAGACAGATCAGCAATGTGATCCTGCGGTCTGTATCGGTTTACTCTTTCCGGGATGACCGGGCGAACCGGATCCACTCCGGCAATTACAGTAAGATCGTTCCGACAGATCTGGACAGCGACGGGATTTCGGAGCTGATGATCATCACCCGGGGTGAATCCGATGTGGACAATGCGGTTGCATCCCTGTATAGCTATGAAGACGGAGCCATGGTCCGCTCCCGGGAAGCAGACCTGTCCGAGGGCAGTGACCGCATCAAGCGGATCATGGTGGGTAAGCTCCACCGGGATGTTCCGGCTGTGTACGTAGCAAGCAACGTCGACGATCACGCCATCATTACTGACGTTTTCGCTCTGAAATACGGAAAATTTACAAATGTTTCCTTTTCCAATGAGTCCGGTACCAGTGTCCAGACTCTGAGAAACCATTTCGTCTATGCGGACGATATCGATTCTGACGGGGTGTTGGAACTGCCGGATTTGATTGATATGGTTCCGGTTGAGAATACCGCAGAGGCATCCAACCAGCGTCTGATCCGCTGGTATGCCATGGATATTTCCGGTGGGGAAGTGGACAAAATGTACACCTTCCATAACTTTGACAGCGGCTGGTACCTTCAGCTGGATGAAGAACTGGCCGGCAGAATCAGCGTCATCCGGCACGATGGCAGCAGTGTTTTCTATCTTTGGGACCAACATTTTGAATCGGCGCAGCTTCTGATGACAGTTCGGGGGCTGACCGGAGCCGACCGGGAAATAGCAGAGCGTGCTGACAATTACGTGCTGCGCAGAACAGAAGGTGTGACTTACACCGTCAAAACGGAAGATCTGGCCGCGCAGCTTGGATTTACCCCCCAGCTGCTGGCCGAGCGGTTCCATTTGATTCAGATGGACTGGAAAAACGGAGAAACATAGAAGAGGTGCAGGTATGAAAAAAGTACTGATTATGGAAGACGAAGTAAATATCCGCAGCTTTGTGGTGATCAATCTGAAGCGGGCTGGCTATGAGCCCATCGAGGCCGGTACCGGCACGGAGGCCCTGGAGCGGATCGCTCAGAATCCGGATATCGGTGTGGCCATTCTGGATATTATGGTGCCGGAGATCGATGGTTTTGAGGTTTGCCGCCGGATCCGGGCAACCAACAAGCAGATGGGCATCATTATGCTCACTGCCCGGACCCAGGAGATGGACAAGGTAACCGGCCTCATGACCGGTGCAGACGATTATGTGACGAAGCCCTTTTCTCCTGCGGAACTGACCGCCCGCATTGATGCGCTCTACCGCCGCATCGGCGGTGACAGCAGTGCCAGCTCTGAGCTTCTGAGCCAGGGTCCCTTTGTGATGAATACCCGCAACCACACCCTGGAAAAGAGCGGAAACCGCATCCGGCTGACCCAGGTGGAGTATGCGATCATGAAGCTGTTCATGAAGAATCCCGGCCGGGCCCTGTCCAGAGAGGACATCCTGTCGGCAGTCTGGGGTAAGGATTATGACGGCGAGCTGAAGATCGTGGATGTGAATATCCGCCGTCTGCGGATCAAGATCGAAGATGATACCGCCAACCCCATTTATATTACGACTGTCTGGGGCTTTGGCTATAAGTGGGGCGCATAAGCGCAAAAGGGGAACGGATGATGAAGGTAAGCGGTCTGCGCAAGCGCTGGTTTCTGAATACAATCAGTGTGATCTGTGCGCTGGGACTGGTCTGCGTATTTGCGATCACGGCGTACTTTGCGGCCTATTACTATTCCAATATGAAATCGGACCTGCATTTCCGCGCGGAAACCACCACGGATTATTTTGCAGACAATCTGAATCTGAACTATAATGACTTTTACCAGTCCTGCATGACCTATGCCGAGAATTTTGAGGACCGGAGCGATCTGGAACTGCAGTTTATCAACGGCGAGGGCAGACTGGTGGCCTCATCCTACGGAAACTGGGCCGGTATTCTTTCTGAGACTTCCGATATTGCCGATGCGGTGAGCACCCGGGGACCTGCAACCTTTGTGGGAAAGGACCCCGGCACCGGAGAACGGATCATGGCCGTATCCTGTCCCATGATCTATGTCAACGGCGAGGTGATCGGCGTTTTGCGCTATGTTACCTCCACGAAGCTGATGGACCGTCAGATCATGCTGGTGGGTCTGGTATGCTTTGCGGTGCTGGCTGTGGTGGTTGGTGTTGTGGTCTTTGCCGGCAGTTTCTTCATCAAAAGTGTGATGATTCCGGTGGCCGAGATTACGGAGAAGGCAAAGATCATCTCCAACGGCAGCTACGGCGTTCAGATCAAAACCCATTATGCCGATGAGATCGGAGAACTTGCCGAGACCATCAATGAAATGTCGGCGAAAATAAGTCAGAACGAAAAGATGCAGGCGGAATTCATTTCCCAGCTTTCCCATGAGCTGCGCACACCGCTGACAGCGATCAATGGCTGGAGCGAAACGCTGCTTGCAGATGAGAATATGGATCCGGATACCCGCCAGGGTATGAAGATCATCTCCCGGGAAGCCAAACGGCTGACGGAGATGGTTATGGATCTTCTGGACTTTACCAGAATGCAGGACGGTCGGATGACGCTGACAGTAGAGCCTACGGACATCCGGGCAGAATTTGAAGACACGGTCTTTATGTACGGTTCCAGACTGGCCCAGGAGGGCATCAAGCTGGAATATCTGGATACGGAAGATGATATTCCCGAAATTTCCTGCGATCCCCAGAGGCTGCGGCAGGTATTTCTGAATATTTTGGATAATGCCGCCAAGCACGGCGGCGAAGGCAAGCGGATCGAAGCTGCCATGACCTATGAAGACGGTCATGTGGTGGTCCGTATCCGGGACTACGGTCCCGGCATCCCGGAGGACGAGATTCCTCTGGTCAAAAAGAAATTCTACAAGGGAAGCTCCAAGGCCCGTGGCACGGGCATTGGTCTGGCTGTCTGCGACGAGATTGTGGATATGCACGGCGGAGAGCTGATCCTTGAAAATGCGGAGGGCGGCGGTACCCTTGTGACGGTCAGACTGCCCGATTCCCGGTAAGTGAGGCAATTTATGGCAAAGAAAGAAAATCCCTGCTGCAACGAAAAATTCAAGACCACCATCGGCGGTCAGGCGCTGATCGAAGGCATTATGATGCGGGGCCCCGAGAAGGATGCCATTGTCATCCGGGGTAAGGAGGGACTGACGCTGGAAGTCAATCCCCGGAAAATCCGCAAACCCGGTTCCATCGCAACCTGGCCCTTTATCCGGGGCGCGGTAAACTTTTTTGATTCCCAGGTGGTGGGCGTGAAGGCGCTGATGCGCTCTGCGGACCTGGCACCGGAAGAATACACCCAGGAAGAACAGCCCTCCAAGCTGGATTTGTGGCTGGAGGAAATGCTGGGTAACGAGAAATTCCAGCAGTTTATCATTGGCTTTGCGGTGTTCCTCGGTCTGGGCATGTCCATCGGCCTTTTCTTCCTGCTTCCGATGGTCATCGGCGGTTTCTTTGACCGCTGGATCGAAAGCACCCTTGCGCTGAATCTGGTGGAAGGTTTGATCCGGATGATCATTTTTATGGTCTATATGATCGCCGTTTCCCGGATGGGGGAAATGAAGCGGGTATTTTCCTATCATGGTGCAGAGCATAAGACCATCCGCTGCTATGAAGCGGGACTGCCTCTGACGGTGGAGAATGTCCGCATTCAGACCCGTCTGCATCCCCGGTGCGGAACCAGCTTTCTGCTTGTTGTGATGGTGATCTCCATTCTGGTGTTCTCTGTGGCATCCTCCGCACTGCTGCATGTGGCCCCCGGCCTGGCTGCGATCCGGGGAACCTTCGGCTACCGGCTTCTGATGATCGTATTCAAGCTGCTGCTTCTGCCGCTGATCGTGGGCGTGACCTACGAGATCAACCGCTGGGCCGGACGCCATGACAATGCATTTACCAGAATCCTCACAGCACCCGGCATGTGGATGCAGAATTTTACCACCAATGAACCCGATGACACCATGATCGAGGTGGGCATTGCCGCAGTCAAGGCAGTGCTGCCGGAAGAGGAGGGGGCAGACCGTTGGTAAAGAAATATGGCGATCTGTACCTGCAGTGCCGCAGGGCACTGATGAAGACGGAGGATCCGGATACTGCCGGCCTGATGGCCCGGAATCTGGTCGCTTACTATTCCGGCAAGCGGCAGGAGGAAATCCTCCGGGACCGGGATCTCTATGCCAGCGAGCAGACCTGCAGCAGCGTGGAATCCGCAACGGCCCGGCTTCTGGAGGGAGAGCCCCTTCCTTATGTGCTGGGAGAGTGGGAATTCTACGGTCTGACCCTGCAGGTGAATAAAAATGTGCTGATTCCCCGGGACGATACCTGCGCTGTTGTGGGACTGGCCATTAACCAGGCCATCTTCCTGCCCGCAGACCCCCGGATCCTGGATCTTTGCACCGGCTCCGGCTGCATCGGTCTGGCGGTTGCCAGCCGGATCAAGGACGCCCGGGTGACTCTGGCCGACATCTCCAAGGATGCTTTGGCCGTGGCAAAGAAGAATATTGTTTCCAATAAAATGTCCTCCCGGGTCACCTGTGTCCAGGCAGATGCGCTGAGTCCTGCACCGGCATTTCTTGGAAAGTTCGATATGATCGTATCCAATCCGCCCTACATAACCGGCCCCGAAATGGCTCAGCTACCGGACAGCGTAAAGCTCTTTGAGCCCCATCTGGCGCTGTTCGGCGGACGGGACGGACTGGATTTTTACCGCTCCATCGCGGTCAATTATGGCAAGGCTCTGAAACCCGGCGGTTATCTGGCGCTGGAATTCGGCATGGGCCAGGGGGATGACGTCTGTCAGATCCTCCGTGACAATGGGTATACAATTTTGGAACGTACCAAAGATTTTAATGATAGAGAACGTGCCGTGCTGGCCCAGTACGGCAGGAAGGAAGATTGATTATGGCTACGAAAAAGACTTCTTACGAAGCACCGACTCCCGCATCCGATAAGAAAAAGGCCCTGCAGACTGCTCTGGCTCAGATTGACAAGAGCTTCGGCAAGGGCACTGTCATGCGTCTGGGCGACCGTCCCGAGATGAATGTGGCTGCCATCCCCACCGGCTCTCTGGCGCTGGATGCTGCGCTGGGTATCGGCGGTGTGCCCAAGGGCAGAATCATTGAGATCTACGGCCCCGAATCCTCCGGTAAGACCACCCTGGCATTGCATATTCTGGCAGAGGCCCAGAAACAGGGCGGCGAAGTTGCCTTCGTGGATGCCGAGCATGCCCTGGATCCTGTCTATGCAGCTGCTCTGGGTGTGGATACCGATAATCTGCTGGTCTCCCAGCCCGATACCGGTGAACAGGCTCTGGAAATTACCGATGCCCTGGTCCGCAGCGGCGCTGTGGACGTGGTGGTCGTGGACTCCGTCGCCGCCCTGGTTCCCAAGCAGGAAATCGAGGGTGAAATGGGCGATACCTTTGTGGGACTCCAGGCAAGACTGATGAGCCAGGCTCTGCGGAAGCTGGCCGGTACCATCAACAAGACCAACTGCATCGTCATCTTCATCAACCAGCTGCGTATGAAGATCGGTGTCATGTACGGTAACCCCGAAACCACCACCGGCGGCAATGCGCTGAAGTTCTATGCCTCTGTCCGTCTGGATGTCCGCCGTGTCGAATCCATCAAGGAAGGCGGCAATGTGGTGGGCAACAAGACCAGAGTCAAGGTTGTCAAGAACAAGGTTGCACCTCCTTTCAAGGAAGCTTATTTTGATATCATGTACGGCCAGGGCATCTCCAAGTGGGGTGAGCTGGTGGATATGGCAGTCCAGATGGACATTGTCCAGAAATCTGGCTCCTGGTTCAGCATGGGTGATGAGCGGATCGGCCAGGGTGCTGCCTCTGTGAAGGAGTATCTGATCAACAATCCCGAGATCGCAGAGAAGGTGGAAGCCCAGGTTCGCGAGAATCTGATGAAGATGAATGCGGTGGCACCCAAGACCGCTGCAAAGGCTGCTGAGAAGGCTGTTGCCGTCAGCGCCGACGATTTCGACGATGAGGATTGATCTTTTAAAGACAGCACCGGACCGGGCCGGGCGGTACTACGTGAAGTTTTCCGATGAAACTTCCATGAAGCTTTACCGCCAGACGGTGGAGGATTTTGGCCTCTATACCGGAAAAGAGCTGTCTGAGGAAGAGATGGATGCCCTGCGTAAATCTGCAGGTCAGATGTCTGCCAAAATGCGGGCAGTCCGGATCGTATCTGCTTCCAGCGTTTCCAAGCGGGATCTGCAGCAGCGGCTGGTTCAGAAGGGGGAAGACCCGGAACAGGCGAAGGAAGCCGTTGCATGGATGTCGGATCTGAACCTTCTGGACGATGCCCGGGTGGCAGAACAGGTTGTCCATCGCTGTATTTCCAAAGGCTATGGACTGTCCCGGGCCAGACAGGCTCTTTATGAAAAGAAGGTCCCCAAACAGTACTGGGAGGAAGCTCTGGCAGATTATCCCGATCAGGCTGAGAAGATCGAAGACTTTCTCCGAAGCTGTCTGGATGAGACATCCGGCGATAAGGAAGTAAAAAAGGCCATCGATGCGCTGCTGCGCCGGGGCCACAGCTATGGCACCATCCGCCGTGCCCTGAACGAACTTCGGTTCGATGCGGAAGAATTCCCGGAGGAATAGAAAACTATGGCAAATATTGGATTCATTTCCCTTGGCTGCGCCAAAAACCAGGTGGACTGTGAACGGATGATGTACCGGGTCCAGGAAGCCGGACACACGGTTTGTGCCGATGTGGTGGGCTGCGATGTGGTGGTCATCAACACCTGCGGCTTCATCGACTCGGCAAAGGCTGAGGCCATCGACTACATTCTGTCCACAGCCGGCTTGAAAGCTGATGGCTATGTGGGCAAAATTCTGGTTACCGGCTGCCTTTCCCAGCGGTATCAGGAAGAAATTATGCAGGAGATGCCGGAAGTGGACGGCGTTCTGGGCACCGGCAGCTATACGCAGATCGTGCCTGCCATCGAGGCCCTGCTGGAGGGTAACCAGGTGGCCGATTTCGGCTCCATCGATGCGCCGGAAGAAGAAACCGGACGGATTCTGACGACCCCTGAGCATTATGCATTTTTAAAGATTGCAGAGGGCTGCGACAATCGCTGCGCCTATTGCATCATTCCCTATCTGCGGGGTAAATTCCGTTCCCGTCAGATGGACGATGTGCTCTATGAAGCACGGCTGTTGGTGGATTCTGGCGTGAAGGAACTGATCGTGGTGGCCCAGGATACCAGCCGCTACGGCACCGACCTTCCCGGCCACAAGCGCCTGCTGCCCCAGCTGCTGCGGGAGCTGTGCGCCATTGAAGATCTGCACTGGGTCCGTGTCCACTATGTCTATCCCGATGAGATCGACGATGAATTTATCGAGGTTATGGCAACAGAGCCCAAGATCGTCAAGTATCTGGATATTCCCATCCAGCATTGCAACAGCAAGATTCTGAAGCTGATGAACCGCCGGGGAGACCGGGAATTCCTGGAAGAGCTCTTCGGGAAGCTGCGCAGCCGCATTCCCGGTCTGGTGATCCGCACCAGCCTGATTACCGGCCTGCCCGGGGAGGGTGAGGAAGAGTTTGAAGAACTCTGCAAGTTCCTGCGGGAGCAGCGTCTGGAGCGGGTTGGCGCATTCGCCTTCTCTCCCGAGGAGGGTACCCCTGCAGCTGAAATGGAATTTGTGGATGCTGAAATTGCTCAGAAGCGGGCAGAGATCATCGAAATGATCCAGTCCGGCATCATGGATGACTACAATGCTGCCATGATTGGCAGAAAACTGGAGGTCCTGGTGGAGGGCTATGACGAAGAGTTTGAGCAGTATTACGGCCGCACCTATGCGGATTCTCCCGATATCGACGGCAGAGTCTGGATTGCCTGCGACGAGCCTCTGACCGAGGGTACATTTATTAATGTCTGCATTGACAGCTGCATTGAGGGCGATCTGGCAGGCTATGTTCTGGAGGATGAAGAATAAATGACAACCGCAAGTAAGATTACTCTGGCCCGGGTTGCAATGATCCCGGTGTATATGCTTCTGATGTACTTATCCGGCGGCCAGGCAGGCCTTTGGATGTGGCTGGCGCTGGCCGTATTCATCATTGCAAGCCTGACGGACTATGTGGACGGCTATATCGCCCGGCATTATAACCAGGTCAGCGATTTCGGCAAGTTCCTGGATCCGCTGGCGGACAAGCTGCTGACCATTGCAGCTATGGCGGTGTTCTGCGAGTGGGGCTCTTTCCCCGCCTGGGCATTGATGATCGTGCTGACCCGTGAATTTGCCGTGTCCGGTCTTCGGATGGTGGCCGGTCCCAAGGGCAAGGTCATCGCCGCCGGCAAGAGCGGCAAGTTCAAGACCGCTTCCACCATGATTGGACTGTGTGTCTGGATGGCTTTCCCCGGTGCTGCTCTGCTCGGCAGCATCGTTATGTGGATGATCGTCATCACCACCGTCTATTCCGGTGTGGAGTACTTCATCCAGAACTGGAATATTCTCTGGGACTAAGATTTTCCCCACTGATTTTCTCAGTGGGGAAATTTTATGCAACATTTTGGCCCTTTCGATCGTATCCCATATGAAAGGAGGTGACGGTGATGCCGGCTTTGCAGCGTACGGGCAAGGAAATTACGGAAATCTACAACCGTCAGGTGGACACAGTCTACCGGATTTGCTTTTCCTTTATGAAAAACAAACAGGACACAGAGGATATGGTCCAGGAGACCTTCCTTCGTCTGCTGGGCAGCGGCGTTGGCTTTGTGTCGGAAGAACATGAAAAAGCGTGGCTCATCGTCACGGCTTCGAATCTTTGTAAGGATACTCTGAAAAAATGGTGGAGAAGGACGGAAGACATCGACGATCCGGCACTGGGGCTGCAGCAGCCGCCCTTCGAGATCGACGAGGTGCTCGCAGCAATTCTGAAGCTCCCGGCGGATCAGAAATGCGCCGTGTATATGTACTATTACGAAGGCTACTCCACGTCGGACATCGCGTCCTATTTACACTGTCCCCAGGCAACTGTCAGAAGCCGTTTGTCGAGAGCCCGCAAAACTTTAAAACGAAAGTTAGGAGGTGATTTTTGATGAAAAAGAGAAGCGTACAGCGCGCCTATCAGAACATCCGGCCCGATGAGGAATCGAAGGCGCGGATGCTTCAGAACATCCTTCTTTCATCCGAAATCCCCCCGGCGGGAAAGGATGATACGATGAAGCATAAGAAAATGAGACCGATGGTACTGGTAGCGATCATTGCAGCTGCGATTATGCTGATGGGTAGTGCTGTGGTTGTAATGAGTTTGCGGGATGTGAAAATTGGTGAAATAACCATCGAGGAAGATATTTTGGATTCTCAGGGAAATGTTTTGATAGCAAGCGAAGAGACACTGGATTATATTTCACTTCATGGATTTATCAATTCTCCAACATACTTGGCACATCAGGAATGGCATGAATTCTACAAGGAGTATTCCCTAAATCACGTTATCACAAAGGAAGAGAATTACTATATTCCTCCGGAAAAATATGATGCATACAATGCCTATAATCAGGAACTTCAGGACAAGATTGAGGAAATTGCAGCAAAATATGACCTGAAATTATTGGGCGCGATTGGTGTATTTCAGCTCTATGAGAGCGGAATCTTCCATGAGGTAACAGGTGTGGACAGCTTGCTCGTTTCCGGAAGTGCCGCAGAAATAAAGCAGGAGTCTGGTTATTTCTATGAGGGTGGCAATTTTAAGGTGGAATTCGATATGGAAATGGTGGATCAGGAGAATGATTGGCCATATCTGATGTACAATACATTCTACTACTCCCGGAAAGACTGCTTCGATGATACTGGTCTTAATATCGGTTATATTGAATTCTGGGATCAATGGATGTATACCACCAGTCAAGGTATTGACGTCCTGATAGCCAACTCTGAATTTGGAACTGTTGTCCTTTGCGACAAGGAAAACTCCATCATTTATGTGAATATCAATAGCCGCTATCTAACGGACTATAATGCTGAAACGAATTCTTATGATACCAGTATTCCAATGAGTAAGGAACAGCTTGAAAAGGTAGTAGATCAGATCGATTTTGGCATTGAAGTGGAATCTGTTAACTTTGATCTTGCAAGAGAGCAATTGGAGGAGTACCAGTATTTAGATTAATTTGGAATTGGAATGACGGTAAGCGGCCGGGAGGGAGACCCTCCCGGCCTTTTTCTTCTGGATTTTTCCCCGCTTCTGTGCTATAATACGGAAGCAATTTTTACTTAAGCGAGGAAATTCCAATGAATGATAAGGAAATTGGCGAGCTCCGGCGAAGAATGCGCCGGGACCGCAGTAATATGACCAATCTTTTCGGTTGCTATGTCAACGACAAGAAGGAGATCATTTCTCAATTCTCCCAGTCCCTGGGGCTTATGCCGGAAAATGAGGCGGAAAAGTATTTTGCATTGCTGAAGCGGACCCTCTCCGGACAGCTGGGCAAGAACCTCATCGACATCTCTTTCAAGACTTCCCAGGTTGCTGATTCTCCGGAACACAAGCTGCTGATGGGCATGCGGGACAGCCGCTGCAAGGATGATGCCCTTCGGGATGAACTCTGCAAAAAGATCATCGATACTGTGAGTTTTGACGGAAATTATCTGATTCTCATGGCCGGAGAAACCTACGACGTGCCCTTTAAGAGTAAGGACGATTCCTTCCAGAAGGACAACTCCGAGGAAAGCTATACCTTCTTCATCTGCGCGGTTTGCCCCGTTAAGCAGACCAAGCCGAACCTTCACTATGTTGCGGAAGAGAAGATGTTCCACGACGGCGCCATGAATATGATGGTTTCTGCACCTGCCTTGGGCTTCCTGTTTCCGGCCTTCGACGGCCGCTCCACCAATATCTACAATGCCTTGATGTATTCCAAGGATATCAAGGACGGCCATGAGGCCTTTGTAGAGTCTGTGTTTAACATCAATCCTCCCAAGCCCGCAGCGGAACAGAAGAAGTCCTTTGAGGCCCTGCTGACCACCGCGCTGGGGGATGAATGCAGCATGGATGTTGTTCAGACTGTTCACAATGAGATCCGGGAGCGGATCGAAATGCACAAGGAGGCTAAGGTTGCGGATCCTCTGATGATTTCCAAGGAGGAGGTCAAGACTGTTTTGACCCAATGCGGCGTTTCTGAGGAGCATGTGGCAAAGTTCAGCATCGACTACGATGAAGCCTTCGGTTTTGAAGCCGACCTGCACCCCAAGAATGTGATCGATAACAAAAAGTTCGAGATCAAAACCCCGGATGTGATCATCAAGGTGGCACCTGACCGGAGTGATCTGATCGAAACGAGAGTCATCGGCGGCGTGAAGTATCTGCTGATCTGCGCCGACGAAGAGGTGGAAGTCAACGGCGTCAGCATCCACATTGCGGACAAAGAACCTGCGACGGTATAAAAAATGCCCTGCACCGGTCTCGGTGCAGGGCTTTTGTATGTAGATTTATTCCTGGGAATTCTTGATGATGTTGACCACAATGTCGGTGCACTGCTCAATACCCAGAACGCCGGTATCCAGACAGATATCATAGTTCTGAGCCTGGCCCCAGGTGCGGCCGGTGTAGTGCTGATAGTTGACACGACGGCGCTTATCCTTCTCGGCAAGACGCTGCTCGGGGGTCTTCTCGGAATCGCCGTACAGACGGACGATACGCTCTGCCCGGTAGGGGGTGTCCGCAAAGACATAGACATGGAGTGCATCCGGGCGGTCCTTCAGAATATAGTCTGCATTCCGGCCCACGATGACACAGGGACCCTTATCAGCCAGCTGTAGGATCACATTGCACTGGATATTCCAAAGGAAATCAGCGGTGGAAAGACCGTTCATGATGCCGGGAACACCCTGAGGTGCAAAAGCATAGCTGAAAAGGCTGCCGCTGGGGGAATGCTCGCCGTGCTCTTCCACAAACTTGGGAGCAAAGCCGGACTCCATAGCAATCTGGTCCACCAGTTCCTTGTCATAGAAAGGAATACCCAGAGCTTCTGCGACCTTACGGCCAATGGTACGGCCACCGCTGCCGAATTCACGGCTGATGGTGATGATTTTCTTTTCCATAGTCTTACCTCCTTGAGAGAATGATCTTCCTGATAAAATTATAGCAAATTGACAATTCGTTGTCAACTAAGGGATGGAGATTTTAGCTTTATTTACCAATGCTCCTATCTTTTTGGATCATCCGCCGGGATCTTACGCAGCACCGTCAGCTGCAGCGGAACCGCGCAGCAGAAGGTCAGAAGATCCGCGATGGACTGGGTCATCTGAATGCCGGTCAGACCGAACAGGGCAGAGAGAATCAGAACCAGGGGGATGAAGAAGCAACCCTGTCTTGCAACCGCCAGGAAGGTGGCCGGTACCACGAGTCCCATGGACTGCATCATCATATTGCTCATGACCACCCAGCTCTGCAGGCACAGAGTCATGCACTGGAACCGCAGGGCCCGGGTGCCGCATTCGATGACTGCCGGATCATCCCGGAACAGTGCAATCAGATCCGGTGCAAAAATGAAGCCCAGAATGCTGACGCACAGCAGGAAAATGAAGGAGATTTTTACACAGAACCAGAAGCCTTCCTTCACCCGGGAGTACAGTCCGGCGCCGTAGTTGAAGCCGCAGACCGGCTGGAAGCCCTGGCCGAAGCCCAGCATGGCGGAGAAGCCGAACATGGTGATTCTCTGGACAACACCCATGGCCGCAATGGCTGCATCGCCGAAGGGCTGTGCTGCATGGTTCAGGCAGATGGTCGCCACAGAAGCCAGGCTCTGCCGGGCCAGGGAGGGGAAACCGCCCTTGAAGATCATCCGGAAATAGAACCACTTGAATTTGCAGTTCCGGATATGGATATTGATGTTGCTGCCCTTGGAGCAGCCTTTCAGCAGCAGACAAAAGCTGACAAACTGACTGATGATGGTAGCCCAGCCGGCACCAGCAACACCCATATCAAATACAAAAATCAGCAGCGGATCCAGGGCGATATTCAAAATCGCACCGCTGACAATACCGACCATGGCATAGTTGGCGCTGCCCTGGAAACGGAGCTGATTGTTCAGCACCAGCGAAGCAGTCATCCAGGGGGCACCGATGAGGATCACCCGCAGATAGCTTTCCGTATAGGGCAGAATCGTGGGGGTGGAGCCAAGGAAATAGGCCAGGGGCTCCAGGAAAATCTGACCCAGAATGCAGATGCCGAGGCCCGTCAGCAATGCGGAGAAGAAGCCTGTTGCCGCCATGTTGGAGGCTTCCTGGTAGTTTTTCTTACCCATCTGAGAGGAGATGTAGACACCGCTGCCCTGTCCGTAGAAAAATCCCACAGCCTGGATAATAGCCATCATGGAAAACACCACACCCACAGCACCGGTGGCAGCGTTGCTGTCCAGCATACCGACAAAGTAGGTATCCGCCATGTTATAGAAAGCCGTAACCAGCATGCTGATGATGCAGGGCACTGCCAGCCGGCAAATCAGCCTGGCAACGGGGGGCTCCGTCATCTGGCGGTATTTCTGTTCACGTTCGTCCATACTATCACCTGAATCGTTTTTCTTTTCATTATAGCACGTCTGTTTCCAATTTCAAACAAAAAAGACAGCGCATTTGCGCTGTCTTGGTCTTTAGCTGAGAAATTTGATGTATTGCAGAACCGGAGATTCCACTGCTTTTCCGCGGCAGACATCCACAAAGCAAAGAATCCTGGCAACCAGAAGCACCAGCAGTGCAACCATGCCGAGAATCGGCACGATAAATGTCCAGCACAGGATGGCAGAGAAGAGCAGGATCAGAGTTTCCAGAATGATAAATTTCAAAGACTGACGGACATGAAAACGGGTGAATTCCGACTTGTGAGACATCAGCAGCGCAATGATGATGCCGACGGCTCCAAGAAGATAGACCCCCAAGCAGAGAAGCTTGTTCTCGGCAATATCGGATTTGCAGAAGTTCTGGGTATGGTCGCAGACCTTCGGTATCTCCTGCACAGGAACCGCAGAGGGGAGCGGGGAGGCCGGCTCTTTGTGAAACTGCGGAATGTCAATATGTCCGATGGCATCCAGGGTCGTTCCGCAGACCGGACAGAAGGTGGCATTATCATCGACCTGATTGCGGCAGTTGGGGCAGTTTTTCATTGTAATCCCTCCTTGACTGTTTTTCCATATTATAACTTTTGAGCCAATTGGTGTCAACGAAGTTCAGGAATACTTAAGAAAGAGATTGGAAAGATTAAGAAATCCATGGCGACCTCATAACCTTAAACTTAATCTGTAGAATATTTATCAAGATTTGAATAGTTTTGTGCGAGAGAGGGACTCGATTACATTTTTGTCCATTGGACAAAAATAATGGAGTTGCGGCCATCAAGCTGGCCGCAACCGACAGTCCACAGGACTGTCGGAATATATCTTTCGAGTCCAATCATATATCAAAAAAGAGGCCGTCCAAACGGACAGCCTCTTTTTTGGTGCGAGTGTTCTTATAGGACTTTTTGAAAACCTGAGTCATACCAACGTTTTTTGGGATTTCAGAGCAACAATTTTCCTGGTTTTTACTTGACATTGTAAATTGACGCTTAGATGGAACGAGATACACCAAAGACTTTGATAACACAACAGGCATAAAGGAAAGGGCGGCTAATGATACTGCCGCCCTTTTATCATTATTTAACCGGCATTCCAGCCGCCGTCAACTACCAGAACATCACCATTGACATAGCTGGAGTCATCACTGGCCAAAAACAGTGCCGCTGATGCAATCTGCTCAGCAGTTCCGGGTGCAGGCGCTGCAGCCAACACATTTTTCACACGGCCATAGCCTGCCATATTGGGCATACCCATAGAATTGCTGATCTCGGTCTGAATTCCGCCGGGTGCAATCACATTGCAGCGGATGCCATTGGGCAGATACATAAACGCAGTATTTTTACTCAGGGAAACCAGTGCTGCTTTGGATGCATTATACACTGCACCCGCGACAGTTCTCATAGCTCCCAGCGATGCTACATTGATAATGTTGCCACCATCGCCCTGTTTCAGAAACACCTGAACCGCCTTGCGCATAGAGTACATAGGGCCATATACGTTAACCCGGAAAACCTGCTCAATTTTTTCATTCACCACATCACCGATGGGGCTCATGTCATCCATAACACCGGCATTGTTCACAAGAACATCCAGACGGCCAAATTCCTTCACAGCCAGA
This sequence comes from Oscillospiraceae bacterium, assembly GCA_015068305.1. Taxonomy (GTDB): domain Bacteria; phylum Bacillota; class Clostridia; order Oscillospirales; family Oscillospiraceae; genus Faecousia. Next base: position 65,236 of record SVKV01000009.1, read on the forward strand.
TCAATGGCAGCTTCCATAGTTTCCTGCACAGAGATATCACCGGCAAAAGGCACCACCTTTCCAGGAGCATTTTGCAAGGACTCCACCAGTGCATCCAGTCTGTCTTTTCGCCGAGCCACGGCAATAATATTGGCACCCTCCCGGGCAAACAGCTCCACGATTGCCTTGCCCATACCGGAGGAAGCACCGGTAACAACGATAGATTTATGATGCAGTTTCATATTGGTTCCACCTTTCCTTTGATTTATGGCTGTATTATAACAGGAAAGACGGGAAAGTTCTGTGATAAAATCACATTATTCTATGGATGCGGGGGTGCGGGTGTTCTTATGGCAATTCTCGTAAAGTGCGCTCATACCAACGTTTTTCTGGTGTCGGATACCACATCCTTGTGGGGTGCGTACGAAATCTAAGGGACTGTCCGACGGGCTGTGATAAGTGCGAGAGATGGGACTCGTTACACTATGGTGTCGATTCCGTCGAGCCGGAATTGAGCAGGTGTCCACCGGACACCTGCATTTCATCATTCGAGTCCCATACCTTACCAAATAAAAAAGAGAGGCATACGCCTCTCTTTTTTATTTGGTGCGAGAGATGGGACTCGAACCCACACGGCATAACCACACGCACCTCAAACGTGCTTGTCTACCATTCCAACACTCTCGCAGGAACTTAGATATTATAGCGCACAGATCTGCGTTTGTCAATCCTAATTTATTAGGTTGACAGATACCCTGTTTGAGGGTATATTGGTTGCAGAAGCAACTAAAAAATAAGGGAGAATCTGTATGGCATCTAAAGTTTATTTTACTACCTTCCGTGCAACCCCCCGTGAAAACCTTCCTCAGAAACTGGCCCGTCTGGTGAAAAAGGCCGGCATCCTGGACCTGGATTTTGAAAACCGCTATACCGCTATCAAGATCCATTTCGGTGAACCGGGCAACCTGGCCTATCTGCGGCCCAATTATGCCAAGGTGATCGTGGATATCATCAAGGAGCAGGGCGGACGTGTCTTTTTGACGGACTGCAATACGCTCTATGTGGGCCGCCGGAAGAACGGCCTGGATCATCTGGAAGCAGCCTATGAAAACGGCTACAATCCCTTTACCACCGGCGCTCATGTGGTGATTGCAGACGGCATCAAGGGTACGGACGAAGTCCTGGTTCCCATTGAAGGCGACTATGTGAAGGAAGCCAAGATCGGCCGGGCTGTGATGGATGCGGATATCGTGATTTCTCTGAACCATTTTAAGGGCCATGAAGCCACTGGCTTCGGCGGCGCTCTGAAGAATCTGGGCATGGGATGCGGTTCCAGAGCGGGTAAGATGGAGATGCATTCTGCCGGCAAGCCCTATGTCCGGGAAAGAAAGTGCATCGGCTGCGGCTCCTGCACCAAGGTCTGCGCCCACAATGCCATTACCATTACCGACAGGAAGGCATCCATCGATCATAATTGCTGCGTCGGCTGCGGCCGCTGCATCGGCATTTGCCCGGTGGATGCGGTCAAGCCTGCAGAGGATGAGTCCAATGATATCCTCAACTGCAAGATCGCAGAATATTCCCTGGCAGTTCTGAAGGACCGTCCCAATTTCCACATCAGCCTGGTTTGCGATGTGTCTCCTTACTGTGACTGCCACGGAGAGAATGATGTGCCGATTGTCCCCGATGTGGGTATGTTTGCATCCTTCGACCCTGTAGCACTGGATATTGCCTGTGCCGATGCGGTGAATGCCCAGCCTGTGATTGCCAACAGCCGCCTGGGTGAGCAGCCCCATGTACACCATGATCATTTTAAGGATAACCATCCGGAAACCAACTGGATGAGCTGCATCGACCATGCGGTAAAGCTTGGGATCGGCAGCAAGGAATACGAACTGATCGAAATCTAAAAAGATTTGAAAAGAGGACATCCGAAAGGATGTCCTCTTACTGTTTAGTTCTGTTCTTCCATAACCTTGCGGATCCGCGCTACGGTACGGTCGTAACCCAGAATCTGCATGACGGTATACAGGTCGGGGGAGTTGGTCTTGCCGGTGACGGCCTGGCGGATGAAGGTGGAGATATCAGCCACGGTGCCGGGGAAGGCGGTGGGATCAGCCTTATATGCCTTCATGTCGGTGGTAAAGCCCATGTCAGTGGTGATCGCCTTGACCTTTTCAAACCAGGTATTGGCATCATCGCAGATATCGAACTGATCCAGGAACCGGGTCAGGGCATCGGCCACGACGGCCTTGTCGAATTTTGCATCGAATTCGGGCTTGAGCAGATACTCATCGTAGAAGAAGCCCATGTAATCCTTGGCATCCTTCCAGACAGCCAGATCCTTTCTGGGCTTTTTGCCGCCACGGCCGATGGCCAGGATGGAAGTGGCATAAGCAGGATTGGAAGCCAGCTTCTTGCCGAAATCGGGATCGAATTCCTGTGCCCATTCTGTCAGCAGGGCATAAACCTCTTCGGCAGTCATCTTGGAGATGACATTTTTGGAAACGTCGGTCAGCTTGGCATAGTCAAAGAGGGAGCCTGCGGGATTCAGCTTCTTGGGGCTGAATTTGAAGGTGTCGGCAGGTGCATCGGGATTGGCCCGGCGCCAGTCTTCGAAATTGGAATTGAGGATGGTCATGATGTACTCATAGACAGCCTTGACGGGGAAGCCCTCTGCCTTGTAGAAGGTCAGTGCCAGCTCGGGGTCCTTGCGCTTGGAGAGCTTGCGCTTGGAGGTGCCGTCCATCTTCATCAGAGGTCCGATGTGGACATACTTGGGCAGCTTGAAGCCCAGTGCCTTGAACAGCTGGATGTGGAAGGGCAGAGTGGGCAGCCATTCATCGCCGCGAACCACATGGGTGGTGCGCATCAGATGGTCGTCCACCGCATGGGCGAAGTGGTAGGTGGGAATGCCGTCGGACTTCAGCAGAACATGGTCCACATTATTCTCGGTAATGGTCAGCTTGCCCTTGACCAGATCGTCAAATTTGAACTGGTTCTCGATGGAGCCCGTGGATCGGAAGCGCAGGACCCAGGGATTGCCGGCATCCAGCTGTGCCTGGATATCCTCCATGGAGCGGTCCCGCCACATGGCATACTGGCCGTAATAGCCGGTGGTCTCCTTGGCGGCTTCCTGCTTTTCGCGCATGGCAGAGAGCTCTTCTTCCGTGCAGAAGCAGGGATAGGCCTGGCCTTCGGAAACCAGCTTCTTGGCGTAGACATGATAGATGGAAGCCCGCTGACGCTGGCGGTAGGGGCCGTAGTTGCCGTTATCGCCGTCGTGGGTGGCACCTTCATCGAACTGGATGCCGTAGTGCTTCAGAGTGTCGATGAGCACCTCCACCGCGCCGGGAACCTCACGCTTGGCATCGGTGTCCTCCACTCTGAGGAACAGCACACCGCCGCTCTGGTGAGCCATCCGCTCGGAGGTCAAACCCTGGACCAGGTTGCCCAGGTGGACAAAGCCGGTGGGAGAGGGGGCCATACGGGTGATGACAGCACCTTCGGGTGCGTTGCGGGCAGGAAACCGCTCCTCGAGAGCCTCGGGAGTTTCGGTTACATTGGGAAACAGAAGATCGGCAAGTGCCTGATAATCCATAGTAATTACCTCGTTTTCTTTTGCATTCTGGCGCGATTATAGCATAATCGTTCATAGAAATCAATAAACGAGCGGTATAATTTCCTTGACAATTGTTTTTTGCGGTGCTACGATGACAGAAATCAATTCGGAGGTTTGACGATGTACAGCTTTGCTTATGCAAATCCTATGCAGTTCGTTCCTTGCTGGTGGCAGGGGAACGGGCTTACATTGTCATGCTCTGATTTTTCATAATTTGAGGGAAATTGGATTTCATGCGGTGTAAGCATTCTGCTTGCACCGTTTTTTGTTTTGAAGGAGGATGGAAAATGGAAACGTTGAAGGCATTGACGGACTTTTATGAAAATTACGACGAGGAGGGCCGCCTTCTTTCCCGGCACGGAAGTGTGGAGTATCTGACCACCATGCGCTACATTGAAAAATATCTCCAGCCCGGGATGCGGATTCTGGAAGTGGGGGCAGCCACGGGCCGCTATTCCCATGCACTGGCACAGAGGGGTTACCGGGTGGATGCGGTGGAACTGATCCGGCACAATATTGATATTTTCTGTGAAAAGACCCTTCCAGGTGAAAATGTGACCATCCGGCAGGGCAATGCCGTGGATCTGCATTTTTACGAGGATAATACCTTTGATATCACATTGGTTCTGGGGCCGATGTATCACCTGTTTACGGGGGAAGAGCAGAAAAAGGCACTTTCTGAGGCAATCCGCGTGACGAAAAAGGGCGGCTATATTTTTGCGGCATACTGCGGAAACGAAGCGACGATGGTTCAATACTGCTTCGGACGGGGCATGATCCGGCAGCAGCGGTACCGGGATCTGGTCGATCCGGTGACATTCAAGGCCTCCTCGGACCCTGCGGAGCTTTTTGAACTGTACCGCAAGGAAGATATCGATGCGCTGATGGCGGACTTTGATGTGACCCGCATGCACTATGTGGGTACCGATATGGCAACCAATTATATGAGACAGACCGTCGACGAAATGGATGAGGAGCTGTTCAGTCTCTATTTGCAGTACCATTTTGCCATCTGCGAACGCAGTGACTGTGTGGGTACCTCCCATCATATCCTGGATATCTCTCAGAAATTGTAAAAAAGCTTGCACAGGACTGTGATTTGTGCTAATATGACTTAAGTATTTCAAAAAGGAACGTGACCATTATGAGCGAGATTATCACTGAAACCACTGCACCCAAGAAGAGAATGCTCTCCGGCATTCAGCCCAGCGGCGATCTGCATCTGGGCAACTACCTGGGCGCCATTAAAAACTGGGGCGCCCGCAGCGATCTTTACGAGTGCTTCTATT
>SVKV01000044.1 GCA_015068305.1 Oscillospiraceae bacterium
GCTGGATACGCGGGTCCGATTCCCGTCACCCGCTCCATAGAAATGCGCCAGTAGCTCAGCTGGATAGAGCAACTGCCTTCTAAGCAGTAGGTCGGGGGTTCGAGTCCCTCCTGGCGTGCCAAATTTAAATTTGGCAGTTGAGTTTCAACATGAATATGGTGGATATGGCCTAGTTGGCTAAGGCGTCAGATTGTGGCTCTGAAGATCGTGGGTTCGAGTCCCATTATCCACCCCATAAAACAAAGAAGACATCCCAACGGGATGTCTTCTTTGTTTTATAGATGAATGGGACTCGAAAGGCCGTTAAGAAAACAGTCCGGTGGATACGGGGACCCCACAAAGACGAAAGGTCTTTGTGGGGAGAGGAGGCGCAAAGCTGCGGGCGGATGTTCTCCGAAGGAGAACGGAGCAAATGCGGCTTTTGCACCGACGACGCCGTGGAAGAGTCCCAAAGAATCCGGCTGCGGACCGTAGGACCGTTGACGGATTCTTTTTTACGGGAAGATACAGGACATCCCAAAGGGATGTCTTCTTTGTTTTATAGATGAATGGGACCCGAAAGGCCGTTCCCGGTGCAGCCGGGGGAAAATACGCCGGCGGATTCTTCCGCTTTTTCTCTGCAATCGTTATTTTTGCTGCTTTTCATCGGCAGTCTTGACTTTTTTTCCTATGCTTTTTACAATATAGACAGATAATTTTTTTAGGAGGAATGATCCAATGGCAAAAATCTTAGTTCGTGCAGATGACCTGGGCTACAGCGAGGCCTTCAACTACGGTCTGGCCAGAGCCGTCAAGAGCGGCATTGTCCGCAGCGTCGGCGTTATGCCCAATATGGAGTGGGCTGAGCACGGTGTCCGGCTGATGGACGGCACCGACGTGACCTTCACCGTCCACGCAAATATCTGCCAGGGAAAGCCCATCACCGATCCCAAGCTGATCCCCAGCCTGGTGGATGAGAACGGCGAGTTCAAGCACAAGGACCTGTACCGCAACGCCAAGGAGGATTTCGTGGTTCTCGAGGAAGTGGTTATGGAGGTTGAGGCTCAGTTTAACCGCCTGGTGGAGCTCACCGGCAAGAAGCCCTACATGGTGGAAGCCCACGCAGTGCCCAGCGCCAATTTCAACAAGGCTCTGGCAATCGTGGCCCAGAAGTACGGTGTGGAGTCCATGAAGGTGGGCCCCAAGGGACCCATGATCGGTTCCACCTACCTGAAGTTCTCCATGGATTCCGGCAATCCGGACTATAATCCCTTCGAGAGCTTCAAGAAGGCCGCTTCCCAGCCCATGGCAGAGGACGAGGCAGCCCTGATGGTGCTGCATCCCGGCTTCGTGGATGCCTACGTGCTGGATACCTCCTATATCACTACCGCCCGGGCCCGGGAGGTGGAGTTTGCCATCAATCCCGAAGTGCCCAAGTGGTGCCGGGAGAACGGCGTGCAGCTGCTGACCTACGCAGACCTGTAATCCAGAAAGCAAGCCCCTTCGGGGTATGCGAAAAAGTGCATCCGGAAACGGATGCACTTTTTGCGTTTGGGACGGTCCAGCCTGCAAAGGATCGGCAGGGGGTACCGGCTCCGGAGCGGACCGTTTCCATAGGGCAAATCAGAATGGAATCGTTTTCAAGAAAATGGCACAAGAAAATGAATCCAGATATGGCAGATGTGCGAAATTTTCAAAATGGCGAGAATTAATGGTTGAATTTGCGCGGGTATCGCTATATATTGAAATCAGGAATTATGGAATCGTTTCATTTTTGGCCAAATTGCCCATACCGGTTCCTGTACCTGTGGAAAATGATGCGTTCCGTCCCCTGCGTGCTGTCTCAGTGGGAGAGCACCCGCCGCATTGACGAGTAAGGAGCATTCTATGCGAAAAAGCGGAATTTTGATGCACATTACTTCGCTGCCGAATTCCTACGGCATCGGCAGCGTAGGCAAGTGCGCATATGAATTTGTGGATTTTCTGCGTAAAGCCGGACAGTCCTACTGGCAGATCCTGCCCCTGAGCCCCACGGGCTACGGCGATTCCCCCTACCAGTCCTTCTCCACCTTTGCGGGCAACCATTATCTGATCGATCTGGATATGCTGATCGCGGAGGGCCTGCTGAAGCAGGAGGAGGCGGATGCCATTTGCTGGAGCAGGGACGAAAGCCGCGTGGACTACGGCTGCCTGTACAGTAACCGCAGCAGGCTGCTCCGGTTGGCCTATGGCCGGTTTGTTCCCGATGCGCAATATGAGAGATTTATAGACGAAAACGCAGACTGGCTGGAAGATTACGCCCTGTTTATGTCCATAAAGGAGACCTTCCGGGGAAACGGCCGACTACCTGCCCCATACCTACCCGGTCAACTCCGTTTGCTATTCCGGCACCCACGACAATCTGACGCTGGCCCAGTGGTTTGAGGAGGCCTCGGCCGAGGATGTGGCTATGGCCAGATCCTACCTGGGTCTCAATGAGGAAGAGGGGCTGATTCGCGGCATGATCCGGGGCTGTATGGGCTCTGTCAGCCGGCTCTGCATCATTCAGATGCAGGATTATCTGGAACTGGGCGCCTGCGCCCGGATGAATTTCCCCGGAACGCTCTCTGCCGGCAACTGGACCTGGCGGGCACCGGGCGGTTTCATCACGGAGGAACTGACCAAGCGGATGTTCGACACCACACGGCTCTACGGAAGACTGTAAATCAGAAAAGCACCCCGGATGGGGTGCTTTTCTCTGTGCATCAGCGATCCGCCGTTCCGAAATTTCAGGCTGATCACAGCACGGCAGAAAAGCCTTTGAAGGAAAAATGCATGAAAATAGCGTTATTAATATTTCAGAAACATAAGATAAGCATTTTGGAAGCAACGGGTCAGTAGAATGATGCCATCAAATGAAACAATTGCTAAGGAGAATATCAACATGAAGAAGTCTGTTTTTGTGAATCTGATCATTGGCACCATCGGCGGTCTGCTGTTTGCCCTGGGTATGTGCATGTGTCTGCTGCCTGAGTGGAATGCCTTCAACATCGGCGTGGTCTGCACCGCCATCGGCGGCATTTCTCTGCTGGTCCAGTCCATCGTGGCGTGGCTTCGCTCCGGCCGGAAAATCAAAATCAACTGGAAAATGACCGGCAAGATCCTGTACGGCGTGTTTGCCGCTCTGGTGCTGGGTGTGGGTATGTGCCTGATCATGGTCTGGAAGCTGATGCTGCCCGGCATCCTGGTGGGCATTGTCGGCATCGTTCTGCTGCTGATGCTGATTCCCATGTTCCTGGGGCTGAAGTAATGTTTATGAGCGGAACCCATTGGCAGAAAAGCTGTTTTCGCCGGATACCGGGGACCGAAAAACTGATTTCTTCAGAAAGCCCATGAGAAATTTTTCTCATGGGCTTGAATTTTTTCAAACGCAAACAAAACGGAAACATTTCTGTGTTATGATAATCAAAATACCTGATTTTGGAGGTTCGGCCCATGTTTCATATTTTGGTGGTGGAGGACGACAGGGACCTAAACCGTACGGTCTGCACATTCTTAAATTCCAGCGGCTACGTGGCAACGGGGGCATTAAGCGCCGGCGAAGCCTATGATGCCATGTATGACCGGATGTTTGACCTGATCGTGTCGGATATCATGATGCCCGGCATCGACGGCTTTGAATTTGCCAAAACGGTGCGCAGCTTAAATGAGAATATTCCCATCCTGTTCATGACTGCCCGGGATGATTTCGCTTCCAAGCAGCGGGGCTACCGGATCGGCGTGGACGATTACATGGTCAAGCCCATTGACCTGGACGAGCTGTTCCTGCGGATCGGCGCCCTGCTGCGCCGGGCCAAGATCGCCTCCTCCCGGCGGCTGGAGGTGGGCAGCTTCTCCATGGATATGGACGAGCATATCGCCCTGCTGGGTGAGGAGGAGATTCCCCTTACCAACCGGGAGTTCAACATCCTCTACAAGCTGCTCAGCTATCCGAAGAAAACCTTCACCCGGCAGCAGCTGATGGATGAGTTCTGGGATGCGGACACCAATACGGCTCCCCGAGCGGTGGATGTGTACATGACCAAGCTGCGCACCAAGCTTTCCGGCTGTGAGGACTTTGAGATCAAGACCGTCCACGGCCTGGGCTACAAGGCGGTGATCCGGTGAAAAAGAGTAAATATAAGCAGGTTCTTCGGGCGATCAACAACTATCTGGTGTTTTTCCTGATCGTGGCCTTCGTGGTCTCCTGCTGCATGATGCTGTTTGTGTCGGTGCTGGCGGATACCATGGGGCTGGTGTTCACCAAGGACAACATCGCCGCCGCTGCCAAGCTGACCTTCGGCAACGTGCTGCTGATCACCATTATTTCCGCCACCATCGACTATATCCGCCGGAAACGGATGGTGGACCGGCCGGTAAAGCAGATCATGGATGCCCTGGATCAGGTGATGCAGGGAGATTTCACGGTGCGGATCCCGCCGGTGAAGGAATTTGCCGGAGAGACCGGCTTCAACCAGATCATCGACGCCATCAATCAGATGACCGCGGAGCTCCGGGGCACCGAGACCCTGCGCACCGACTTTATTGCAAATGTGTCCCATGAGCTGAAAACACCCCTGGCAGTCATGGGAAACTACGCCACCATGCTGCAAAAGCCGGGCATCTCCGAGGAGGACCGGGTGGAGTACGCGAAAGCCATTTCCCACAGCTCCCGGCGGCTGGCGGCGCTGATCACCAATATTCTGAAGCTGAACAAGCTGGAAAACCAGCAGATCTTCCCCCAGCTGGATGAATATGACCTGGGGGAGCAGCTCTGCGAAAACCTGCTGCAGTTTGAGGATATCTGGGAAAAGAAAAATTTGAATATTGAGACGGATATCGAAGATGATGTCCGCATCCGGTCCGATGCAGAGCTTCTGAGCCTTGTGTGGAACAATCTGATCTCCAACGCGGTGAAATTCACCCCCGAGGGCGGCACCATCGGCGTCAGCCTGAAAACGGAAGGTAATCTGGTGATCGTTTCTGTCAGCGATACCGGCTGCGGCATCAGGCCGGAGGTGGGAGCGCATATTTTTGAAAAATTCTACCAGGGAGACACCTCCCACGCCACCCAGGGCAATGGTCTGGGCCTGGCGCTGGTGAAGCGGGTGGTGGATATCCTGAACGGGGAAATCAGTGTCCAGAGCATATATGGGCAGGGAAGTACCTTTACGGTAAAGTTCAGGAGATAGGCTATGAAGAAACCGGATTTCAAAAAAGGCTGGGAAGTCTTTGTTCATTGGAAGGGCTGGAAGGCCACAGCTTCTGCCTGCAAAAAAGCCTGGCTTGTCACGATACACTGGGCAGGCTGGAGGATCCTCTTCGGGCTGCCCTTTTCTGCTGTACTGCTGCTCAGCATTGTATGTGTAGCTGGCCTGATATGGGTGTTTGTTCAAAGCCGGACGGAGTGGATTCCGGCATATTTCCTGTACGCATTGTCGGCCTGGTCCCTGGCTGCCCTTTGCGTGAAACTTCCCGGTGCGATTCGTGCAGGAAAACACTGGCTTTCCCGTCATCCCGGGCTGACAGCTTTTTGGGATAATAAAGAACTCCAATTTCAGATGGGACTCTATGGGGAACAGATCATCAATTTTGCCTACGGAGGCTTCAAAATCGCTTCCGGTGTGATTCTGGGCTCTGCCTGGATCGGCTGCGACGGCATCTACAATATGACCCTGTCGCTGATCCAGCTGTTTCAGATCCTGCGCAGAAAGCACGCAAAGAGCTTACAGCAGCAGTGGAAGTCTTATCGCTTCTGCGGTATCCTGATCTTGCTGATGCATCTGACACTGATCGGGCTTGTGTTCCAGATGGTCAACTGGAACCGGGCAGAAGAGCATGGGGAAATCATGGTCATCACAACCGCGCTGTTTGCCTTTTATAAGCTGATATCCAGTTTTATGAGTATCGCCAAAGACAGAAAGCATGTCCACCCTGTGGACTCGTCCATCCGGATGCTGGATCTGGCCCAGGCGTTCTTCGCCATATTCTCCCTTCAGGCCAGTATGTTCCATACCTTCGGCACAGGAGAGGGCTGGGAGCATCTGATGAATATTCTCACCGGCTGCGCCGTCTGTCTGCTGATCGTCAGCATCGGCATCTACATGATCCAAAGGGGCACCCGGGAAATCAAAAAACTTCAGGAGAGAAGCAATGGAAAATAACCAATCCTTTGAATACACCTATTCTGCGGAGCAGCAGCAGGAAATTGAAGCCATCCGCAAAAAATACCTGCCCAAAGAGGAGGATAAAATGGAGCAGCTTCGCCGGCTCCACGCCATCCCCACCCGGAAAGCCCAGTCAGCTTCCATTGCCATCGGCGTTCTGGGGGCGCTGATTCTGGGCACCGGCATGAGCCTGTGTATGACGGACCTGGGCGCGGCGCTGGACCACTGGGCCATGGTGATCGGTATTCTGGTAGGTGTCCTGGGGCTGATCCTGGTTGCCCTGGCATATCCGCTATACAATAGCGTATTAAGAAAAGAACGGCAGCGGATCGCTCCGGAGATTCTGCGGCTGTCGGAAGAATTGCTCAGGTAAACAGGCAGGGATTTCGGTTTTTCCGAAATCCCTGCTTTTTGCTGGTGCGGATGACAGGACTCGATAAAATCAGGGAGTCGCTCGGTCAAGCCCTCGCGAGCGGCGCTCATTCGCGCCGCATTGAAACTGTTCGAGTCCTGCTGCTTAATCCGCACCAGGACTCGAACCTGCACGCTTAGGCAATGGAACCTAAGGGTGATGTCACCTTGATGAAGGTTGGATAGCGGATATTCCTGTTACATATAATTTGAAAATATATATGAAACCGTTTTCAATCGATAATTATAAGAAAATTATACAAAAAGGAACGCAATTACTTGGTGGTTCTTCCAAAATTTTATGATTGCGGCATTTTATGGTTGAATTTACGTTTCTATCGCTATATATTGAAGTCAGGGTTTATGAAATCGTTTTCAATTTTCAGGAGGATTCCCGCATTGATTTTCACATCTGCGGGAAAAAGATGATTTTGGCTTCTCCGGTATCTGCCGAATAAGCATATATTTCACAAAAACTAGGAGGAAACATAATGAAAAAGCTGATTGCTCTGCTGCTGGCTATGGTCATGGTTCTGGGCCTGGTCGCCTGCGGCACCGAAAAGCCCACTGAGACCAACGCTCCCGAAGCTGAAGGCACTCAGGCTCCCGTGGCACAGGACCCCGTTGAGACCCAGGCTCCTGAAGCTACCGGTTCCGTCTACTACCTGAACTTCAAGCCCGAGTTCGACGGCGCTCTGCAGGATCTGGCCAAGACCTACACCGAGAAGACCGGTGTTGAGGTCAAGGTCGTCACCGCTGCTTCCGGCACCTACTCCGACACCCTGAATGCCAACATTGAGGATGTTACCATCTACAACATCGGCAACATGGCCGGCCTGGCTGACTGGGACGAGTACGCCCTGGATCTGACCGACACCGCTATCGCTGCTGAGCTGACCACCAACGACTTCAACCTCTACAACGAGGCTGGCGAGCTGAAGGCCATCGGCAACTGCTACGAGTCCTTCGGTATCATCGTCAACACCAAGCTGCTGGCCGATGCCGGCTACTCCCTGGCTGACATCACCAACTTCGAGACCCTGAAGGCTGTTGCTGAGGACATCCATGCCCGCGCTGCTGAGCTGGGCTTCGACGCTTTCTCCGCTGCCGGTCTGGACGGCTCCTCTTCCTGGCGCTTCTCCGGCCACCTGGCCACCCTGCCCCTGCACTACGAGGGCGTGACCTCTCAGGTCGCTACCATCACCGGCGAGAAGCTGGACCTGTTCAAGAACGTTTGGGATCTGTACATCAACAACTCCGCAAACGATCCCACCTCCCTGACCACCTCCACCGGCGACGAGTCCAAGGCTCAGTTCGCTGAGGGCAAGGCTGTGTTCTATCAGAACGGCACCTGGGAGTACGCAGGCCTGATCGAGGCCGGTATGACCGACGAGCAGCTCGCTATGATCCCCATCTACTGCGGCGCTGAGGGCGAAGAGAATGCTGCTCTGTGCTCCGGTACCGAGAACTGCTGGGCTATCAATGCCAAGGCTTCTGCTGAGGACATCCAGGCTTCCATCGACTTCCTGGTGTGGCTGGTTTCCGATCCCGACGCTTCCGCTGTCTACGTTGCACAGCTGGGCGCTGTTCCCTTCAAGAACTGCCCCGCTTCCACCAACAAGTTCGTCAATGACGGCAACGCTATGCTGGCTGAGGGCAAGACCTCTATCTCCTGGGCATTCAACTACACTCCCAATGTTGACGCTTGGAGAGCTACCGTTGTCACCGCTCTGGCTGCTTACTCCGCTGGTACCGCTGAGTGGTCCATGGTCGAGGAAGCTTTCGTTGACGGCTGGGCTTACGAGTACAGCGTTGTGAACGGCTAATTCCATAATTACCGATCCAATTCACGCACAGGTAAGGGGGCGGGCATCTGCCCGCCCCTTTTTCGGTTGAGGCAAAGAACCCGCAGGATTCGGATTCTTTGCCTTGCCCGGAAGGCGCAAGTACACCGTTGAAAGTGAGGTAGCATATCTTGAGCAAAAAGAAACATCTGGAGGGCGTGAACAGCAATCTTGTTCGCGGCCCGATTAAAAAATGGGCCTGGCTGTTTATTCTGCCCACCTTCCTGGCCTTCTGCATCGGCTTTGTCTGGCCCTTTATTCAGGGCATCTATCTGTCCTTCTGCAAGTTCAATGTTCCCTCCGATGCCCAGTGGATCGGCATCGGCAACTATTTGAAGGTGTTTGCGGACGCGGGCTTCCGGAACGCGTTCAAGAATACCGCTGCTTTCGCGGTGGTCACCATTGTGATCATCAACGTGATCTCCTTTGCCATTGCCTATGCCCTGACCCAGAAAATGCGGGGCTCCAACCTGTTCCGCACCGTGTTCTTCATGCCGAACCTCATCGGCGGCGTGGTCCTGGGCTACATCTGGAGCATGATTTTTGACGCAGTGCTGAAGCAATACTCCACCTATCTCACCGCCAACCCTACCTATGGTTTCTGGGGTCTGGTGATTCTGGTCTGCTGGCAGCAGATCGGCTACATGATGATCATCTACATTGCGGGCCTCCAGGCGGTGCCCGGGGATATGCTGGAAGCTGCCCGGATTGACGGTGCCTCCGGCAGCCAGACCCTGTTCCGGGTCATCATTCCCAATGTGATGCCCGCCATCACCACCTGCACCTTCCTGACCCTGACCAACGGCTTCAAGCTCTTCGACCAGAACCTGGCCCTCACCGGCGGTATGCCCAGCGTCATGGCCAACGGTGCCAAGATCAACACCACCGAGCTGCTGGCGCTGAACATCTATTCCACCTATAACATCAGCAAGAATTACCATGGTGTTGCCCAGGCCAAGGCCGTCATCTTCTTCCTGCTGGTGGCGGTGCTTGCCCTGACCCAGCAGTATGCAACCAGTTCCAAGGAGGTGCAGCAGTAATGAAAAAGAAGTACTCCCTCGGCAGTAAAATCCTGACGGTCTTTTTCACCGTCCTCTGCCTGATCTGGGTATTCCCCATTTTTGAAGTGGTCATCAACTCCTTCAAAAGCAATAACTTCATCAATATGGATGCCTTTGCGCTGCCCAACGGCGAATCCTTCGTGGGCTGGGCAAACTATCTGGAGGGCCTGACCTTCGGCAATTATCCCTTCATGAAATCCGTGGGATACAGTGTGTATATGTCCGTGGTGTCCGTTGGCCTGATCCTGCTGTTCTGCTCCATGTCTGCCTGGTATATTGTCCGGGTCAAGTCCAGAGCGGCCAACATCTTCTACTATCTGTGCCTGTTCTCCATGATCGTCCCCTTCCAGATGGTTATGTTCACCCTGACCTCCACCGCCAAGGATTTCCACCTGAATACCCCCTGGACCATTCCTGTGATCTATCTGGGCTTCGGTGCGGGCCTTGCCATCTTCATGTTCTCCGGCTTTATCAAGGGTCTGCCTCTGGAAATCGAGGAAGCTGCCGCCATCGACGGCTGCGGCCCTGTGCGTACCTTCTTCATGGTTGTGCTGCCCATGCTGAAGCCCACCATGATCTCCGTGGGTATCCTGGAGCTGATGTGGGTCTGGAACGACTATCTGCTGCCCTACCTGGTTCTGGATATCACCGAGTACCGAACCATCCCCATCCATGTGCAGTATCTGAAGGGCAGCTACGGCACCGTGGACCTGGGCGCCACCATGGCGGTGATCATGATGGCCATTCTGCCCATTATTATCGTGTATCTGTTCTGCCAGAAATACATCATCAAGGGTGTGGCTGCCGGCGCGGTGAAGGGCTGATTACCTGATTCAAATTTAGCGAAGGAGGTGTACCTGTGACGATCAAAGACCTGGCGGAAAAAACCGGATACAGCGTAGCCACCATATCCCGGGTACTGAACAACCATCCCAATGTGAGCAAACAGACAAGGGAAGCGGTTAACCGGGCTGTGGAAGAAAGCGGCTTCCAGATCAATGCCAATGCGCAGCAGCTGAAACAGCATGCTACGTCTATCCTGGTGGTTGTCAAGGGCACCTCCAACGAACTTTTCAGCGAAATGGTGGAGTCCATCCAGAATCTGGTTTCCCAGACCCGTTATCCGCTGTATGTGGACTACATGGATGAAGACTCCAACGAAGTTCTTCGGGCAATTCAGCTTTGCCGGGAGAAAAAGCCTCTGGGCATCCTGTTCCTGGGCGGCAACAGTCAAAACTTCCAAAAGGATTTTGCGAAAATTGATATTCCCTGTGTGCTGGTCTCCAATGATGCTTCCGGACTCCCATTTACAAATTTGTCCAGTGTTGCCACCGATGACCGGCAGGCTGCCCGCTGCGCCATGGATTCCCTGATCGCACTGGGGCACCGGCAGTTTGTCATCGTTGGCGGTGACCGGGAAGCGTCGGACACCGCGCGCCTGCGTTATCAGGGCTGCCTGGATGCCTTCCGAAATCATGGAATCGCGTATGACGAGGAACTGGATTATCAGGGTGTGCGCTTTTCCTATCAGGACGGCTACAATGCCACCCAGAAGCTGATTGCCAGCGGCCGCCGGTTTACGGCGCTGTTCGCGGAAGCTGACGTTATGGCCATCGGTGCCATCCGGGCGCTGCACAACAACGGCCTGCGGGTACCCCGGGACGTTTCCGTCATGGGTTTTGACGGACTGCCCCTGGGCTCATTTCTGGTGCCGCAGCTGTCCACAGTGATTCAGTCGGCGCAGTTAATGGCAAAACGCAGCGTGGAAATTTTAATTGACCGCATCGAGCACGGCGGAACGGCTTGCCACGAGTCCGTCCCTTATGCTTTGTACCAGCGGGAAAGCACCCGCCGCATTGACGAGTAAGGAGCATTTTATGCGAAAAAGCGGTATTTTGATGCACATTACCTCCCTGCCCAATCCCTATGGAATCGGCAGCGTAGGTAAGTGCGCTTATGAATTTGTGGATTTTCTTTCCAAAGCGGGGCAGTCTTATTGGCAAATCCTTCCCCTGAGTCCCACGGGCTACGGCGATTCCCCCTACCAGTCCTTCTCCACCTTCGCAGGCAACCACTACCTGATCGATCTGGATATGCTGATCGCGGAGGGCCTGCTGAAGCAGGAGGAGGCGGATGCCGTTTGCTGGTGCCGGGAGGAGGGCCGTGTGGACTACGGCTGCCTGTACAGTAACCGCAGCAAGCTGCTCCGGCTGGCCTATGGGCGTTTTACCCCCGATGAAGCATTTGAAAAATTCGTAAGCGATAACGCGGACTGGCTGGAAGATTATGCCCTGTTCATGTCCTTAAAGGAAGCCTTCCATGGATGCGCCTGGCAGAGCTGGACCGAGGGTCTGGTGATGCGTGATCCCCAGGTCCTGGCCCGTTACCGCAAAGAATTTGCAGATTCCATCGGATTCCATTCTTTTCTCCAGTATACCTTCTTCCGGCAGTGGACAGCCCTGCGGAGCTATGCCAACGGTCAGGGCATCCGCATTATCGGTGATGTGCCGATTTACGTTCCTCTGGATTCTGCCGATGTCTGGTCCAATCCTCAGCTGTTTCAGCTGGATGGCAGCGGCCGGCCCAAAATGGTTGCGGGGTGTCCGCCGGATTCTTTCTCGGCCGACGGCCAGCTTTGGGGAAATCCCCTGTATGACTGGGACAGGATGAAGGAAACGGGCTTTGCCTGGTGGATTCGCCGGCTGGCAGCCGCCTCCCGGATGTACGATGTGGTTCGGCTGGATCACTTCCGGGGCTTTGAAAGCTACTGGGCAATCCCGGCAGGAGACAACAATGCCGCAGGGGGCTCCTGGCAGCCGGGGCCGGGTCTGGATTTCATCCGCGCCGTGCAGGCTGCCCTGCCCGACCTGGACTTCATCGCGGAGGATTTAGGCTACGTGACGAGTGAGGTCCGTCAGCTTCAGGAGGATTCCGGCTATCCCGGCATGAAGGTGATGCAGTTTGCCTTCGATTCCCGGGAAACGGCCGACTACCTGCCCCATACCTACCCGGTCAACTCCGTTTGCTATTCCGGTACCCACGACAATCTGACTCTGGCCCAGTGGTTTGAGGAAGCCTCGGCCGAGGATGTGGCTATGGCCAGATCCTATCTGGGCCTCAATGAGGAAGAGGGGCTGGTTCGGGGCATGATCCGGGCATGTATGGGCTCCGTCAGCAGGCTCTGCGTCATTCAGATGCAGGATTATCTGGAGCTGGGCGCCTGTGCCCGGATGAATTTCCCCGGAACACTGTCCGCCGACAACTGGACCTGGCGTGCACCGAAGGGCTTCATCACAGAGGAGCTGACGAAGCGGATTTTTGACACTACCCAGCGCTACGGAAGATTGTAATGGCAAAAAGAAGCGGTCCTGTGTGCATTCCGTTCATAAATATGTAAATAAAACGGCAGTCCATCTTATTGGACTGCCGTTTTATTTGTGGTGCGGGCAACTTCAACTCGATAAAATCAGGGAGTCGCTCGGTTAAGCCCTCGCGAGCGGCGCTCATTCGCGCCGCATTGAAACTGTTCGAGTCCTACTGCTTAATCCTCACCAAAAAAGAGAGGCCCGAAGGCCTTTTCCAGAGATGGGCAACAGGACTCGATAAAATCAGGGAGTCGCTCGGTCAAGCCCTCGCGAGCGGCGCTCATCCGCGCCGCATTGAAACTGTTCGAGTTCTGCTGCTTAATCCGCACCAAAAAAGAGAGGCCCGAAGGCCTCTTCCAGGGATGGGCAACAGGACTCGATAAAATCAAGGAGTCGCTCGGTCAAGCCCTCGCGAGCGGCGCTCATCCGCGCCGCATTGGAATTGTTCGAGTCCTGTCACCTCTTTACCAACAAGAAAGCACCCCTTTTGGGGTGCTTTCTTGCTGCGAAAGAGCAGTATAACGGTGCGTAAAGTGGGGTAAGAAAATCGATTAGGTGCGTAACTGCGCTGTTCGAGAAATTGGAATTTACCTTTCAGTATCTATTAACACCGCTCTGCACGGTGAACCAT
>SVKV01000045.1 GCA_015068305.1 Oscillospiraceae bacterium
TAGTACAGGCCCAATGCTGTGACCGCCTGGTCACAGAAACCCGCCAGAATCAAATTTAGGCCAAAGATATAAAAGGTATATGCCGACTGCATCAGAATATTGGGCAATCCCAGGCGAAAAATTGTTGTAACACAGCTCAGGATCAATTTCTTTGCAGGCGGCTTTCGGAATGCTTTTCCTGCCACTACGGCTGCGGCAACAGCCTGCCCTGCTACGGTCGCCACGGCAGCACCGTCAATTCCCATCTCCGGCAGTCCGAACATGCCAAAAATCAGCAGAGGATCCAGAACGATATTGGTAACGGCACCCAGCATTTGTGCAATCATGGGCGTTTTCATATCTCCGTTTGCCTGTAAAATCTTTGTCCAAATGCTTTCCAAAAATAAACCAAAACCGAAAACGCAAACAATTCTGCCATACTGTATCACATCCTGAATAACTGCCTCAGAATCAGAGGATATCCTTGCGTATGCAGGCATAAGAAGCCAGCATAAGGAAGCAAACAGAAACCACAGCACCGCAGCAACGGGAGTACCGACACCTGCAAATACATCCGCCTGTCGCTTTTCCCCTGCGCCTAATTTGGAAGCCATCGCGGTATTGATGCCTACTCCGGTTCCTACCGCCAGTGCAATCATCAGCAGCTGAACCGGATAAATAATGGACAGTGCCGTCAAGCTGGTCTCGGAATATCTGCCAATAAACAGGCTGTCAATAATATTATAAAGCGCCTGGATCAGCTGGGCCAGCATGACTGGTGGTGCTAGTTTAAGTAGAATTCTACTTATTTTTTCTGTACCGAAAAACTCTGTCGTATTCATTTCACTTTCCACTCTTTTCTCATCTGCCAACAGGCAGCCTGATAATACTGGGTATCCTCTGGCAGCTCAAAAATCCGCTCCCAGCTTGCCAGGATCTGCTTTTTCTGCAGCGGGTAATAGGGCGTCCGGAACACCTCCGAACTATCCCGGATCCCCTGTCTTTTCAGCATTGCATCGAACACTTCCTCCTCCCGCTTGGTTCCCACATAAGAAAGGGAGAGTACCCGATACCATTTCCGCAGATCAAAGAGCAGAATCTCGCTCTCCGGTACTTCCATGGGCACAGACACATCCATTGCCCACTTCGGATCTGCAAAAAGCCAAACAGGAGATTCCGCGCCTTCCGGCGGAGGAACCTTTTCAGACAGCTTTTTAGCCAGATAATCATAAGCGATCAGAAAGCTCCATGCGCATTCACCGTACTTTTTCCGAATATACTCCTTTTTTACAATGATGCTCCCCTGCTCCTCCAGCAGCTTCCAAACATCAGCAGTCTGCGCCGTCCACAGCTTCATAAAACCGCACCTCCTTCACCCATTCCCGACGCAATTCCCATGTGGTGGCTACCAGCATATCGGGACTTACGTTCATTTGTGTAAATACCCGGCTCCAGCTGCGCCGGATTTTGCTGCGCAGATGCGGGTAGAAATTGCCCTTATGGGTATTGATCAGTTCATCGTCACTTCGAATCCCATACATCGCCAGCTCCCGGCGGTGTTTTTCTTCATCTTCCTTGTCCGTCGGCACATACCAATAGTTGACCCGGTAACCCCAGGCATCATAATTGCACAGAAGAACCTTTTCGACCGGGACCTCCACCCGCAAAATCACCGAATGATCCACCGGCTGCAGCATCATTTCCTCATCCAGCGACAGCCAGATCGGATAGGGTGTTTCCTCTGCAATGGCAATATATTTTCCGGCCTCCCGGGTGTACCATTGATAGAGCTCCAGATAGTATTCGCTGATGGTATCATTCTTCTGGCGGATGTATTCCTCTTTGCATCGATAAACACCTTCATCCAGCAGCGCCGCCCACACCTGGGGCACTTGCCTGGTCCAAAGGGTGATGGTCTTATTTCCCATAGCCGCGGTATCCTTTCAGATCTTTTGCCAGATGCATGACAATCCAGTCCACATCGTCGATGAATTGCCGAACCTTTAGATCCATGTTTTCCTCAGTAAGAGGGCTGTCCAGAATGGATTTGAGATATCCCTGATACTGATAGCAGACCAGCCTGTTCAGCCGCTGGGCATCCGCTTCCTCCAACGCCCCGGCCTCCACGCATTTTCTGCAGGCTTCGAAGTCCCGGGCCATAAAATCCTTTTGGGTCAGCAGGCCTCCAAAAACCTCGCTTGATTCAAGGAAAGCTTCCGGAAATAGGCTGTAGTATTCACTGACCGCATTTTTGAAGGTATCTGTCTGGGCCTGCAGAAACAGCAAGTCATAGGCATCCGGATTCCGGAATGCTTCCCTGCAGTAACAATCCCAAATGCCCACATAGAAGTCCCATATATTTTTCCAGTTTTTCTCTGCTTCGTTCAGCCGGTGAACAAAGGAGGCATGCCGTATCAGCTCTGCATAATAAATCAATTCCTGCCGATTCTGAAAATGACAGTACAGGTTCGCACTGGAACAATGCATCTCCCGGGCGATCCTGCGGATGGATACCGATTCCCGGCCTTCTTTTTGGATGATCTCCTGGGTCTTACGGATATAGTCCCGTTTGCTCTTATTTCTGAAGTATTCAGGGTTTGTATCATGATGGTTCATGCCGCAGCCTCCTTTACCCGGATTATGTGAACAAGTGCATATTGTTAACTAATAACGAAGATCATACCGCAACAGCAGCCCGGTTTCTGCACGGCCTCAAAACGCCAAGAAGCAGCATGCGAACATGCTGCTTCTTGGTGCTTTCAGGAGTAAGCAAAGGGGGAGGGAGATCGAAACCCTTCACGCATGTGGATGTATTCCCACGGACAGCAAGCTGCCACCTTCTCTACTGACCAGAGGGACCATGCAGGTTTCTTTAGAAAGGAAAAATATAGAAGAATTCTATTGCAATTCGCACCATGTCGTCATTGATAAGCGCGCTTATTTATCTGTATAATAACAGTAAGCGCGCTTATTGTCAATAGCTTTTTTCATTTTTGTTATTTTTTACAACAGCCGTCTATGTACCCCGCTGTTTTTGCAAGCTGACTTATCGAAACTGTACAAGCTTTTCAGCAATTGGCATCCGGTTTTTAGTTTTCCTTGATTTCTGAGAATTCTGTGATACAATTATGATAATCGCGCTTATACAAGCAGAAAGGATGCATCTTATGATTGATTGGGAAAAGGATGCTGAAAAGCGAAAAAATGCCATTGCTTTCGTTGAAGCCACCCAGGCTCTGATCGACAGCGAGGGTTTGGAGAAAATCTCCATCCGGAAAATTGCCGAGAAGGCCGGTTTTCACAACTCCACCATCTACCTCTATTTCAAGGATGCCAATCAGCTGATTCTGCTGGCATCTTTGAAGCACTTTAACGACTACAGTAACAAGCTTTCCGAATACAGCACCATAATTGCCAGCCCCAAGGATAAGTTTATCGCTATCTGGCAGGCCTTTGGCGAAACTGTCTTCCACAAGCCTCATATCTTCCGCAACTTCTTCTTCGGAAAATACAGCAGCAATCTGACCCCCATTATCACTCAGTATTATCGTCTGTTCCCGGAGGAAAAGCCCGCCTACACCAAAGAAATCGAAGAAATGTACTACGGCGGAAACATCTCCGACCGCTGCCTTCAGATTCTGAAGCCGCTGATGGAGGTGGAGAACACCCTTGTTTCTGAAGAAAGCCTTCACCTGGTGAACACCATCATCGTTGCCTGTCTGAAGCAGCTGCTGGATCTTGCCTGTGCCAACCCCGAACTGGATCCTGATGACATGAATGAGCAGCTGATTCAAATGATATGTCATGTTACCGGCATCGAATAGCACAAAATCTATACCGCGACAGCTGTGTCCAGTTGTCGCGATTTTTTCAAAACCATTCCCTTCCAGTCTTTCCGCCAGTTAACATTCATACAAATTTTGCGGCTGGTCAAACTAGGGTTACGGAACAGAAAATGCTTTCTTCGGAAGGTGTTTTCGTCCGAAGAAAGCAAAAGGAGAGATCTACCATGAAGAACAACAACCAGATCAATGTTCCCCAGGCACGGGAAGCTATGGACCGTTTCAAGATGCAGGCAGCTTCCGAGGTCGGCGTCAACCTGACCAATGGCTACAACGGTCACCTGACCTCCCGGGAGGCCGGCTCCGTCGGCGGCCAGATGGTCAAGAAGATGATCGAGGCTTACGAGCAGGGTATGCAGTAATCCAAACAAAAAATCCCCGCCATAAAGGCGGGGATTTTTCTTGTCATTACAGGATAATACCGGCAAAGCACTGGGCAGCCAGATAAAGGCCTGCCGCGCTTGCAAAAGGTGCAGCGGATGCCTTGGGGCCCGAAAGCAGCCGGTCTGTCATGGAGGTGAACAGGAAGGTGGTCACGGTAAAAACCACGCCGCCCACCAGGCCAAACTTCCAGAAGGTATGCTGACAGGCAAAGCCCGCCATCAGCGGCAGCAGACCGAAGATCAGCGCCGCCAGCACCGGGATGCAGATGTAGCACCGGTCATTGCCGGGTGCCAGATAATGCTCCAGCAGCAGGGCGACCAGGCTCACAAGCACCATGTTGGGAATATTCAGCGGCGGCAAAACAGCCGGAGGCTGAACGGCACGAAGAACCATAAAAACCGCCATCACCGCAAACAGCACCCCAACCAGAAGGGTATTCAAAAAGTATTTGTTGTTCTTCATATCCTTAGCCTCCCCAGCTGGTTGCTTCCGTGGCAGCATCGGCACCGGTGACGAAGCTGACCGCAGAGTTGACGCTCCGGGCGATGGCCTTGGAGGTCACCGTGGCGCCGGTAAGGGCATCCACGTATACTTCCGCTTCCGCACCGCTTTCGCCGGTGGCTGCGCTGAAGGCATCGGGGCCGGCGGTGGCGATGGCCACATTGCCGGTGGTGTTCAGAAACTGGGCCAGAAATTCCCAGTCCCACAGAGCTTCGCCGCCCAGGCCATGGGTCTCCTGCATATCCCGAACCTGCAGGCCCGTGACCTTGCCCTCATTGGATACGCCGATGAGCATGGTGATGTTGCCGGCATAGCCATAGGTGACGGTGTTGACCACATAGCCGGTCTCGCCCTTGTAAACGGCCCGAATATTGGCATCCCCGCCGGTGTATTCCTCCCGGACAAAGGCAGCAGAGCCCGGCAGGATGGTCTGCATTTTGGCCGTCAGTTCTTCTTCAATCCTTGCCTGGCGGTAACCGGCAGACAGATTATAGCCTGCCAGCAAAATGGCGCAGGCCAGCACAATTGCCCCAATGGGCATCCAGAAAGATTTACGCATTGGCCCTGCCTCCCTTCTTCACGCCGAAGCGGCGGGGGGCGGTATACCGGTCAATGGTCCAGACCCAGGCATTCATCAGCAGGATGGCATAGGTCACGCCCTCGGGGAAGAGGCCAAAGTAACGGAAAATCACCGTCAGAATGCCGCAGCCAATGCCGTAGATGATCTGACCCATCCCGGTCACGGGAGAGGTTGCATAGTCCGTTGCCATAAAGATGGCACCCAGCATCAGGCCGCCGGAGAAGAGGCTGTAGAGCATCCAGGAAAGGGCATCGTCCGTCTTATGAAAAATCAGTGTCAGCACTGCCACGGTGCCGATGTATGCAAGGGGGATCCGGGGAGAGATCACCTTCCGGGCCACCAGATACACACCGCCCAGAATCAGCGCCAGGGCGGACAGTTCGCCGATGGAGCCGGGGCAGATTCCAAGGAACATATCCAGGATGCTTTCCTCCGGCAATGCGGGCATTACCATGTGATGCAGCGGGGTGGATGCGGTCACGCCGTCAACGCCGATGGCCGCATAACGGGTGACGGAAGCAGGCCACAGGAGCATCACAAAGGCTCTGGCCGCCAGGGCAGGATTGAAGATATTCTGGCCCAGGCCGCCGCACATCATTTTCACGAAGATGATGGCAAAGGCGCTGCCCACCACAACCACCCAGTAGGGAACGGACGCAGGCAGAGTCAGCGCAAAGAGCATGCCGGTGACCAGAGCAGAGCAGTCCGGCAGGGTATTACGGGATTTTGTCAGCAGACTCCACAGCAGTTCCGCCGTCACGGCGGCAGCCATGGAAACCAGGGTAACCATCAGGGCCCGGATGCCCAGCACAAAGATACCCACAGCCAGCCCAGGGAGCAGTCCGATGACCACATCCAGCATCAGCCGGCTGGACCGGAAATCGCCCCGGATATGGGGAGAGGATGCAACCGTCAGTTTCATTTGCCTTCCTCCTTTGCTTTCTTCGCCCGCAGCAGGACCTTGCCCTTCCGGAAGGATTCCACCAGCGGGAGCTTGCCCGGACAGGTAAAGGCACAGCTGCCGCACTCCATGCAGTCCAGAAGATTCAGCTGCTCCAGCCGGGCAGTATTTTCGCAGTTTGCATAGCGGTACAGATACAGCGGCTGCAGCCGCATGGGGCACACCGCCACGCATTTGCCGCAGCGCAGGCACACGGGGTTTTCCGCCGCGCCGTTTTCATCTTTCGGCAGGCACAGGATCGAATTGGTGGCCTTCACCACGGGAACGGACAGATCGCTCTGGGCAACGCCCATCATGGGGCCGCCGGAGATCACCCGCTCGGTTGCGTCAGTCAGACCGCCGGCCTCCCGGATCAGATCCCGGAAGGAAGTGCCGATTCGGACAATGAAGTTCTGGGGATGGTTCACCGTTTCGCCGGACACGGTGACAATGCGCCAGGTCAGGGGCAGCCCCAGGCAGACTGCCCGGTAAATGGCCGCATAGGTGGACACATTGAATACCGCGCAGCCAACGCTCACCGGCAGCTGACCGGGAGCCACTTCCCGGCCCGTTACCGCCTGGATCAGCTGCTTTTCCGCACCCTGGGGATACCGGGTGGGCAGCACCCTCAGCTCAATGCCTGGGTAATCTCCCAGGATGCCCCGCAGCTTGCGGATTGCCTCCGTCTTATTGTCCTCCACCGCCAGAACGGTCCGCTCCGGGTTCAAAACCCTTCTCATGATCTGCATACCCCGAAGCACATGCTCCGGCTCGGTACGCAGCAGGGAATCGTCCGCAGTGATATAGGGCTCGCATTCGCAGGCGTTGGCGATCAGCGTGTCCACATTTCCCAGGGCCGCCAGGGCCTTCACATTGCCGGGGAAGGCCGCGCCGCCCATGCCCACGATGCCCGCTTCCCGGACGGTGTGGAGGATCCGGTCAATTTCCATCTGCTCCACCGGAATCCGGGCTTCCGCAGCCGGAACCGCTTCATCCCGGAAATCGTTGCGAATCACCACGGACAGCACCTTCCGGCCGTTGGGATGGGGATATTCTTCAATTGCCGTAACCGTGCCGGACACGGAGGCATGGACCGGAACACATAGGCCCTCTCCGTCGCCGATCTTCTGGCCCAGCAGCACCCGGTCCCCCACCGCCACCAGCGGTCTGCAGGGAGCGCCGATGTGCTGCACCATGGGAATGACCACAGTTTCCGGTGTCACAGTCCGGAAATCCGTCACACCGGTGGACATTTCCTTGTTGTATTTGGGGTGGATTCCCCCAAAAAACAGGTGTTTCATTGCTTCACCTCGTTATGTTCTGATGATTTCTTCAAATCCGGGGCTGGAGTAGACGTTTCCTTCCCCGTCGACCCACATGGCCATGGCCCCCCATTGATCCAGCAGCTTCTGTCCATCCTCCCGGCCCATTAAAAACAGAGCGGTGGACAGGGCGTCCGCAAGGCCCGAATCGTCGCAAACGATGGTCACGGACCGCCAGTATCGGGCCGGCATCAGGGTCTGGGTGTCAATGATGTGGTGGTAGAGCTCTCCGTCCACCATATAAGCTCTCTGGTAGTCGCCGCTGGTCACATAGCTGCCGCCGGAAACATAGAGGGTGTGCAGGTAACTGTCCGCAGCCCCGGCAGGATCCCGGACACCGATGACCCAGGGGGTATCCTCGGTTTTGGGGCCTGTGGCGCAGACATTGCCGCCCACACTCAGCAGCATATTCCGGGGGGCATTTTCCGCCGCCCGCTGGGCTGCCCAGCCCTTGGCCACGGCGCCCACATCCAGCTGCACCTCCGGGTCGGAGATATAGACTGTGGAAGCCCCTTCATCGATCACCACCGCATCAAAGCTGCAATGGGCTGCGGCCTGTTCCAGCGCTTCCGGCTCCGGCAGTTTCGCCTGGTCCGGATGGTCCAGGCCATGATTTCTTGCATCGTGCCACAGCTTCAGCACGCTGCCCATGGCCACATTCACCTTTCCGCCGGTGAGATCATAGTAGCTGCGGCAATCGGTCAGCAGATCGATGATGGCCCCATCCACCTCCACCGGGGCAATGCCGGCCATATCGTTGACGGTTTTGAGGTTATTCAGTCCCTCGTAATCCTGGTAGATATCGAAAAGCTTGTGATAATGCTGAAGCTCATCATGGATAGACTGGGCGGTTTCCGCAAAAGCGGTCTGGCTTTCCGCACTGCCCTTGATCACCGTGACGGTATCAAAGAGGGTCAGAAATGTGGCCTCATAGACCGTGGGTGCATTCCGGGTTCCCGGTGCGGCGCAGCCGGTCAGCAGCAATGCCAGAAGAAATACCGCAAATAATCTTTTCTTCATATTATTCGAATGCCTTGGCAATCAGCTGCTGGAAGCCGCCGATGGAAATGGAGCATTCCGCTGCCAGATCCACATCGGTGGGCTTTTCTTCGGGGCTCACCGCAATGGATGCCACCGCTTCCGCAGTTTTGCCGGAAACATAGGCGCAGAAATTCTCCGTCTGCTGGAACCATTCCAGACCGATTTTGGAAGCGTTGTAAGCAACCATGCCGTAATCGAAGCCCAGCTGATTTTTCGTTCTGGGCACGGCAGTCAGATCGGTGGTGACAGCGCCGGTGCCGTCAAACTCCACCGCAGCCTGCAAAGAATCGATGGTGCAGGAGGTGATCACCTCGCCGCTGACAGTCAGCGCCACTGCATCCAGATTCAGCTGGGCCATGCCTCCCGCATCCTTTACGGAAGTTTCAAGGGAAGCGCAAACCGCCATCTTCAGTTCATGGCCCGCCTCAGCGCCCAGGGATTTGGCATTGGCAGCGGCAGCCTCGATACCGGCCACATAGCCCCCCAGATAGATGGAGGCGGAAGTTGCCAGATCCACATCGTCAGAATAGCCGCCCTTTACCTGCTCCACCGTCTTGCCCTCGGCAAACTGCGCCAGGGCGGCAGCCTGCTCAAACCACTCGTACTTGGAGCCGCTGGCCACCATGCCATAATCATAGCCTTTTTCCTTTTTGCTCAGGACCTGTACGGAGTTGGCAGCCGTTGTTGTGCTTCCGGGGGCAATATCCACAGGATTGCCGGCCGCGCCAATCTCTGCCGCAACAGCGACAGAATCAATGACGCAATCATGGATCACGCCGTTTTCATCCACCGTCACCGCCACAACGGTCACATCAAAATCCGCCTTGCCGTTGGCATCTGCGGTGGCAGAGGCGCTCTTGGAAATGCTGGGCAGGATGGCAAGGCCCGTCTTCAGCATTCCCTCCGGGGGCAGATCATCGGGGGCAGCGGTGGGTGCCTCCACCGGCTCATGGGCCTCGGGAGGGCAGGTGCAGTTGCCCACCACCACGGTGGTTCCGGCACAGCCTGCCAGGCCTGCCAGCAGCGCAAGGGTCAAAAACAGTGCAATCATTCTTTTCATGGTTGTACCTCCAGGTTCTGTTGCTTTCCCCCTGGGAAAGCAATTATTCCGATCTTTTTGATCGCATTTGACGATATCATACCATATTGGGCGAAGGATTTCTACCCACATTGTCGCCCTTTCCATTACTTTCCTCAATCAGTGCCGGTCCTTTGGCGCTGCTTCCAATATATCCCGCTCCGGCCCCGGAATTTCCCTGCAATATCAAAAGAGCAGATACCCGGTTCGGGTATCTGCTCTTCTGGTGCCGGCAACCGGACTCGAACCGGTACGCTTTTAAGGGCGAGGGATTTTAAGTCCCTTGTGTCTACCGATTTCACCATGCCGGCAAGGTGATAACTAAGTTATATTAGCATATTATTCCTGCGCCGTCAAGTCACGGATCATCGCTTCCAGCTTTTCGGGGAGCTGAGCAGGGTCTTCGCAGAAATGCTTTCCGCCGGCTTCCTCGATCTCAGTCCGGTCCCGGAAACCCCAGAGCACACTCAGACAGGGCACCCCGGCATTTTCTGCCGTCAGCACATCCACCTCGCTGTCGCCCACATAGATGCAGCACGCCACGCCGATGTCTTCCATGGATTTCAGAACCATGTCCGGTGCGGGCTTGCGGGGGCAGTCAGTGCTTTCGCCCCGGGCATAGAGACCGGGGAAATAATCCGCACAGAGGGTCTTTACCGCGGAATCCGGCTTGTTGGACACCACAGCCATGGGGTACTTCCGCCCCAGAATTTCCAGCGCCTCCAAAACTCCATCGTAAGGTCCGGTCTTGATCCGGCAGTGAGCATCGTAATAAGTATGGAAAGCTTCAAAAACAGGCTCCGGGTCCGCGCCCTCCGGAACGGCCAGGGCAATCAGCCGCCGGGCGCCGTTTCCCACGAACCGGCGCACCTCCTCCAGACTCCGCCGGGGATAGCCGAATTGGGACAGAACATGGTTGACGCTGTCCCAAAGATCCTCCAGGGTATCCAGAAGGGTTCCGTCCAGATCCCACAAAATACCGGCCTTCATTTACATCCCCCAGTTTTTCTTCACCCGGATGTCGTCGCCCAGGAAGGCAACTCTCGTAAAGCTGCCCCGGAGCCGGGAGGCAATCTGGGGAGAATACCGCCGGGACAGGTCGTCCACCGTCAGATTGGTAGAAACGATCATGGCCTTGCCGGCCAGCAGCCGGTCGTTGACCAGGCTGTACAGGGCAGCGGTGGTAAACTGGCCGGGCATCTCGGTGCCCAGATCATCCACGATCAGAAGATCGCAGTCGTTGTACTTTTTACTTTCTTCCCTTGCCTGCTCATCTGCGGAGAATTTGGCCCGCTCCAGCTTGGAAAACAGGTGTCCCGCACTTTCATAGACCACACTGTAGCCCCGGTCCGCCACGGTCCGGGCAATGCAGGCGGACAGGAAGGTCTTTCCCAGGCCCGTATCGCCGGAAAACAGCAGATTGCCGGACCTTTCCGTAAAGCCGTAGGCATATTTCCGGCAGGTCTGGTAGGTTTTTTCCATGACGGAGCGGATGTTGACCCCCAGCTTGGGATCGATCCGGTCGGGGTAATAGTCCAGACGGAACTGGTCAAAATTCTCCCGGCCCACATTCAGGAAGGTCAGTTCCTTCTTCTGCTCCTGGCGGCAAAGCTCCGCGAGGCACTCACACATACTTGCGCCCACATAGCCGCTGCCGCCGCAGCGGTCACAGATGGGGCTGTCATCCAGATAGCCCTCCTCAAAGTACATCCGCACCAATGCTTCCCGCTCCCGCTGGAGGGAAAGATTCTGCCGCTTTGCTTCTTCCAGGGCTTCATTCACATCACCGCCGCTGGAGAATACTGCCTGGGCCGCCATGGCCATGGTCAGCCGCAGCTGCCGGTCGATTTCCCGGAGCCGGGGCACCCTGGCATAGGCTTCATCCAGATGCTGGCGGTTTTCGGACTCCCGGTCTGCCTTCGCCGCTGCCAGACGGGCCCGGGCCCGCTGCATGACCTCAATACTGTATCCCATGGTTTACTCCTCTCTCATCATCCGCTGAATGGCGGCAATTTCATCCGCATCCAGCTGCCGCTGGCCGGCAGGGGCAGCGGTTCCCGGCTTCCGGTCGCCGTTGCGGACCGCCTCTGCCGTATGAAGCCCTGCTTCATGCCACCGCTGCAGGATCTTATTCATATAGGGCCAGTTGAGCCCGCCGGTATTCAGACAGGTCTTTTCATAGGCCATGGAGATCACATCCTCCTCAAAGCCCATTTCCAGCCAGGCATTTGCATACCGGGCCTCCGCAGCGGTCAGGCTCCGGCCCCGGATCTGCAGCAGTCCCATCAGCCGATGGAGCCGGGAACTGCGCTGGTTCTCTGCCTGGATGAAGGCGGCTGCCTCCTCCAGGGTATCGATGCCCCGCTCCGCCCAGGCATAGGCTTCCTTCTCGATGGCAAACAGGGTGGGAGCCTTGATCTTGCCCTTCTGCCGTGCCTTTTCCCGGCAGTAGGAGATCAGCACCGAGATCACTTCCCGGGGCAGCCCCAGATAATTCACAAAACCCAGCAGGATCTTCCGGTCCTCCGAATGGATGGGCCGGCCCAGCAGCCGCTGGACCTCATCGCACAAAGACTGGAAGGATTCTCCCGCCGACAGCACATCCTGCTCGGAATAGCAGGGCCGCTCCCCCACCGGAATGTGGGTGTGCTTTTCCTCGGTCCACAGTCCCAGCTGCCGCAGTGTTGCTCCGGCGCAGCCTAACCGGGAGGCGCTCATGTGCAGGGCTCCTTCCGCCCCGGTCATGGGATTTCCGGATTTGAGATATATGTACAGCAGGGCCGCATCAGCGTTTGCTGCGCTGAGCAGTTTGTTTACGTCCGCCCGCTCCAGATTCACGGCTTCAAAATTCATAATTTCCCTCTTCCAAATTCGTCAGTTACAGTCATTATACCACAGCTTCCGGCCCCGGACAACTTCCATTTGCCGGAGAAAAAGAGAGAAAAAAGCAGCCGCTTTTTGGCTGGACACAGGATGTTGTGTTTTTTCACCGGGACGAACACGAAAAAGCGGAGGTTCTCCCTCCGCTTTCCCGTTATTTCGCGTGATCCTTCTGTCACAATGTACAAGGTGAGATGTTCCCTTCCCACCCCGTTCGCATCTTCCGCGCGCTCCGGTGATACACTTGATAGCAGATCCGCAATTCTCTGTGGTAAGCCCTGACGTCCGGTCTTGTCAGAGACTGCTTCTTTGCTGTCCAACGGTAGTTTCTCCGGTCTGCGCCATCTTATACGGAGGTTTCTATGGAAAATTTTGTGTCAATTTTTGTTCCGCTGCTGCTCTTTTGCATCCTGCTGCGGCTGATGCTGGCGCCGATTCACTGGATGTGGAAAATCTTTCTCAATTCCGGCTGCGGTTTTATCTGCCTGTGGCTGCTTAACACCGTTTCCGGCTTTACGGGACTCCACTTCCCCATCAACGCCGTCACCGCTCTGATTGCCGGTTTTCTGGGGCTACCCGGCATCGGGTTGCTGGCCATTGTGCAGATGATTCTGTGAGTTAAATTGGAATTTATCGCTCCAATTACCGATGTTACTTTCTTGTGTCCGAACAAGAAAGTAACCAAAGAAATCGTCCGGGGCGAGGCATTACGGGCAAATCGCATCCTCGCCCCGGACCCCACTCCCGCCGCTTTTGACCACCGCCCACTGA
>SVKV01000010.1 GCA_015068305.1 Oscillospiraceae bacterium
CAGCCCAGCGGCGATCTGCATCTGGGCAACTACCTGGGCGCCATTAAAAACTGGGGCGCCCGCAGCGATCTTTACGAGTGCTTCTATTTTATGGCAGACCTGCACACCATCACGGTCCGCCAGACCCCTGCCGATCTGCGCCGCCGGACTCTGGAGCAGCTGGCCCAGTATATTGCCTGCGGACTGGATCCCGAAAAGAACACCCTGTTCATCCAGAGCCATGTGCATCAGCATGCAGAGCTGGGCTGGGTGCTGAACTGCTACACCATGTTTGGTGAACTGAGCCGCATGACCCAGTTCAAGGATAAGTCCTCCAAGCATGCAGAAAATGTCAACGGCGGCCTGTTTACCTATCCGGCGCTGATGGCAGCGGACATTCTGCTGTACCAGCCGGATCTGGTTCCCGTGGGCCATGACCAGAAGCAGCACTGTGAGTTGACCCGTGACGTTGCAAAGCGGTTCAATGGCATTTACGGCGATGTGTTCAAGATCCCCGAACCCTACATCCCCGAAACCGGTGCGAGAATCATGAGCCTCAATGCCCCCGACAGCAAGATGTCCAAGTCCATGCCCGAAGGCTGTGTGTTCCTGATGGAGCGGCCTGAGGACATTCAGCGCAAATTCAAGCGGGCCATCACCGACTCCGACACTGAAAACTGCGTCCGTTTCGATCCGGAGAACAAGCCCGGTGTTGCAAACCTCATGAGCATCTATTCCGCGGTTACCGGTCTGAGCTTTGAGCAGATTGAGGCAGAGTTTGCCGGCAAGGGCTACGGTGCCTTCAAGCCCGTGGTTGGCGATGCGGTCATTGAGCACCTGCGCCCCATCCGGGAGGAGGCAAGCCGTCTGCTGAAGGACAAGGCTTACCTGGAGGGTGTCTACCGTGACGGTGCCCAGCGGGCAAGCTATGTTGCCGAGAAGACCCTGCGGAAGGTCTATAAGAAGGTCGGCTTTGTTGCAAAATAAAAATTCCGGCTGTGGGTTTCCACAGCCGGTTTTCTTATCCGATTGATGCGTAATCCGGCAGGCCGTAGCCCCGGATCTGATAGTACCCCCGGGGGATGATCCGGTAAGTAACACAGTCATCCTTGTTGCCTTCAATCACTTTGATGAAGGGACCCGCGGTTCCCACCACGATGCCCACATGGTCAGCCCAGCCGGTGCAGTCCCCCAGATCCCAGCCCTCATCCCAGGCATAGTAGATATAGTCCCCGGGCAGGGGCATATAGCCGTCATTTTCCTCCCAACGGCCGATATTCTGCCACAGACCGATCTGCCGCTCACAGCCGCATTCTGTGGGAACGATGTCTGTGACCTTGCACTGGATGGCCACCACACTTGCGAAGGCGGCGCACCAGCTGTCGCTTGTTTTCAGCTCATAGTCCTGGGCCAGGGGCTCGTGGGAATTGTAGATCCGGACAAGCTCCTCGTGACCGGCAAAGCCTTCCCGGACACCCAGCCACCGCTGTGCTTCAGAAACCACGGAAAGCCGCTGCGCTTTCTCCGATTCCGGAATTTCTTCGGCAAATCCGCCGTCGGAAAAATGAAGATATACAAACAATCCGGCACAGATCAGAATGCTGACAGCAATCAGAAATGATACCGCGACGGTAAGCAGGACCGATATACGTTTGGTATGTTTCATGGGAACCTCCATCGCAGAAGATTACCCATAGTATATCAAAATCCGACAGGGTTTGATAGTGGTAATTCTTTAAGATTACATGAAAAAGTATAGGGCCAGGGTCAGCAGCGCGGTATTTTTCTCTTCCTCGCAGTCCCCGGCCATCAGAAGAAGCAGCAGCACCACGATCAGATCGCCTGTGTCAAATTCCTTCGGAAGGAGCTGCCGCAGAAAACCGCCCACATTTGCCTGCTGGGGCGGTTTGGGCGGCGGCGGTGCAGGGGATGGGGGCTCCGGTTTCTTGGGGCTTGGCGCAGAAGGCCGGTGGGACGGCTGATCCTGCACCGGTCTGCGCCGGAAGGTGCCGTCATTTTGGGGAATATAGCGATTATACATGGCTCACCTGCCAGTCAGAAAGGATAGTGCACCGCTGCTGAAAGCACCGGATGCAAGATTTGCCAGCTTGGCTGCCCGCATGGCCCGCTCCAGCTTTTCAATGCGGCTGCGGGTCAGATATGGCTGCAGCGCCCGCAGCAGCGCCTGCTGATGGGGATCAACTCCCATCTGCCCGGCGATGCCCATGATCTTCTGCAGCAGCGCCGGATCAAAATCCGGCTGTGATGGTGGCTGAGGCTCCGGGGTCTGGACCTCCTGGGGGCCGGACAGGGACTGGGCCATGGTCATGATCTGCTGCATCAGCTGCGGATTGCCGAGGATTGCACCCAGCTTTTCTTCCATCCCCTCCATACTATCCACCGTACTGTTTCAGCAGATTCTGAATTGCGGGATCTGAAAGCAGGGAAGAAAGGGCCTTCTTTGCCTCGTCCATTTCTCCTGCGGCAGCCAGCTGCTGTGCCCTGGATAAATCCGCACCGCTCTGCTTTTGCAGCATGGAGATCAGCTGCCTGCCTGCGGGACTTGCGGCAAAGGCCATGGCCTGCTCCATGGAAAAGTTCGGCTGTTGTTTACCGTTATATGCCATAATACGCCTCCTGATCAAAGAACCTCTTTGATGCAGTATATGCGTGCCCCCGGAAATATGTGAACAGCTTAAAAACTCCTGCTTCGGACAGTAGAAATCCTGGGAAGCTTGTGATATAATTCACTCATCAACAATGGGGGGTATGGCTTTGAAGATTCTTGTAATGTCGGATTCTCACAGCGGCCTGTCCTTTATGCGCAGCTGCATTGACCGGCTGAAACCGGATGCGCTGATCCATTTGGGCGATTACTATGACGACGGCCAGACAATTGCAGAGGAATATCCCCATATTCCCATGTACCAGGTTCCCGGTAACTGCGACCGGTACCGCTGTCCGCCCTTTGCCCGGGAAATCCTGATTATGCCGGTGTGCGGAGTTCCTCTTTATATGACCCACGGTCATCAGCACCGGGTTAAGCAGACCCTGGGCCTGCTGCTGAAGGATGCCCGGGCCAGCAAAGTCCGGGCGGTGCTCTACGGCCACACCCATGCGGCTGACTGCCATCGGGAGGAAGACGGTCTTTGGGTTCTCAATCCGGGAAGCTGCGGCTCCTGGGGCGGAAATGTGGGTCTGATCGAAACAGACCGGGGAAGTATTCACAGCTGCAGGATTTTGCGGCAGACAGATTTGGAGGATTTAAAATGATTTTAACTGTTGATGTAGGCAATTCCAATATTGTTCTGGGCGGTATCCGGGAGGATGAGATTGCATTTGAAGCAAGACTGCGCACCGATGCCACCAAGACCTCCGATGAATACTGCATTGATCTGAAAATGATTCTGGAGGTCTACCACATCAAGGCCAACGAAATTGAGGGCTCCATCATTGCATCCGTTGTGCCTCAGGTCCTTAATTCCATGAAGACAGCCATCGTCAAGCTCACCGGAAAGCAGCCTCTGGTGGTTGGTCCTGGTCTGAAAACCGGTCTGAATATTGCCATTGAGAACCCCTCCCAGGCAGGTGCCGACCTGGTTGTGGGCTGTGTTGCCGCTCTGCGGGAGCATAAAGCGCCGATGATCATCGTGGACATGGGAACTGCCACCACCATGATCGTGGTGGATAAGAATAATGCCATGATCGGCGGCTGCATTATGCCGGGTGTCAAGATCTCCATGGATGCCCTGACGGACCGGACCGCCCTGCTGCCGGGCCTGCAGCTGGATCAGCCCAAGAAGGCCATCGGCCGCAACACCATCGACTGTATGCGCAGCGGCCTGATGCTGGGTGCTGCCTGTATGATCGACGGTATGATCGACCGGATGGAAGAAGAGCTTGGTTATGAAACAACGGTCATTGCAACCGGCGGCATTGCGAAATTTGTCATGCCCATGTGCCGGCACAACATCATTTATGACAAGGACCTGCTGGTAAAGGGCCTTGCGGCCCTCTACCGGGACAACAAGCGCAGCTGATTACAGAATCACCAGAAAGAAGAAAACCGTAATGCTTCCCATGCAGGTTGCCAGGGAGAGCAGTCCGTTGGCAACCTTCTCCAGAAAATAGCCGGGGTCTGCTGCGTTGGGGAAGGGTCTGCGGTAGTAACGGTAGATGCGGTTGATTTCTGCGGTCTTTTGATGTTTGGATTTCATAGACAATTCCTCCTTTGTTTTTCTGATAACAGTATAAGGAAGAATGAGTCCTATAAAACGGATAAATAAAAGCTTTTTTAAGGTTCTTGCACAATGGCCAAAGATATGCTATGATAACTGCAATTCCCATCCGGAGGTGGACCATGAGTACGGTTATTCAGAAGTGGAAAGAGATTTGGGGCAAGATTTCTCCCGTTCTCAATAAAATTGAAGAAGTGATCGGCGTTATCTGCCGTTGTATTTTCAGACTGCGCAAGTTGGCGATGGCGATTCCCGTGGTGTATCTGGCCATTCAGATTGCCAATGCCAATATGGAGCGGCTGCCGGAGGCGGTGGGCCTTAACTTGCAGTCCAGCGGTGAATTTGCGCTGATGGTGACCCGGGATTATGCGGTTTACGGTCCTTTGGGCATCACGGCTTTCTGCCTGATGCTGATGTTCTTCTCCAGAAAGACTATCTTCCCCTGGGTAATCAGCATTTTTACATTGGCGCTGCCTTATCTCATTTACCTAACGAATATTTATCCTGCATAAACAGAATCCGGTTCCAATGACGGAACCGGATTTTTTGTTAAAGAATATTTGCAGTCCGTTCAACGATTCTTCATCAATTGCGGAGCGCCTGTGGTATAATAAAAATACAAAGCAGGACCGTGGAGAAAGCCGATGCCGTGGAGGATTTCGCGGATAACCCGACGGCGGACTTGTGACAGACGGGGCCTGAGAATAGAAGATTTACACACCTGCAGCGGCATATTTGCCGCTGCATTACTTTTTTGTAAGAGAAAGCCCGGAATCTGTGATTCCGGGCTGAAAAATCAGGACTTCTCAAAATCCTGGAGCTTGGGATTCCTGCCGAAATAGGCAAGAAAATATCCGATGAACGCATACACAAGAAAAGCTGCATCCAAAATGGCGATGGCATTGACAAGCCGGATGTTCAGATCCGGGATCAGCACCATCACAATGAAACTCAGAAACAGGACGGTGGTGCACAGCTTTCCGGGCATCAGTGATCCGGGCAGGACCTTGCCCCTGCGATACATCACAACCAGGGCCAGGGTCTGAAAGGCTTCCTTTGCCACAAATAAGACCAGAACCATACGCAAAACCGGATACTTAACAGACAGGCATACCGTCAGCGCCAGCTGCGTCAGTTTGTCAGCAATGGGGTCAAGAACCTTGCCCACATTGGAGATCATATTGAAATGGCGGGCGATCTGACCGTCGATCATGTCCGTCAGACAGGATACTGCCAGAATGGTGCCGGCCAGGAAGTATTCCCGGGTGGTGGTGGCGTTCAGATAAATGACGATATAGACAGGAATCAGTACCAGCCGAAACAGACTGAGCATATTCGGGATGGTCAGAACGTCCTTTTTCCAGTCCTTGATAAACATCTAGCTTTCCTCCGTAATGGAGTGCATTCCTTGCACAAAATCTCTCTGCGTATTATAGGTAAAATTTTCAAATGATTCAAGTAATTTCAGTCGATTTGATGAAAATTAATAATTTGTCAACAAATTCCGCCCCTCCGCCTGGGACTGACCCTTCCCGCGGTTGGCCGCCAAGGGGAAGTGGAGCGCCAGGTGCTTCCAGGTGACTTTATCCAGCTCACCGGTCATGGGCAGTCCGCTAAGGGACTGGAAGGAGGAAAGGGCATCGAAGGTATTTTCGTCCAGAATTCCATTTTGACTGGGTCTTCCGATGCTGTCGTATTCTTCGGAGAGCACCAGAAGCAGTGCCTGGGCAACATGCAGATAGGGACTGGAATCTCCCCGGCGGAGCACTTCGTTGGGATTGAGAATGATCTCCACCGGCTGTGCTTCCACGGTGTGGATCAGCGCTGGCTCATAAAGAGCCACAATCCGCTCCCAGGTGTCCTGGTCCGTCACCCCGGTGACAGGGAGGCCGTGGAGCCGCTGAAATGCGGATACAGCAGATACCGTGGACGGGCCGTAGATACCGTCGGGAATCACACTTTGATATCGGTTATCCCGCTGCGCCAGTACCCGCAGCATGGTCTGCAGGCTGCGGATAGGCTGCTGAATGAAGGACTCCTCTGGTCTCATCGCACTGCCTCCTGTCTGACCGGATCCTGGGACCCGGTTCGAAGATCGTTACCCGGAAATTGGGTTATGGTGGATGTACGGGCATGGCGGTTCCGGGGCGCGGTCTGACTGATGACGGCCTGGGTATAGGGGAAATTGGAGGGATCCCGCAGGGTGGTATTCTCAATCCCTGAGAACTGATCGTAGATTTCATCCCAGGTTTCCGCGTCCACCACACCGGTTTCCGGCAGACCGAACCGGCGCTGGGCAGCCAGCACGGCGCTTCTTGTGCCGCTGCCGAAAATGCCGTCGATGCTCAGCGGCGGAATTTCCGGAATGTAGGCGGACAGGACTGAGAGCATATACTGCAGATGCTCCACCTTGATGCCGGTGTCACCCTGGCGGATTGGATTTGCGTGTGCCCAGGAGTTAACGTAGTAGCGCTGCCCCTGGCTGCGAAGTTCAGCCAGCCTTGTGACAGCGATGTAAATCCGCACAAGCGCATACCAGGTGGCAGGGCCGACAATTCCATCCGGTGCCAGATTGAAAATTTCCTGGAATTTTCGCACTGCATTTTCGGTTCTGACACCGAATATACCGTCGACTGTGGGAATTTTGGGAATTGCCGGATAGTTTTGGCCGATGCGGTTTAAGGAAACCTGGACAGTGACGACACCGGGACCGGTGGTGCCCCGGCGCAAGGGGGTACCTGGGTAGGAGGATGTGATGCCCTGGATGGGTGCATTCTGAACGATTTCCACATCACCGTAGTAGCTTTCAAGAATCTCCACAGAATTATAGCCCTGTTGGGCAAGATTCTGGCTGCCCCACTGACTCAAGCCCTCGCAGATGGCTGTGGTGCCGTTGCAGAATTTGGCGGCGAGAGGCTCCACGAATCCCGGCCGGCGCAGATAGTCGTTGAACAGTTCATCCACCAGGCGGGCTACATTCTCAAAGAAGCTGCGGCCCTTTACAAAATACTGGTCATAGGCGGTGGAGTTGGTAATGTCATAGTCATAGCCCCGGCTGCGGTAAAATTCCGTATAGACCCGGTTCAGGGCAAAGGAGACAATGGCCAGGATGTTGGCCCGGAGAGCACTTTCATCCCAGGTTGGATAGATTTCACTGGATGCCACATTTTTGACGTAGTCTGAAAAGCTGACGGTCACATTTTCCGCATCGGAGTTGGGAGAACCCAGATGTACAGTGATCCGTTGGGGTACATAGGGAAGCACGGTTGGCATGGGGCACCTCCTAGAGATTCTGAGCAGGGGTGTCAAATACCGCCATCTGGTTCCATTTTCCGGGAAGCTCCGACAGCGGGATCAGCTCCACATTTTGATTGGTGGTGGTGCCAGCAAAGACCTGCAGATTTTCATATTCCGCCTGCTCGTAGCCTTTCAGTCTTGCGTAGAGATTGACAGCGGTAAAAGGTATTTCCGGAGGATCGGGCTGCAGACTTTCACTCCGGTCCGGAACCGGAATGGCTACCGGCCGGATCTGGCCGTTTCGGTCCGTGATCCGCAGGGCGATGGCCGTTCCGTCCGTTGCGGTGATGCTGATGGCCACATCCGCAAGGGGAATTTGGGCATAACTTGTATAGGCGTGTACGGTTATGTATCCCGTAGATGCCAAATGAATCACTCCTTTCGCTTCTGATTATGATATGCCGATGCCACTGCATATGTGCAGCAGCAACGGCTGGAAGGTCAGAGGAAGGGCTGCAGATTCCGGACGGAGCCATAGGTGCAGCATTGAAAACGGTGGAGCAAAAGAGCTGTTGCGGGACCCGGGGAATCTTCTGCCCGGTTCACTTCTCTTTGAACGCGGATCACCGATTCGGTAATCCGACGGATGAGAAGCTCCGCAACGAAGGAATCTGTGCATCGGAAATGCAGCTTCACCCGGAACACTCCGCCGGTCAGCAATTGGGAAAGGGGCGGCAGCCCGTCCGTATGGAGCCCAAGGCTGTCAGCCAGGGTGTATGCTTCCCGTTCGCCTGATTCCAGTTCCCGCAGCATCCACGTCAGTGTGGCGCGCAGGGCTGCTGCGGATGCGGCATCCATCCCATCCCGGATGCCGGACTGAAGATACCGGGATTCGTTGATCAGAGCGGCCAGTATCTGATATTTGCTGTTCATATCCATCACCGATGAAAGTATTTCCCGGCGGAGGAGAAAAGATACAGTTCAATCCTGCGAAACCTGTGCATAGAATACACAGATGGAAAGGAAGTGGATGCTATGTGCGGAATTGCCGGTATGATCGGTTTGCCCTCTGATCGGAATATCACGGATAATATGCTCGCTTCAATGAAGCATCGGGGCCCGGATGGGGAAGGTAGGTATCAAAGCGGGGACTGCTGTCTGCTTCATGTGCGCCTGGCGATCATTGATCCCGATGGCGGCAGACAGCCGATGATGCTCAATTGGGCAGGGGAGCAGTTGGTTCTTGTATATAACGGTGAACTTTATAACACAATGGAGCTTCGCCGGGAGCTGATCAGCCTGGGACATACCTTCCGGGGGCATTCCGATACGGAGGTGGTGCTCCATGCCTATGCACAGTGGGGAGCGTCATGCCTGGATCGATTCAACGGGATCTTTGCCTTTGCGGTTTGGGAAGACAGAAAAAGAAAACTCTTCCTTGCTCGGGACAGGATCGGCGTAAAACCGCTGTTCTACATGAACCGCGGCGGCGGGCTTCTGTTTGCCTCGGAAATCAAGACCATTCTGACCTATCCTGGGGTTAAGCCTGCGCTTGATGAACAGGGTGCAGCGGAGATTCTGATGCTGGGTCCCGGGCGAACGCCCGGCAGTGGTATATTCCGGGACATTTATGAACTGGAGCCGGGCTGTTGTGGGGAACTGAAATCGGGTAAGCTGTCGGTGAGAAGATACTGGTATCTGAAGGACCGGGAGCACCGGGAGTCCTTTGACGAAACTGCAGAAACTGTCCGCTATCTTGTCCGGGATGCGGTTACCCGGCAGATGGTATCGGATGTGCCCGTCGGAACCTTTTTGTCCGGGGGACTGGATTCCAGCCTGATCACAGCCATCTGCGCCGGAGAAATGGAGAAAAAAGAGGAAAAGCTTCATACCTTCTGTGTCGATTATGAAAACAATGACCGATTCTTTGTTCCCGGGAAGTTCCAGCCGGATTCGGACGGTGCGTATATCAATTTGATGCAGGAAAAGCTGAATACCTGCCACCATCGGACGGTTTTGACATCGGAGGATCTGATTGCTGCACTGGAAGATGCCACCCTGGCCCGGGATCTGCCGGGAATGGCGGATGTGGATTTTTCGTTGCTGGCCTTCTGCAGGCGGATCCGCAGTCATGTGAAGGTGGCGCTGTCAGGGGAGTGTGCAGACGAGATCTTCGGCGGATACCCCTGGTATCGGGATCCGGAAGTGAGAGCCCTGGACGGCTTCCCCTGGGCTCAGAATACGGCGCAGCGGGCGGATATGATGAGCAGTCAGCTCCGGGACAGGATGAACGGTGAAAGCTTTGTCCGGGACCGGTATCTGCAGACCTGCCGGGAAAGTGACATTCTTCCGGGAACGACGGCAGAGGAACGCCGGATGAAGGAAATGGTAAATCTGAATTTCCGGTGGTTCATGCAGACCCTGCTGGACCGGAAGGACCGGATGAGCATGTACTGCGGACTGGAAGTGCGGGTGCCCTTCTGCGATTACCGGATCGCGGAGTATCTTTATGGCGTTCCCTGGGCGTACAAGGACCACCGTGGGGTAGAAAAGGGGCTGCTGCGTACTGCAATGGAAGGATTTCTTCCGGATGAAGTGCTGTGGCGAAAGAAGAGCCCCTATCCGAAAACCTTTGATCCCGGTTATGGACAGCTGATTGGAGCAAGGCTCCGGTCACTGCTGGAGCAGAAGGATGCACCGATCTGGTATCTGGTTGACCGGCAGGCTGCTGCCCGGCTTCTGACAGCAGAACACCTCTGGCCCTGGTACGGTCAGCTGATGAAAGGACCCCAGACCATGGCATACCTGCTGCAGATTGATTTCTGGCTGCGGCACTATCAAATTGAGTTCGTATTCTGAGAAATGGGAATTGACGATTGGGCAGAAACTGTGGTAAAATAACGCAGTAACATTTGCTGCAAGCAAAGATCAGGTAGATTTACAGGAGGTTTTCCATGAGAAAGACAAAAATCATCTGCACCATCGGCCCTGCCAGCGAGAGTGAGGAAGTACTGTCCCAGATGTTTGCTGCAGGCATGAATGTGGCACGTCTGAATTTCTCCCACGGCACCCATGAAGAGCATAAGAAGAAAGTCGAACTGATCAAGCAGGTTCGCGATAAAATGAATCTGTCCATCGCCATCATGCTGGATACCAAGGGCCCCGAATACCGGATCCGTACCTTCAAGGACGGCAAGGTAACGGTGAAGGAAGGTGATACCTTTACCTTCGTGGCTGAGGAAATTGAGGGCGATGAGACTAAGGTTACCGTTAATTACAAGCAGCTTGCCAAGGATCTGAACATCGGCGACCGGGTCACGGTCAACAACGGCATGGTTGTTTTCGAGGTTACCGCTATTTCCGGCGATGATGTGGTCTGTAAGGTCATCACCGGCGGCGTCCTCAGCAATAAGAAGAGCATGAGCTTCCCCAATAAGGTTATGTCCGGCCC
The DNA here is from genome assembly GCA_015068305.1 of Oscillospiraceae bacterium. Lineage (GTDB taxonomy): Bacteria > Bacillota > Clostridia > Oscillospirales > Oscillospiraceae > Faecousia. Next base: position 10,906 of record SVKV01000010.1, read on the forward strand.
TTATCTGTCCGAACAGGATAAGGCGGACCTTCTCTTTGGCATCCAGCAGGATGTGGACTTTGTGGCAGCTTCCTTCGTGTCCTCGGCTCAGGATGCCCAGGATATCCGTGATTTCCTGGATGCAAACGGCGGTGAGGACATTGAGATCGTTGCCAAGATCGAGAACCGTGCCGGTGTTGAGAATGTGGAGGAAATCTGCAAGATCTGCGGCGGCATCATGATCGCCCGCGGCGATCTGGGCGTTGAGATTCCCTTCGTGGAGGTTCCCTCCGTCCAGAAGGAACTGACCAGGAAGTGCCGGATGCTGGGTAAGCGCGTGATTACCGCCACCGAGATGCTGGAATCCATGATCCAGAATCCCCGTCCCACCAGAGCTGAGATCACCGATATTGCCAATGCCGTTTATGACGGAACCTCCTGTGTCATGCTCTCCGGCGAGTCCGCTGCCGGTAAGTATCCCGTGGAGGCAGTCAAGGTCATGGCTGAGATTGCAGAGTTTACCGAAAAGCACAATGACTACAAGCAGCGGTTCCTGACCACCGAATATGTGGGCAAGAACAACCTGGATAACATCTCCCATGCGGTCTGCTCCATGGCCATGGACATCAATGCCAAGGCAATCGTGGTCTGCTCCGTATCCGGTAAGACTGCCATGCTGGTTTCCCGGTTCCGGACCCCTGTCAATATCATTGGCATGACCACCGATCCCAAGATCTGGCGCCGCCTGTCCATGAGCTGGGGTGTCACGCCGGTTCTGGCGGAAGCATTCCCCAACATGGATGTCATGTTCCATTATGCAAAGCTCAATGCGAAGAAGGTTCTGAATCTGCAGCCCGGTGACAACCTGCTGCTGACCGGCGGCCCCATCAACGGCCAGTCCGGCAATACCAACACCATCAAGGTGGAAACCATCTGATCTTAATAAAACTGCCGCCCGTAATTTACGGTGCGGCAGTTTTTTTGTACGAGGGAAGTTGCAATTTTTTGGCATTTTTACTACATGAAATTCTTCCGATTTTATGCTATAATCACCCATATGGGAAGTGTTTGGCGTTGTAGAAATCGGAGGAATGTCATGTATCAGAGTGGAACATATGTGATTTACGGCATTCAGGGCGTGTGCCGTGTGGTAGGGACGGAAGTTCAGCGTGTGAACCGGAAGAAAACCGAATATCTGGTGCTGGAACCTATAGAGAAAGCAGAGTCCAGGTTCTATGTGCCGACACAGAATCCCGCGGCGCTGGAAAAGCTCAGACCGGTACTTTCTCGGGATGAGATGGCGGAGATCCTGTCATCTTCGGCTGTCCGCGCCGACTGTTGGATTCCGGAAGAAAATCTGCGCAAGCAGCGCTACCGGGAGCTGGTTTCCGGCGGCGAGAGACTGTCTATTCTTCAGATGCTTTGCAGCCTGTACCGCCACAGGGAGGAGCAGCTGTCAGCAGGACGGAAATTTCACCAGTGTGACGATAATTTCCTCCGGGATGCAGAGCGGCTCCTGTGCATGGAGGTAGCCCTTGTCATGGATATGTCCAACGAGGAGGCCCGGGCCTATCTGCGGCAGCAGCTGAAATAAGAAAACAGAAAACGGGCAGCAAAGGCTGCCCGTTCTTTTATTTTGTGATCAAATCGTAAAGCTCATCCATTGTGTGCGCAATTCCGATGGCGCCGGCCTCTTCCATGTCGGACACCTTTCCGTATCCCCAGGAAACGCCGATGGTGGGGATGCCGTGGGATTTGGCGCCGATGACATCAAAGGCCGTGTCGCCCACCATCACAGCATCCAGATCCTTGCCGGTCTGCTCCAGAAGGTAGGCGATGACCAGGGCCTTGGAGTGCCGGGCATGGTCGAAGGAAGCACCGGCAATGATATCAAAGTATTTGGCAAGATCAAAATGCTCCAGAATATCCACAGAGGTGGTTTCCGGCTTGGAGGTGGCAACATACAGCCTGTGGCCCTCTGCCTTCAGCTTTTCCAGCAGCTCCCGGATTCCGGGGTAGGGCTTGTTTTCGTATTTGCCGATGGGGATGTAGCGGCTGCGGTAGATTTCGATGGCCTGGTCGACTTCCTCCGCCGGAACGCCGAATTTCAAAAAGGTTTCTGCCAGGGGCGGTCCCACAAAGACCTGCAGAGAGGATTCATCCGCCACCTCGATGCCGTAATGGCTCAGCGCCAGTCTGGCACAGTTCATGATTCCTTCGCCGGAATCGGTCAGAGTGCCGTCCAGATCAAATAAAACTGCTTTCATGTATGTACTCCTTATCCCAGGAATTTCGTGATTTTTGCCAGTCGTTCCACCACGGCGGAAAGATCCTCGATGGTTTTGTTCAGTGTCTCAAAATTGATGGCATTGAGTTTGCCCATGGTATTTTCGATACCGTCGTGGCTTGCAGACACGAGCTCATCAATATGGGTCACGACGGAGTCCACATCCACCTTAGCCAGTTCTTCAATTACATCCTCCAGGCCGGAAAGATCCACATCTGCAAGCTCCTCCGTTACCGTTTCCAGATTGGTCAGAACCACATCTGCCCGTTCTGCCAGGGTCTGGATCTGAGGCATAAATTTGAAACCGAGAATCAGCAAAATCACGCAGCAGCAGGCTGCGATCACGGAAAACAGGCACTGGAGCCGGGCGTAAAATACCTGCTGCTTGTTTGCTTTTTCCATTTGTTCCAGAAGCTGGGTCATTTTCTGCTGATTATCCATAAGAAGACCTCCTGTTTGTTTCTTTGCTAATATCATACCATAAATTGGCCCGTAGTAAAGATAAAACATAAAACTTTACAATTCCCCTGCACCGGTTTTGACAGCATATCTTCCGGGAAACTGATAGGATGAACCGGGGGGATGGATATGAAACAAATCTGGGAAGAAATCGGACTGGCCCTGATCCTGGGGTTGGTTCTGCCGGGAATTGTGCTTCAGAGCGCCGTTTGGTTTTCGCAGCGCGGTGCGGTGCCGGAAGATCGGCAGGATGAAACCGAAGTCCGGGAACCGGAGCATGAAAGGACGGAAATCAAGGTACTCATGGAGGATGGAACCGTTGCGGTCATGGATCTGGAGGAGTACATAACCGGTGTTGTTCTGGCGGAGATGCCCGCTTCCTTTGAACCGGAAGCGCTGAAGGCCCAGTCCGTGGTGGCAAGAACCTATGCCCTCCGGGCGAGAAACGGCAAAAGCAAGCATGAAGAGGCTGCTGTGTGCACGGAGTCTTCCTGCTGCCAGGCTTACCGGTCACCGGATGCGTATCTGCAAAGCGGGGGAACCCGGGAAAACTATGAGAAGATTTCCGATGCGGCAGTTTCCACTGCAGGCTATGTGCTGCTTTATGAGGGCGAACTGATCGAGGCGACCTATTTTTCCTGCAGCGGCGGCAGCACGGAGGATGCGGTGGCGGTATGGGGTACGGAGGTGCCCTATCTGGTGGCGACACGGAGCCCGGGTGAGGAGGGGGCGGCCCACTTCGCCGATACGGTTTCTTTTACGCCGTCTGAATTCCTGGCTGCCCTTTCTCTGGATACGAAGCTGGAGATGAAGGCATGGTTCGGTCCTGTTACTTACACCGCTGGCGGCGGAATCGCAGAGATTGAAATCTGCGGAAAGCAGTACACAGGTACCGAACTCAGAAGCCTTCTGGGATTGCGCTCTACGGCTGTCACCTTCACACTGGACGGAGATTCCATCCAGGCCAGGACCCGGGGGTTCGGCCACCGGGTGGGGATGAGTCAGTACGGTGCGGATGCCATGGCACTGCAAGGAAGCAGTTATGAAGAAATACTTGCCCATTATTACAGGGGGACGACCCTGGAAAAGCTGACAGATTGACAAAATTTGACGGATGGGCTAGAATGAGAAAAAACTGCGAAGGAGAACGCCATGCCCATCCGAATTCCAAACGACCTGCCGGCAACGGAAGTGCTGAAGCAGGAGAATATTTTCGTGATGACCCACACCCGGGCAGTCACCCAGGACATCCGGCCTCTGGAAATCGTGGTGCTGAATCTGATGCCCACCAAGATCGTGACGGAAACCCAGCTGACCCGCTTGCTCGGCAATACGCCCCTGCAGGTTCATCTGGAGCTGATGCATACCAGTTCCCACAGGCCGAAAAATGTTGCCCAGGAGCATCTGCTAACCTTCTATAAGACCTTTGATGAGATCAAGGACCGGAAGTTTGACGGCATGGTGATTACCGGTGCGCCGGTGGAGCTGATGGACTTTGAGGATGTTGACTACTGGGAGGAGCTTTGCCAAATCATGGAGTGGAGCAAGACCCATGTCCATTCCACCTTCCATATCTGCTGGGGTGCCCAGGCAGGCCTTTATTATCACTACGGCATCGGCAAGCAGGAACTGCCCCGGAAGCTCTTCGGCGTTTTTCCCCATAAGGCAGACTACAAGCGGGCAATCCTGCTCCGGGGTTTTGACGATACCTTCTATGTGCCCCATTCCCGGCATACCACCGTCCGCCGGGAGGACATCGAGGCAGTACCGGAGCTGAAGATCCTGGCATCCTCGGAAGAAGCCGGCGTTTATGCAGTAATGAACAAGGAAGGCCACCAGATTTTTATCACCGGCCATGCAGAGTATGATCCCCTTACGTTGGAAACGGAGTATCTCCGGGATAAGAAACAGGGAAAGCCCATTTCGGTGCCTGAGAATTATTACCCCGATGACGACGATACCAGGGAACCCATCGTCCGCTGGAGAGGACATGCCAATCTGCTGTTTTCCAATTGGCTGAACTACTTCGTTTACCAGACAACACCCTATGACATCATGAATGTTGGTAAAGAATCCACCACATTTTGAGAAACCAACCAACAGTTGAGCGATTCTACTACCAATGGTTGCGGGGTTTCAACTGTGAATATATGGTTTTGCGCTCCTGTTTTCATTAAAATGAGAGCATCCAAACAAATCAGAAAAGGAGCAATCATGATGAACGAATCAATCGGCAACCGAATTTCGAAATTCCGCAAGGCCAAGGGCCTGACCCAGGAAGCTCTTGCAAATCTGATGGGCGTGTCTTCCCAGGCTGTCAGCAAATGGGAGACCGATGCCTCCTGCCCGGATATTGCTGCTTTGCCTCAGCTGTGCAGAATTCTCGGCATTACTGCGGATGAGCTTCTCACCGGAAAAACCAATGAGGTAAAGCTTCTGCCTGCAGAGGAACGGAAGAGCCTGGATCAACTGACACTGCGGATTAAGGTGGACAGTGTGGCAGGGGATAAAGTCCGGGTAAATCTTCCCATGAGCCTGGTAAAGGTGGGCCTTGAGATGGGCGTGGATCTGTCAGGCAACATAAGCGGTGCGGAAAGTCTGAAAAATGTGGACCTGAACAAAGTTCTGGAACTGGCTGAAAGAGGCTTGATCGGCAAGCTGGTGGAGGTCGAAAGCGCAGAAGGGGACACCGTTGAGGTGGTTGTGGAATGAGAATTCAAATCAGAGGCGGCGGCCATGATATGAATCTGCGTTTTCCAACCTGGCTGTGCTTCAGCAGGGCAACTGTCTGGTTTGCAAACCATATCGGCAGAAAGTATGCGGAAGATGCCATGAAGGATATACCCCCGGAGGCGCTGGAAGCGCTTTTTGCGGAGTTTCGCCGCATTAAGAAAAAGCACGGGTCCTGGGAACTGGTGGATGTGGAATCTTCTTCCGGCGAAAGGGTCAAAGTGATTCTGTAACTGCATATAATGATGGAGCTTCCTTTTTGGGGGCTCCATTTTTATATTGCATCATATACAAATTTATGATAAAATATCCGAAACTGCTTGTGCAAAAATGTGAAGGAGGAAGCCTATGAAGCTGCGAATTGACGGAAATGAAATCATCGCATCCCAGGGTGCGACACTTTTGGATCTGTTACGTCTGCTTGGACTGGATTGCCCGGAGCTGTCCCGTCGGCCCCTGGCTGCCAAGATTGCCGGCGAAGTGTTTACGCTGAACTATGTGCCGGTCCGGCAGCAGGAAGATCACCAGGACAGACCGTCCATCCGCCGGGCGATGGCTGCCTCCGGCGGCGAAGTCCGGCTGCTGCGCTATGAGGATGCTCCGGGCAGGGAGGCCTATATCCGCACTGCCCAGTTTGTGATCTTTCTGGCTATGCGGCAGCTGTGGCCCGATGCGGTGACAAAAATGAATTGCACCGTCGGCTCCAGTGTCTATCTGCAGGTCTCGGGGGTTGCAGACTTCTCGGTGGACCTTTTAAAAGAACGGATTACATCTCTGGTTGCCCAGGATATTCCGCTGCTGCGCCGCCGTGTGCCGCTGCAGGAGGCAATCGCAAATTACCGCTGCGACGGTCAGCCGGATAAGGCCCGGCTTCTTTCCTGGCGGAGCTTTGACTATTTCGATGAATATGCTTACGGGGACTTTGCCGATTACTATTATGGAGAGATGATGCCCTCCACCGGCTATCTGACGGTCTGGGACATCCGGCCTGCCGAGGGCGGTTTTCTCTTCGTGTATCCTGATAATCTGAATCCGGACCGTGTTGCAAGATTTTTGGAATCTCCGAACTTCTTCCGTGTGTTTTCTGAAGGTGAACGGTGGGGAGAACTGATGGAGTGCGAAACGGTGGCAGATTTGAATGAACTGACCACCTCCGGCCGGATTCGGGAGCTGATCCGGGTCAATGAAGCGCTTCATGAAAAGCGTTACTCCCAGATTGCAGATATGATCTGCCAGCGGGGTGCCAGGGCTGTGATGCTGGCGGGCCCCAGTTCCTCCGGAAAGACCACCTCTGCCAACCGATTGGCCATCCAGCTCCGGGTCCATGGCAAAAAGCCTATCCTCATGAGCCTGGATGACTATTACATTGACCGGGACAAAATTGCGCCGGGTCCCGACGGAAAGCTGGATCTGGAGCATATCAACACGCTGGATGTGGACCTGTTCCGCTCCGATATGGCGAAACTGCTTCTGGGTGAGGAAGTGGAACTGCCCAGCTTCAATTTCAAGACCGGCCGCCGGGAATGGCGCGGTCACAAGCTGAGGCTCCACCCGGATTCGGTCATCATTGTGGAAGGACTCCATGGTTTGAATCCTGCGATGCTTCCGGCGCATGTGGAGCCACATCTGATCTTCCGGCTTTACATCAGCCCCTTGCTTCCGCTGAATCTGGATAATCACAACCGGATCCCCACCAGTTACCTGCGGCTTCTGCGCCGGACGGTGCGGGACTATGAGACCCGGGGCTCTTCCGTACAGCATACCCTGTCCATGTGGGACAGCGTCAGACGGGGAGAACACCGGTGGATTTTCCCATACCAGGAGAATGCGGATGTGATCTTTAACAGTTCTACGCTCTACGAGCTGGCAGTGCTGAAAAAGCATATTTTCCCGCTGCTGACAGCCATTGAACCGGAGGATGAATGCTACGATGAGGTTCAGAATATCGTGAAGATTCTGAACTATGTGGTTGAGGCGGATGTGGATGATGAGATCCCACCTACCAGCCTGGTCCGGGAATTCATCGGCGGCAACAGCTTCTACAGAACATAAAAAATGAGGACTGTTTTTAACAGTCCTCATCATTTTACTTTTTGGGGATGTAGCTGATCTCCTGGACGGAATAGACGGTGATAAACGCACTGGGATCAATGGATTTTACGTAATCCATCAGACGGCGGTACTCCTGTTTATCCACAATGGTGATGATTTCTCTGCGGACCTGGTTGTTGTAGGCACCCGTACCTTCGTAGATGGTGGCACCGCTGTGAAGATCATGGAGAATATAGGAAAGAATCTCGTCAAATTTCGGAGAAATGATGCAGACTCTCCGCTTGATATTCAGACCGAAAATGAAATAGTCCACAATGATGCCGCCGAAATAGGTGCCCAGGACACTGAGGACCACGGTCTTGGTATCATAGCACAGAGCAGAGGACAGAGCAACCAGCATACCGGACAGGGACATGGCTTTTCCCACATCCATGCCGAGAAACTTGTTCATCAGCTTTGCCACGATATCCAGACCGCCGGAGGAGGCATTGCAGGAAAACAGCATGGCGATGCCGATGCCAACAACCAGAATGTAGCAGATAACATCCAGCAGGGGATCCTGGGTGATGGACTGAAAATTGGGGAAAAGGATTTCATAGAGGCCCATGAAGCAAGGCATGACCAGGGAGGTGTAAATGGTCTTAATGCCGAATTCCGGTCCGATCAGCAGATAGGCGATGATCAGAAGGAAGGCATTCATCAAAAATGTGATGACAGACACCGGCAGGGGAATAAAGTTGCTGATCACCAGTGCAAGGGCGGAAGCACTGCCGACGGTGACCTTGCTGGGCAGCATGAAGAAATAGACTGCCACGGCAACGATGGCGGAGCTTACGGTGAGAATTAAGAATTCTTTAAAACTGAACTTAATCTTCATTGGGGAACCTCGCAAATATAGAGATGAAATAAATCTAACATATTTTGCGGAAAATGCAATATATTTCTTCATCCCATTGGGATGAATTGGGGAGAGAAAGCCGGCGGTCCGGGATCTTGGTTGGAGCGTAATTATAGGATTTCGAGAAACGAACATACTTGATTGATATCCACATCCATACTGGATGCGTCTATCAATCAAGGGATTCTCCCACGGCCTAAAAACATGCCACCGGCATGTTTTCTTAACGGCCTTTCGAATCCCTCAGCCCTCCCAAATAAGAAAGCCCACCCAATGGGTGGACTTTCTTATTTGGTCGGAGTATCGGGATTCGAACCCGAGGCCTCTTGGACCCGAACCAAGCGCGATACCAAACTTCGCCATACCCCGATAGACCAAACCATTATAATGAGATTTGTCTTCTTTGTCAAGTACCGCAGCTCATTTTCGAATCAGCATATGCTGTGGGAGGCACCCATATGATGTACGGGTGATGAAATGGGTTATCGGATTGTATACGGACAGGCGCAAAAGGGTAGCCGAAACACAAAACCATCGGCACTCAGACTACAGTCCTTGATTTGTGCGTGGATGCTTGTATTTTCTTTGGGCGTGAAATGCTTCTGGCCGGAGGGTGCTGTTAAGCTGCAGCGGGTTCTGATACCGGAAGCACTATCTCCTGTGCAGACAGCCGCGGAAACACTCTTGACTGATCTGCGAGAAGGGGTGCCCCTTTCGGATGCGATGACGGCATTCTGCCTCTGTCTGATGGAAAATGAGAAGAATCCTTGAGGTAAGCCCCGGGTTCTATATTATGGCAGCAGCGGCTGTTCTGATTTTGCCGCTTAGAATTCTGGCAGCGGCTGTCTTTGCTGCGTGGCTTCATGAGGGGGCGCATTTGATGGTGCTTCATTTCTTTAAAATACCGGTAGACAGCATCCGACTTGGAGCAGGGGGAGCCAGAATTATGACTGGGCCCATGCTGCCGGTGCAGGAATTGCTGTGCGCAGCAGCCGGTCCGCTGGCAAGTCTTTCGTTGCTGCTGTTTTTGCGCTGTTTCCCGGTTCTGGCGCTGTTCGGATTGATCCAGGGTATGTTCAATCTTCTTCCGGTATTTCCTTTGGATGGAGGAAGGATCCTCCGGGCATTTTGGAATGTGTGTTTTTCGGATTCCGGAGGCAGATAATCGGTCCCGTCAGAAATAATCCTTGCAAAGACGGTGATGAACGGGTACAATAGTTCTGATTCTTACAAATGAGGGAAAACTATGACGGAACTGATTCAGAGAATCCTGCCTACGGTGCAGAAGCCTGCCCGGTATACCGGCGGTGAGTTTAACGAAATTAAAAAGAATTTGGAAGATGTCCGGGTTCGGGTGGCATTCTGCTTCCCGGATACATATGAGATCGGTATGTCCAATCTGGGTATGCGGATCCTCTACGGCGTTATGAATGAGATGGACGGCGTCTGGTGCGAGCGGGTATTTGCCCCCTGGGGCGATATGGATGCGGCAATGCGTGCCCATAATCTGCCTCTTTGGGCACTGGAAAGCCAGTCTCCTGTAAAGGACTTTGATATGGTGGCCTTCACCATCGGCTATGAGATGGCGTATTCCAATGTGCTGAATATGATGAACCTGGCTGGAATTCCTCTCCATGCCAAAGACCGTCAGGGTTTGAAGGGCATTGTCTTTGCCGGCGGTGTCTGTACCTTCAATCCGGAGCCTCTGGCTGACTTCTTTGACTTTTTCTCCCTGGGGGAAGGTGAGGAGAGCACGGTTGAAATTGTGGCCCTCTATGACCGGGCGAAGTCAGAGAACTGGTCCAAGGAACAGTTCCTGCAGGAAGTGGCCAAAATCCCCGGCGTGTATGTTCCTTCTTTCTACCGGCATGAATACAACGAGGACGGTACACTAAAGGCCATTGTCCCGCTGAATGGAGCGCCGGAAAAGATCACAAAGCGGATCATTGAAAATCTGGATGAGGCCTACTGGCCTGTCAAGATGATCGTGCCTTCCACAGAAATTGTCCATGACCGGGCCAATCTGGAGGTATTCCGGGGCTGCATCCGGGGCTGCCGGTTCTGCCAGGCAGGTTTTTCCTGCCGCCCAGTCCGTAAAAAGAGTCCGGAAGTTCTTTACCGCCAGGCAGTGGAGACCATGGAGGATTCCGGGCATAATGAGATCACCCTGTCCAGCCTTTCTACCTCCGATTACCGGGGTCTTAAGGAGCTGACCGATGAGCTGATTCCTTACTGCGAGGCCCATAAGATCAATCTGTCTGTTCCATCCCTGCGGGCTGATAATTTCTCCCGGGAACTGATGGAAAAGCTTCAGACTGTCCGAAAGAGCGGTCTGACCTTTGCGCCGGAGGCCGGCACCCAGCGTCTGCGGGATGTAATTAACAAGAATCTGACCGAGGATGAAATTCTGAACACCTGCGCCCAGGCCTTTGAGGGCGGCTGGAATAACGTCAAGCTTTATTTCATGCTGGGTCTGCCTACGGAAACAGACGAGGATGTGCTGGGAATTGCAGAACTGGTTTACAAGGTGATCCAGGCCTGGAAAGAACATGCCACCAACAAGAAGCGGGGCCTCCGGGTCCACGTGGCAACGGCCTATTTTGTGCCCAAGCCCCATACGCCATTCCAGTGGGAAAAGCAGATCACACCGGAGGAGTACCTGCGCCGGTGCCGGCTGCTGAAGAGTCATTTCTATTCCAAGTCCATTGAATATAATTATCACGCACCGGACTTGAGCCGCCTGGAGGCTGTGTTCGCCCGGGGCGACCGGAGACTGGGCCCTGTGATCGAGGCTGCCGTTGCCAGAGGTGCCAAGCTGGACGGATGGGATGAGTATTTCAACTACTCTTATTGGTTTGATGCGCTGAACGAATGCGGTATCGATCCGGAGTTCTACACCACCAGAGGTTACGGCGAAGCGGAGGTTCTTCCCTGGGATACTATCGATGTGGGTGTCCGCAAGGGATTCCTGCTCCGGGAGCGGAACCGTGCCTACGAAGCAAAGGTTACCCCCGACTGCCGGGAAGGCTGTGCCGGCTGCGGTGCAAACTGCTTACTGAAGGAGGTGGAGTGCGATGCCTAGAATCCTCTTTGAAAAGAAAGGCAACGCGGTCTGGATTTCCCACCTGGATCTGATGCGGTTGTTTCAGCGGGCCTTCAAGCGGGCAGGATTGCCTCTGACCCATACCCAGGGCTTCAATCCCAGACCCTCCGTTTCCATCGCGCTGCCGCTGAGCGTGGGCGTGGAGAGCAGCTGCGAGCTGCTGGATTTTGAACTGGACGGAGATAAGGTTGCCAACCGGATCGTCCGGGGCAAGCTCAATGACTATCTGGTACCCGGCATCCGGGTGATCAAGGTATATGACAATATGCAGAAGATCAAGCATCTTGCCCTGCTGGATACGGTGGTTACCATGGAATATGACAGGGGAGTGCCGGAGAATGCAGTTTTAAAACTGGAGGAGCTGTTTGCCCGGGAGGAAGTTCCGGTTGAGAAGAAGACCAAATCAAACGGCATCCAGGACCAGAATATCATTCCCATGATCAAGTCTCTGGAAATTGTTCAGACCGATGCCAATACGCTGCAGCTGAAGGCCCGGGTCTGCTGCCAGAATCCTACCTTAAATCCCATGCAGCTTCACGGTGCTGTGGTACGTCATTTGCCGGAGCTGAAACCGGATTTTGTAAAGAACGAGCGAATTGAAATTTATGATGCAGACGGAAACGTCTTCAGATAAGGAGTGTCAATTATGGATGAAAAGAATATCATTCTGGAAGAGTGCCCCTGCTGCCGCGGAAACGGTCTGATTGTCCACGAAGGCGGCTGGAATGTTCAGGTGGAGTGCGCCGACTGCGGCTCCCATACGGTGTATCTGGAATATGAGAACGAGGCCCAGAAGGCAGAAGCAGTCCAGGGTGTTGTCCGGCTCTGGAATCTGGGCAAGGTGATCAAGCAGAACATCGGCGAATAATTTTTCGCAGATTCAGAAAATAATGCTTGCATTTTTTGTCGGGATGTGCTAGTATACTTTGGCAGTCGACAGATTGCAGGCATAGTTCCGGGTGTGGCGAAGTTTGGTATCGCGCTTGAATGGGGTTCAAGAGGCCTCGAGTTCGAATCTCGACACTCGGACCAAATAATGGGAAACTACTTATGTAGTTTCCCATTATTTATTTCAGATGAGAGATTCGAAATACTAACTGCAAGTGTTCGGTGGACACTTGCTTGCCGCCAGCTCGATGGCGGCAACACCATAATTTTTCTTTCCATACGGAAAGAAAAATGTAACGAATCTCGACACTCGGGTAAGAGTAACCGAATCTCGACACTCAGGTAAGAGCAAACGAATCCCGATATGCGGTTTCCACCTCAGACACATAAATTTACCGGGAAAAATCACAGAAAAAAGTGAAATAAATTTGTAAATAATGCTTGATTTTTATAGAAACACATGCTATACTAAATCGGTCTGAAATCAAGGTGAGTCCTCTGCGAAGATGAATCTTGCGCATGAACGCCTAATATTTTAAGGAGGACAAAGAAATGGATCTGTTAAAGGCACTGAACAGCCAGTACATGAAGGAAGAGCTGCCCGAAGCTAAGGTCGGCGACACCGTTCGTGTTCATGTTCGCATCAAGGAAGGCTCTCGTGAGCGTATCCAGGTTTTCGAAGGCACCGTCATCGCTCGCAAGGGCGGCGGCATCGCTGAGACCATTACTGTTCGCCGCATTTCCTACGGCGTCGGCTGCGAGAAGGTTTTCCCCCTGCATTCTCCCAACGTTGCAATGATCGAGACCGTCCGTAAGGGCAAGGTCCGCCGTGCAAAGCTGTACTACCTGCGCGACCGCTTCGGCAAGGCTGCAAAGGTCAAGGAGAGAGTCTAATTCTGAACTCAATAAAAAAAGAGGGCTGCGGCCCTCTTTTTTTATATGCATCCGGTTTTTTGCTTTTGGCTTGTGTTTCCATTAATCTTTTTTTATCTCCGACAAAAACCGGAAATACAGTCTTTTCAGATCGGTAACTTTTGTGTATAATAAAAATGTTATGATTTCAAATAAGAATCTCAATTTGGTATGAAGGAGGTCACGGAAGTGACAGCTGACGATCATATCCGGGAAAATTCCCGGCCGGAGGAGAAGAAAGAATCCTGGCAGAAGAGCATTCTGCTGTATCTGCATGACCTGATTTATATGCTGGCTGGTATCATGATTGCCTTTTTGCTGGTATTCCGCCTGGTTATTGTTTCCGGCGATTCCATGTATTCGACCCTCTGGGACGGAGATTGGCTGCTGGTGCTGAGCAACACCTTTTACCGGGAACCGGAGTACGGTGACATCATCGTGGCCAGTAAGGATACCTTCAATAGCGGTGAACCGATCATCAAGCGCGTGATCGCCACGGAAGGACAGACGGTGGATATCGATTTCGTTTCCGGAGTTGTGTTTGTGGATGGGACGCCCCTCCGGGAGGACTACGCATTTACCCGCACTAATGTGGAAGAGGGTATGGATTTCCCACTGATTGTGGAAGAGGGCTGCGTTTTTGCCATGGGCGATAACCGCAATGCGTCCAAGGACAGCCGGCATCCTACGATAGGCCAGATCGATAAGCGGGAGATTATGGGCAAGGCGCTGTTCCTGTTCTATCCCGGTGCCCATGAGGACACGAATGTCCGCGATTTTGACAGAATTGGAGCGGTGAACTGATGGACGAGAAAATGAATATTCAGTGGTATCCGGGCCACATGACAAAAACCCGGAGACAGATCGAAGCAGATCTGAAGCAGGTGGATGCTGTTTGCGAGATCGTGGATGCCCGGATTCCTGTTTCCAGCCGGAACCCGGATATCGACAGCATCTGCGGCAGCAAGCCCAGAGTCATTGTGCTGAACCGAATCGATCTTGCAGACCCCAATGCGACCAAGAAATGGACGGCCCACTACAAGAGTAAGGGCTATACCGTTGTCTGCACCGACTGCAAGAGCCGCAAGGGCATCGCAGAGTTCAATCCCGCGGTCCGCTCCGCCTGCAAGGAAAAGATTGAGCGGGACCAGGCCCGGGGCATGAACCGGCCTGTGCGGCTGATGGTGGTGGGTATCCCCAATGTGGGAAAATCTACTCTGATCAACCAGGTTTCCGGCCGAAAGGGCGCCAAGGCAGAGAACCGGCCCGGTGTGACCCGGGGCAAGCAGTGGGTGACGGTGGATGCAGGACTGCAGCTGATGGATACGCCCGGTATTCTGTGGCCCAAGTTTGAAGATCCGGAAGTGGGCATGATGCTTGCTTACACCGGTGCCGTCAAGGAAGGCATTATCGATATTGAAGAACTTGCCTGCCGTCTGATGGAGCTGCTGCATAAATTCTATCCCCAGACATTGCTGGAGCGCTACAAGGTGGAAGCGCCCGAGGGTACCCCCGGCTGGCAGCTGCTGGAGATGGCTGGCAGAGCCCGCGGTTTCCTGATGGCAAGGGCGGAAGTGAACACCGAGCGGATGGCAAAAGTGCTGCTGGATGAATTCCGCAGCGGCAAACTGGGTAAATTTACCCTTGAAATGCCGGAGGAGAGCTGATTATGAGTGCAATCAATCTGTGGGAAATTGAGAATTCCCTTTATTCAGAGGGCTACAAAGCAATCTGCGGTGTGGACGAAGCAGGCCGCGGACCTCTGGCAGGCCCTGTCTGCGCAGCGGCGGTCATTCTGCCCAGGGGTTTGGAGCTACCAGGTCTGAACGATTCCAAGAAGCTTACTGACAAGAAGCGCCGGGAGCTGTTTCCAATTATCAAGGAGCAGGCCATTGCCTACGGCATCGGATTTGCAAGCCATGAGGAAATCGATGAGATCAATATCCTGCAGGCAACCTACCTTGCCATGGAGCGGGCATTGCAGCAGCTGGAAGGCAAGGCGGATTTTGCCATCATTGACGGCAACCGGGCCAAAGATTTTGGAATCCCCGTGCGGACTGTCATCAAGGGCGACAGCCTTAGCGCCAGCATCGCGGCGGCTTCCGTTCTGGCGAAGGTCAGCCGGGACGATATTATGCTGGAAATGGCTGAAAAGTACCCGGAGTATGGCTTCGAGGTACATAAAGGCTACGGCACCAAGGCCCATTATGAGGCTTTGCGCGCCCACGGCCACAGTCCGATCCACAGAATGAGTTTTCTGAAGAAATTCTATGGGGAAAAGTAACCTTCTGGGTGTCTGGGGGGAAGCTCTGGCCGCAGAATATTTGAGAAAGAAGCATTATGAGATCCTGGCCGCCGGCTACCGCAGCCGGTTCGGCGAGATCGATCTGATTGTAAAAAATAAGAAATTTCTGGTTTTTGTGGAGGTTAAACTGCGAAAGACCGGGGACTTTGCAAAGGCGATGGAGTATGTGGACCGGCGGAAGCAGGATAAGATCCGCATCACCGCCTCCATGTACCTAAGTCAGAATCCCACGAATCTTCAGCCACGGTTTGATGTGGTCGAAATCTACGCTCCGGAGGGTACTGCCACCCGGAAACCACAAATCCATCATATGGAGGATGCATTTCAATGAATTTTCCTGTATTTGACCTGCATTGTGATACTGTTACCGAGCTTCTGGGCCGGGATCTGAAGGGCAGCACCAGTCTGCGCAGCAATCAGCTGCACATCGACCTGGAGCGGGCAAAGACATTGCCCGGCTATGCCCAGTGCTTTGGCTTCTGGTCCACCACCGGACTGCCCCTGCCCAAGGGCATTAAGATTGAAGAAATCTTCTGGCGGCAGGTGAGCCTGCTGCAGGATGCGCTGGATAAGAATAAGGATCTGATCCGGCAGGCAAGAACCGGCGACGATGTCCGGAAGAATCTGGCGGAAGGTCTGATGTCTGCCATTTTCACGATTGAGGGACCTGCCAATATCGGTTTTGATCCCGGAAAACTTCAGAAGCTCCACAATCTGGGTTTCCGGATTTCCACCCTGGGCTGGAATGAACAGAACTGCCTTACCGGCTCCCAGCAGACCGGCGGCGGACTGACCAAGCAGGGAAGAGCCTATGTGAAGGAATGCCAGCGGCTGGGAATTCTGGTGGATGTAAGCCATATTTCCGACGAAGCCTTCTGGCAGATCATGGACATCACCGAGAAGCCGGTGATTGCTTCCCATTCCAACAGCCGCTCCGTTTGCGATGTGGCCCGGAATCTGACGGATGATATGTTCAAAGCCATCTGCGCCACCGGCGGCGTGGCCGGCTTCAATATGTGTCCGCCCTTTGTGGGAGAGAATCCGGATCTTAACATGTGCTGTGACCATATCCTTCATTTCCTGGAGCTGGATCCCGACGGTACCCACGTGGCTCTGGGCGGCGACCTGGACGGCATTTCCGAAACACCGGCAGGTTTTGACGGCGTGCAGGACTATCCGAAGCTGGCACAGAAGCTGCTGGAGCGGGGCCTGGATGAAAGAACCGTTCAGAATATTTTCTGGAATAATGCACTGGGAGTGATCGATAAGTGCTCTATCTGACCACCGGAAGCAAAACCGATACCTATACCGCCGCCAGGGCACTGCGGGAGGACCGCAGCCCGGACGGAGGCTTCTATGTGCCCATGAGACTGCCCCGGTTTGATAACAGCCAGATCAAAGCGCTGGGGCAGAAGTCCTTTTCCCAGAATGTGGCTGAGGTGATCAACCTCTTCTTCGGCACCAGGCTGGACAGCTGGTCTGTGGAGTTTGCCATCGGCCGTTACCCTGTGAAGCTTGTCCAGCTTACCGGCAGGGAAGCGGTGGCCGAGACCTGGCACAATCCCAGCTGGCGGTATTCCCGTCTGGCCCGGGGAATTGAAAAAGCAATTCTGCACTCCGATCAGATCAGTCCGGTTCCTTCGGACTGGCTGATGGTTGCATCCAGAATTGCGGTTCTTTTCGGCATTTTTGGAGAACTGATCCGGGACGGCGCAGAAATGCCCATGGATGTGGCTGTTCCCAACGGCGATTTTTCCGGTCCCATGGCAGCCTGGTATGCCCGGGAGATGGGACTTCCCATTGCCAACATCCTGTGCTGCTGCAATGATAACAATGGCACCTGGCGGCTGCTGCACAAGGGCGAGATCCGCACGGATGCAGCTGCGCTGCATACGGATACCCCCGCGTGTGACCATGTTGCTCCCCGGGATCTGGAACGGCTGATTTACGGGACTCTCGGTCCCAAGTATGCAGTCAGCTTCCGTGAAGTCTGCCAAAATGGCGGTACCTTCTATCTGGAGCCGGAACAGCAGAATCTGTTGCGAAAAGGTATGTACGCACCGGTTACGGGCCTGCGCCGTCTGGAATCTGCAGTAACAAATCTTTATCAGAACTGCCGGTATCTGCCGGACCCCTATACTGCCCTTTGCTACAGCGGCATTCTGGATTACCGCAGTGTCACCGGAGAGGGTAGACGGGTACTGATTATTTCCGAGGAAAGTCCCGGTTACAGCATCGACTTTTTGGCCCGTTGTCTGGGGTTGAGTCCCTGGGAACTGAAAAAACGGATGAAATAGAATTGAGGTGAGCCCATGGCTCTGTATGCAATCGGCGATCTGCACCTGTGCCTGGGTGCGCCCAAGCCGATGGATATATTCGGCGGCAACTGGACCGGATATATGGAAAAATTAAAAGAGGGAATGTCCGTCATTACGGAAAAGGATACCACCGTCCTGCTGGGCGATCTGAGCTGGGCATTGTCCCTGGAGGAATCTGCGGCGGATTTTGCCTGGATCAATGAAATTCCCGGGAGGAAGATCCTGCTCAAGGGCAATCACGATTACTGGTGGAGCACTGCGGCAAAGTTCCGGAAATTCTGTGAAGCCAACGGCTTTACTGATATGGAGATTCTCAACAACAACTGCTTTGAATACGATGACTGGGCCATCTGCGGCACCCGGGGCTGGTTCTTTGAGGAAGAGCGCAGCGGCGCCCACGATGAGAAGGTTTTCAGACGGGAACTGTGCCGGCTGGAGGCATCGCTGAAGGCGGCAGGGGAGAAACAGAAGCTGGTTTTTCTTCACTATCCGCCGAAGTACAAGGGCTATGAATGCCGGGAGATTCTGGAACTTCTGGAAAAGTATGAGGTTCGCCGCTGCTTTTACGGGCATCTTCACGGCGGCAGCCACCGGCTTGCCCTGGAAGGTCTTTGGGATGGCGTGGAATACCGGCTGGTAGCCGCAGACTACCTGAATTTTAAGCCTTACAAAGTAATTTTCTAAAGTTTTTTCGAAAAAAGAGTGGACAACCGTCACTTTCTTTGATAGAATATTACGGCTGAATTTATATAGAATGGTTTCACTGTGTGAACCACACTTTAGGAGGATAATTAACCATGAATGTGAAGAACATTGAAAAGAACGGCAATCAGGCCACCATCACTGTCGAGATCGACAAGGAGCTGATGGAGAAGGGCGTCAATGCCGCATACCTGAAGCAGCGCAAGATGATCGCCATCCCCGGTTTCCGCAAGGGCAAGGCTCCCCGGAAGATGATCGAGGCTATGTACGGCGCTCATGTTTTCTACGAAGACGGCCTGGAAGAGATCTTCCCCGAGGTTTACAAGGCTGCTGTTCTGGATCAGGACATCAAGGCCATCGGCCGTCCCAGCCTGACCGACATGCAGATTGCTGAAGACAACACTGTTACTCTGGTTCTGACCACCGATGTCTACCCCGAGGTCACTCTGGGCCAGTACAAGGGTCTGGAAGTTGAGAAGGCTGCCGTTGAGGTTTCCGATGCACAGGTTCAGGCTGAGCTGGACCGTATGGCTCAGAACGTTGCTTCCACTGAGGAAGTTGAGAAGGCTGCCGAGATGGGCGACACCGCCAACATCGACTTCGAGGGCTTTGATAATGGCGTCGCTTTCGAGGGCGGCAAGGGCGAGAACTTCGACCTGAAGCTGGGCTCCGGCTCCTTCGTTCCCGGCTTTGAGGAGCAGATCGTTGGCATGACCGCCGGCGAAGAGAAGGACATCGACATTACCTTCCCCGAAGATTACCATGCTGATCTGGCCGGCAAGGCTGTTGTGTTCCACGTCAAGCTGAACAAGGTCACCGTGACCAATGTTCCCGCTCTGGACGATGAGTTTGCCAAGGACGTTTCCGAGTTCGAGACTCTGGAGGAGCTGAAGGCTGACATCCGTGCAAAGGCTCTGGAGAATGCTGAGAAGAACGCTGCTTCCGCTTTCGAGAATGCCTGCGTTGAGAAGGCTGCCGAGCTGACCACCGTCGAGATGCCCGCTGCACTGATCGAGTCCGAGCTGGACAACCAGATGGAGCGCTTCGCATATCAGCTGCAGATGAGCGGCTACTCCATGGATCAGTATGCCAAGATGATGGGCGGCGATGTCAACACCATGCGCAATGCTTTCCGTCCCACCGCTGAGAAGCAGGCCAAGATCAACGTCACCCTGACCAAGATCATCGAGACCGAGGGCATCACCGTTTCCGACGAGGACATGGAGGCTGAATTCGAGGCTCTGGCAAAGCAGTACGAGCTGGAAGTTGAGAAGGTCAAGGAGATGGTCGCAGCCGACGAGCTGAAGGCTACTCTGGAAAACCGCAAGGCTGTGAAGCTGATTGTCGACTCCGCTGTTGCAGTTGCTCCCAAGGCTGAGTAATTAAAATATTGTATACATCCGGTATCGCAGAGGGAGTCCCTCTGCGATACCGCGCCATACTCTCACGGTGGAGGAATAAGTTTCCTCTGGAATGGTTAGAATGTTTCAAGCCTTATTTTCCCTTGAAAGGAGAACATCACCATGAGTTTTATTCCCTATGTTGTTGAACAGACCAGCCGCGGTGAGCGCAGCTTTGATATTTTCTCCCGTCTGCTCAATGACCGCATTATTTTCCTGTCCGAAGAGGTCAACGATACCACCGCTTCTCTGATCGTTGCACAGCTGCTGTATCTGGAAGCCCAGGACCCCGATAAGGACATCCAGTTCTACATCAACAGCCCCGGCGGCTCCGTTACCGCAGGCATGGCCATCTATGACACCATGAAGTATATCAAGTGCGATGTGGCCACCATCTGCGTGGGTATGGCTGCCTCCATGGGTGCCTTCCTGCTGAGCGCAGGTACCAAGGGCAAGCGTATGGCACTGCCCAATGCCGAGATTATGATCCATCAGCCCTCTGCCGGTACTCAGGGTCAGATCACGGATATGGCCATTCACATGAAGCGTCTGCAGATCATCAAGGAGCGGATGAACCGGATCATGGCCGAAAATACCGGCCGCAGCGTGGAAGAAGTCACCGCTGCCTGTGAGCGGGATAACTTCATGTCCTCCCAGGAAGCTCTGGAATTTGGTCTGGTGGACCGGGTTCTGGATCACCACTAACTCAGAAAGGCAGTAGAAGCTACATGTCCAGAAAAGACGAGCAGCCGATTCGCTGCAGCTTCTGCGGCAGACGGGAAAATCAGGCTGGCCGGCTGGTTGCAGGACCCGGTGTCTATATCTGCAATGAGTGCGTGCAGGCATGCAGCGAGCTGCTGCGTGACGAAATCCAGTACGATGAAGACGGTAATTTCCGCGCACCGGAGAGCCTGCCCACCCCCATGGAGATCAAGGCCTTCATGGACCAGTACATTGTGGGCCAGGAAGATGCCAAAATCGCCCTGTCTGTTGCGGTTTACAATCACTATAAGCGGATCTACTACGGCTCTGATTCCGATGTAGAACTGCAGAAGAGCAATATTCTGCTCATCGGCCCCACGGGCTGCGGCAAGACCCTCTTTGCCCAGACCCTGGCCAAAATTCTGAATGTTCCCTTTGCCATCGCCGATGCCACCACTCTGACCGAAGCCGGTTATGTGGGTGACGATGTGGAGAACATCCTGCTGCGGCTTTTGCAGGCAGCGGAGTTTGACGTGGCGCTGGCGGAGAGGGGCATCATCTACATTGACGAGATGGATAAGATCGCCCGAAAGAGCGAGAATACCTCCATTACCCGGGATGTTTCCGGCGAAGGTGTTCAGCAGGCCCTGCTGAAGATCCTGGAAGGTACCGTTGCCAGCGTGCCGCCCCAGGGTGGCCGCAAGCACCCCCAGCAGGAAATGATCCCCATCGACACCACCAACATCCTCTTTATCTGCGGCGGCGCCTTCGACGGCCTGGATAAGATCGTGGAAAAGCGCATCGACAAAGCACCCATGGGCTTCGATGCTCCGGTGCGCAGCAAGCAGAAGCGGGATGTGGGCAAGCTGCTTGCCATGGCGGAACCGGATGATCTGCTGAAGTTCGGTATTATTCCGGAGCTGGTGGGCCGCATGCCGGTGATCACCTGCCTGCAGAGCCTTGGCAAGGATGATCTGGTTCGGATTCTGGTGGAACCCAAGAACGCCCTGGCCAAGCAGTACAGAAAGCTGCTGGAGCTGGACCATGTGGACCTGGAGATCCGCAAGGATGCCATGGAAGCCATTGCCCAGAAGGCTGTGGACCGTCAGATCGGCGCAAGAGGTCTTCGGGCCATTATGGAGAAGATCATGACGAAAATCATGTACCGGATTCCCTCTGACCTTTCCATCCGCAAAGTCATCATCACCCCGGAATGTGTGGAGGGCGGTGACCCGGACATCGTGCGCGATGTCGCAAGACCCAGAGAAAAACTGGGCTCCAGAAGATAACCATGCAAGGGGGTAGTATGCTACCCCCTTTTTCCTATAAGGAGGGAGAATCCCTTGAGTGAACAACTGACTTCCGGAAAAATGCCTGTGCTTGCCCTTCGGGGCCTGGCGGTTTTTCCCGATCAGACGATCCACTTTGATGTGGGCCGTCCCAAATCCATCAAGGCATTGGAAGATGCCATGAAAAAGGATCAGCATATCTTTCTGGTTCCCCAGAAGGATATTGTCAACAGCGACCCCGGTTACACCGATCTGTACCCAATCGGAGTGGTGGGCAAAATCAAGCAGGTTCTGAAATCCCAGGGTGAGAATCTGCGAGTTCTGGTAACCGGCCTGTGCCGCGCCCAGATCAAAGATGTGATTCAGAACGATCCATTTATGCTGGCCTATATCCGGGCCGTCCCCGAGACGGAAGTTGCCGATTCCACCCGGGCCCATGCCCTCAGAAGAGAGGCAAACGGCCTCTACGCCGTATACTCGGAGCTTCTGGAGCATCCTGCCCAGGCAGTCCAGCTTCGGATGATGGGCACCAACAGCACCGGTTTCATTGCTGACTCCATTGCCCAGAATTCCGGCATCGACATCCAGGATAAGGCGAAGCTTCTGTGCCAGCTGAATCCGGTCAAACGGCTGGAAATGGCAGTAAAGCTGCTGCGCCGGGAAATCGAAATGCTCCGACTGGAATCCCAGATCCAGGAAAAGACCAAGGCAAACATTGATCAGAATCAGAAGGATTACTACCTGCGGGAACAGATCCGCGTTCTGAAGGACGAGCTGGGCGAGGGTGACGATGAGTCTGAATTTGCCAATTATGAGCGGAACATTCTGAAGCTCCACCTGGATGAAGAATCCGAGAAGAAGCTGCTGAAGGACCTGAACCGGCTGAAAAAGCAGCCCTTCGGCTCCCAGGAGGCAGCGGTGCTGCGCAACTATCTGGACACCGTTCTGGAGCTTCCCTGGAACACCAGAACAAAGGAGCGCATTGATGTGGCCGCAGCCCGGAAGATCCTGGACCACGACCACTTTGGCCTCCAGAAGGTCAAGGAACGGATCCTGGAAACCATTGCGGTCCGTCAGATCGCCCCCGATATGCCCCCCCAGATCATCTGTCTGGTGGGCCCTCCCGGCGTTGGTAAGACGTCGATAGCCTATTCCATCAGCCGGGCGCTGAACCGGAAAATGACCCGGATCAGCCTGGGCGGCGTCCGGGATGAGGCAGACATCCGGGGTCACCGGAAGACTTATGTGGGTGCCATGCCCGGCCGGATTATTTCCGGTCTGATCCAGGTGGGCTCCTCCAATCCGCTGATGCTCCTGGATGAGATCGATAAGATGGGTTCTGACCACCGGGGTGACCCGGCAGCTGCGCTGCTGGAAGTGCTGGATGGGGAGCAGAATGGAACCTACCGGGATCATTTCCTGGAGATTCCCTACGATCTGTCCGATGTGATGTTCCTTACCACCGCCAATACCCTGGATACAGTTCCGAGACCCCTTCTTGACCGCATGGAGGTCATTGAGCTGGGCTCCTACACGGATGAAGAAAAGCTGATGATCGCAAAGAATCATCTGATCCCTAAGCAGCTGGAAAAGCACGGCATTAAGAAGGCGCAGCTGCGCATCACGGACGATGCCATCCGGGAGATCATTACCTGCTATACCAGAGAGTCCGGTGTCCGGAAGCTGGAGCGGTGCTTTGCAGAAATCTGCCGCAAAACTGCAATGGAGCTTCTGCAGCAGGAAAGTCCCAAGCGGATCACAGTCACCGGTTCCAACCTGGAAAAGTTCCTGGGTGTCCGCAAATTCCTGCCGGTTCGGCTGCCCGGTTATGACCAGGTGGGTCTGGTAACCGGTCTTGCCTGGACTTCCGTGGGCGGTGAAACTCTGGAAGTGGAAGTCAATGTGATGGATGGATCCGGTAAGCTGGAGCTGACCGGCAATCTGGGCGATGTGATGAAGGAATCTGCCCACGCGGCATTGAGCTATATCCGCTCCAATGCGGAAAAGCTGGGTGTTCCCACGGACTTCTATAAAACGAAGGATATTCATGTCCATTTCCCCGAGGGCGCTGTGCCCAAGGACGGCCCCAGCGCCGGTGTGACGGTCTGCACCGCCATGGTTTCTGCGCTGACCGGTACAACCGTTCGCCGGGATGTGGCCATGACCGGTGAGATTTCCCTCCGGGGCCGGGTGATGGCCATTGGCGGTCTGAAGGAAAAAACCATGGCTGCCTTGCGGCACGGAATTTCCACCGTGATTATCCCCAAGGATAATGAGCGGGACCTGGAGGAAATCGACCAGACGGTGCGCAAGCAGCTGAATTTCATTGTGGCATCCCGGATTGAGACGGTACTGGACGCTGCGCTGAACCGTACCCCGGAAGCCCAGCCCACCATTCTGTCCGAGATTCCCGAGAACGTGGGAAGTCAGAGAAGAAAGCCGTCCATCCGGCAGTAAAGAGAGGGAAGCTATGAATTTTCAGAAGGTTGAATTTTTGATCTCCGCAGCTGCACCCAAGGATTTTCCCAAAACCAGACTGCCGGAAATCGCCTTTGCCGGCAAATCCAATGTGGGCAAATCCTCTGTAATCAACAGACTCCTGCAGCGCAAAAATTTTGCCCGGGTGGGTGATAAACCCGGTAAGACCATTCATGTCAACTATTTCACCATCGACAGTACCTGCTACCTGGTGGACCTGCCCGGCTACGGCTATGCCCAGGTTTCCCAGAAGGAGAAGGAACGCTGGGGAAAGCTGATGGAGGATTACTTTGCCGCCGGTCGTATCGACCTGGGTGTTCTGATCGTGGACTACCGGCATCCCCCTACGAAAAACGACATCACCATGGCCCGGTGGTTCCTGGACAGCGGCTGCCCTTTTGTGGTGGTGGCAAACAAGATGGACAAGCTGAAAAAGAGCGAGCTGGAGCCGAATCTTGTGACCATCCGGGAGGACCTGGAGCTTCCGGAGGATTGTCCCATTATCCCGTTCTCTGCGGAAAAGGGTAACGGCCGTGACGAGCTGGTCAGACTGATTCTCAGCGCCGTGGAGAAAAAGTAAGTTTTACATCGTTTCTGCCTAACTTAAAAAATCCACAGCTGTCTGCTGTGGATTTTTTATATGAAATTTAAGGTGCAATTTCAATAATTTGTGGTACAATACCGGTAAAGAGGTGACAGTATGACGGATCGGCACAAGAAGCTATTGTATTCTGCGTCCATTTTGATTTTTCTGCTGTTTTGCGGACTGACCGGTTGGTACATCGGAGTACCCATGGTTCGTTTTGCGGAGAATCCGGAGCAGTTTCAATCCTGGGTGGATGCATCGGGCCTTTGGAGCCGTGTGATTTTCATCGGCATGGTGGTTTTGCAGGTTCTGGTGGCCTTTATTCCGGGAGAGGCAATTGAACTGGCAGCGGGCTATGCCTTCGGCGGAATGGAAGGGACAGTCCTTTCCATGGTTGGCATCGTGGTCGGAAGCTGCATCATCTACCTGGCTGTCCGGAAATTCGGTGTCAAAATGGTGGAGGTGTTCTTTTCAAAAAAGAGCATTTCCGAAGTTAGCTTTCTGAAAAATCCGAAGAAAGCAAAGGTGCTGGCATTCCTACTGATGCTGATACCCGGCACACCGAAGGATTTCCTCAGTTATTTTGCGGGACTGACCAGCCTGACCCTGTCCCAGTGGCTGAAGATCGTGGTCATCGCCCGGCTGCCTTCGGTTCTGACTTCCACCCTGACCGGTGCTGCGGCAGGGGAGGAACAGTATGGACTTGCGGTGCTGATGCTGATCGTGACGGCTCTGCTCAGCGCTGCCGGTATCCTCTATTACCGAAAAATTTGCAAGGAAGAAAATGAAGCAATAAAGCCGGATGATCTGGCCGCATAAAGGAAAAAAGCAGCAAATCCAAGTGGATTTGCTGCTTTTATGTATGTCGTTATGCGTTCTTTACAGCCTTCAGAGCCTGTGCCAGCTGATCGGGGCAGGAGGTGGTCTTCATGCCGCAGCGGATGCCCTCCACACGGGCGATGACATCGTCGATGTCCATTCCCTCTACCAGAGCGCCGATGCCCTTCAGATTGCCGTTGCAGCCGCCAAAGAACTGCACATTGTGGACCTTACCGTTTTCAACTTCAAAGGCAATCTCACGGGAGCAGGTGCCCTTGGTCTTGTAATTGTATTCCATGTTGTGATTCCTTTCTGTATTCAAATCTTTCCGTATTATACGATACTTTTCATATCCTTTCAAGTGGGAATTTTCTGCTGATTATCGGTTATCCTAAGAAAAATCAACTGGGAGGAACCATTATGGACAGAAAGCCCGATGCGGATATGAAAGAACAGGACCGGGAGCAGATCCGGGAACTGGGCTCGGACATTACAAAAGGGAAGGACGGGAGTATCTATACGCTGACCATCATCGGACAGGTGGAAGGACATCAGGTGCTGCCGGAAAACTGCAAGACCACCAAGTATGAGCATGTTTTGCCCCTGCTTGCGGGAATTGAGGAGAGCGAGGATGTTGACGGTCTGCTGCTGCTTCTGAATACCGTGGGCGGTGATATCGAAGCGGGACTTGCCATCGCGGAAATGATTGCGGGTATGAAAAAGCCCACGGTTTCTCTGGTGCTGGGCGGCGGTCACTCCATCGGTATTCCGCTAGCTGTCTGTACGAAAAAGTCCTTCATTACGCCCACTGCAAGCATGACGGTGCATCCGGTGCGGATGACCGGGCTGGTGGTGGGCGCGCCCCAGACCTTCCGCTATTTTCAGCGGATCCAGGAGCAGATCGCGGATTTTGTTACCACCAACTCCGGCATCAGCAAAGAGGATTTTGAACACTATATGATGGCCACCGGAGAAATGGCAACAGATGTGGGCACGATCCTCTACGGAAAGGAAGCTGTGGCATCGGGGCTGATTGACGAATTGGGCGGACTGAATGATGCTCTGTCCTGCCTTCATAAAATGATTGAAGAGAATCGGTCGAAACGGGAATCCTAAAGATTCCCGTTTTCGTTATTTCAACGAAATTCCCCTGGAACTTTACAACATAATTTAAGAATCTGGTACTGGAAATTCCCATGGCAATATGATACAATAAATTGAAAAATTA
Source organism: Oscillospiraceae bacterium (assembly GCA_015068305.1). Lineage (GTDB taxonomy): Bacteria > Bacillota > Clostridia > Oscillospirales > Oscillospiraceae > Faecousia. The sequence goes on from SVKV01000010.1 coordinate 38,041, forward strand.
TGATTAGGAGGGATAAGTGCGGATATGAATATTCTTGAAAGCATTGTATTTGGCTTGTTTTCCGGCTTATCGGATGTTTTGCCTGTTTCGTCCCAGGCACATAAGGCGATTATTCTGAAGCTTTTTGGTGAACATGAGGAGAATCCGGTTCTCCGCCTGTTCATTCATATTGCAATTCTGGCAGCTCTCTACTATAGCTGCAGCAGCCATATTATGCGCATTGTCCGGCAGATCCGTCTGTCCAAAATCCCCAAGCGCAAAAGAAAGCGCCCTCTGGATGTTCAGATGCTGATGGAGTTCCGGCTGGTACGCACCATGATCATCCCGGTGCTGCTGAGTCTGCTGCTGTATAACAAGACTGCTCCCTGGGGCACGAAGCTGCATCTGACGGCGCTGTTTCTGCTGCTCAACGGCGTGATCCTGTTTCTGCCGAACCTGCTGCCCACCGGAAACAAGGATGCCCGTTCCATGTCGGGCCTTGAGGGTCTGCTGATGGGCCTTGGTGCCTCTGTTTCTGTTTTGCCTGGTGTTTCTTCCGTGGGCGGTGCCCTATCTGTGGCATCGGTCTGCGGAGCGGAGCGGAGCTTTGCTTTGGGTACCACCTATCTGATGCAGATGGTTCTGACTATCGGACTGATCGGATTTGATCTGGCTGCGGTTTTTGCTGCCGGCATCAGCGGTCTGAGCGCCGGGGTGCTGCTTGGCTATGTTCTGGCGGCAGCAGCTGCCTTTGGCGGTACATATCTGGGCATCCGGGCCATGCGGATGCTGGCTGTCAATATCGAATACAGCATTTTTGCCTACTACAGTTTTGGTGCGGCATTGCTTTCTTTCCTGCTGTATCTGATGGTTTGAGGAGGTAATTATGGCAGAAAAGAAAAGCAATTCCCGTGCCTTGAAGGCCGTGAATGAAACCAAGAAGAAGACGGGCAATCCCACGGCATCCGTCAAGAAGCCGGAGCCTTCCGAGCCTAAGAAGAATGCTGTCCAGGAGACACAGGAGCCTGCGATTCCGGTCCGTGCGCTGCTGGCTGTGTTGACTCTGGGCCTGTTCATCTTTTTCCTGTTTATGGGCATCAAGCCCGAGGGTGCTCTGCTGCAGGTATTTTATGCACTGCTGACCGGTCTGGTGGGCAAAGTCGGTTTCTTTTTCTCGATTCCTGCATTGCTGTACCTGTTTGTGATTATTGTTTCCAGTCGGAATCAGCCCATCAAAATGCGCAGCATCTGTCTGATCAGCTTTGTATTGCTGTGCAGCTGTATCCACCATCTGGCGGTGAACAATCAGACCTTCATCGGCGGTTTCCGGGTGATTTCCGATCTGTATGTGGGCGGCATCCACGGAACCAGCGGCGGACTGATCTGCGGTCTGGCAGCGATGGTGCTCCGTTGGGCCTGCGGCGATATTCTTTCCTATGTGATTCTGGTTCTGGCAGCCATTCTGACACTGCTTGCATCTCTGAAGATCACGATCCCCAGCATCATCCGTGCCATTCAGAACCGGCCCCGGGATGACTGGCAAGAGGAAGATAAGCGTGAACGTCCGGAGCCTGCTGCAATGGTGGTTAACCACATTGCCAACAAGCGCATTGAGCACAACCGTCAGATCCGGGAAAAGAAGAAGCAGGATCTGGAGGACTTTGCCTATGAAGAGCCTGCCAAGAAGAGCCGCAGACCTGCGGTCCAGCAGGTTTCTGCGCAGTCTGCTCCGACTACTGCTCCCGCAGTACCCGTGAATACAAAATCCAACGAGGAGCGGGCAGCGGAGCTGATGAGTCAGATTGCTGACTTTGATGTTCCGGAACAGTCCCAGAGCAAGAGCGAAGATCTGACAGTCCGGTTTGATGTGACTGCCAAATCCATTCCTACCTTTGAAAAGAGCACTCTGGATATCCCTGCAGAAGAGGATCCGCTTCCCCGGAATATGCCCACCTTTGAGCGCAATTCTCCCATCCCCGATGCACCGAAGATTCAGAAGCAGGCGCAGCTGACGACCCCCAATGCCAAGGTGACCTCCAAAGAGGCTGCTGAATCTGCACAGCAGGTTGCCGATGAGATTGCGCAGAACCAGGCAGTTCTGAAGCCTGTGTATTGCTTCCCGCCCATTGATCTGCTGAAGCCCCCGACCCGGAGCACCTCCGACGGCACGCTGGAAATGAAGGAAAATTCCAAGCGGCTCAATGAGACTCTGGCCAGTTTCAAGATCGATGCCCATATCATCAATGTGACCCGTGGCCCCAGCGTGACCCGCTATGAGGTGGAGCTGGATAAGGGCGTGCGACTGAATAAGCTGACATCCTGCGCCGACGATATCGCACTGAGCCTGGGTGCATCCGGCGTCCGCATTGCAGCGGTTCCCGGCAAGATCTCTGTTGTTGGCATTGAGGTGCCCAACCGGTCTGTCACCAATGTCAATCTCCGGGAAGTTATTGATTCTGCGGAGTTCAATAAGTCCAAATCCAAATCCACCTTTGCTGTTGGCAAGGATATCGGAGGCACCTGCATCGTTGCAAACATTGCCAAGATGCCTCATATGCTCATCGCCGGTACCACCGGTTCCGGTAAGTCCGTGTGCATGAACTCCATCATCATCAGCCTTCTGTATAAGGCAAGCCCCGAAGAGGTGAAGCTGATCATGGTGGACCCCAAGATGGTGGAGCTTGGCATTTATAATGGCATTCCCCATCTGCTGATCCCTGTGGTCACCGACCCCAAGAAAGCTGCAGGCAGCCTCCAGTGGGCGGTTACGGAAATGCTCCGCCGGTATAAGATCATGTCTGAGGCCGGTGTCCGGGATCTGGAATCCTATAATTCCATGGTTGCAAACGACGAGATCGAGGGCGAAAAGCTGCCCCAGATCGTGGTGATCATCGACGAGCTGGCAGACCTGATGCTGGTTGCGGCCAAGGAAGTGGAAGACTCCATCTGCCGCATTGCCCAGATGGGCCGTGCATCCGGTATGCATCTGATCATTGCCACCCAGCGTCCCTCTGCGGACGTGATCACGGGCCTGATGAAGGCCAATATTCCTTCCCGCATCGCGTTCTCCGTTGCATCTGCTATGGAATCCCGGATCATTCTGGATACCATGGGTGCGGAGAAACTGGTGGGCAAGGGCGATATGCTTTTCTCTCCCATCGGCACCGGCAAGCCCCAGCGTGTACAGGGCTGCTTCGTGACAGACTCGGAAGTGGAGGCAGTTGCAAATTACGTCAAGCAGCACTATGTTGCCGACTATGACCAGCAGGTTCTGGAAGAAATTGAAAAGAAAGCGGTGCAGACCGGAAACAAGAAGGCTGCAACTGCGGAACCGGAACCCATCGGTGATGAACTGGACGGCGATGAGATGCTCCCGGCAGCCGTGGATGTGATCCTGGAAACGGGCCAGGCCTCTGTTTCCATGCTCCAGCGGCGTTTGAAGCTCGGCTATGCCCGGGCTGCCAGAATTGTGGATGAAATGGAAGAGAAGGGCATCGTCGGTCCCTTCCAGGGCAGTAAGCCCCGGTCCATTCTGATCACCAAGGAGCAGTGGGAGGCCAAAAAGAACGGCACTGACCAGCAGATGCAGATTGATGATCTGCCCTTTGATCCGCCTGTGCCCGACGAACTTCTGTAATCTGTAACGGTAATTCCGTTGTAGATAAATATTTGCATCCCATCCGCATTTGACGGAGGGACAGCTGGAGGTATTACAATTGAAAAACAGTAAAATCGGACGTATGACTGCGCTGGCATTGCTGATCGCGCTGATCGTGGTGCTGCAGTCCCTGGGCGGTATGATTCCTCCCATCGGCGGATTCACCATTTCCCTGGTTTTGATCCCCATTGTCCTCGGTGCGGCCCTGTACGGCCCCGGAGCAGGAGCCCTGTTGGGCGCTGCATTCGGTATACTGGTCATCATCGGATGTGTCAATGGCACGGATGTGGGCGGACAGATGGTGTTCCAGGCAAATCCTTTCCTGTGCATCCTTGTGGTCATGTCTAAAGGAATTCTGGCAGGCCTTTGCAGCGGTCTTGTCTATCGTTCCCTTGCACCCAGAAACGGCACACTTGCCATGGTTCTGGCAGCAATCGTTTGTCCTGTGGTCAATACCGGCTTCTTTGTTGCCTGCATGTGGGTATTCTTTATCGATGTTCTGGCTGCCTGGGCCGGCGGCGGAAGCATCATTGGTTACGTATTGACCGGCCTCGTGCTGTGCAATTTCGTACCGGAACTGATCATCAATGTTGTTTTCAGCTTTGCTGGGCTGAGAATTGTCCGACTGATCAAAAAATAAAATACTGTATCGTAACCCGGCAGCGGTTTTGCTGCCGGGATTTTTTTATGCCCCGGTGATGAATGCATCCGCATCTGCATAGGCTTGGGTAGGAGTGATGCAAATGATGTGTGCGTGGCAGCAATTGCTGAATATTCTGCCTGGGTGGCTTTCCGGGGAAGTGGACATGCATGAGAAAAAGAAACTTCAGGAGATCAGGCTGCGTCTGGGTGCCCTTCCGGAACTGAAAACAGCCTGCGGTAGCATCTGGCTGAACAGGAGTGTATCCTCTGAGGATCTGAGTTTTGTTGTTAATGCAGCTTCCCGGTATTCTCCCTGGACCGCCGCAACCGTTGCCCAGGGGTTTCTGACCGCGGCAGGGGGCCACCGGATCGGCCTCTGCGGTGACACCGTCATCAAAAACGGCAGTGTGGATGGAATCCGGCAGATACATTCACTGTGCATCCGGGTTGCAAGGGATTATCCGGGAATCGGAACTGCAATAGGAGGCTTTCGCGGTTCGATTCTGATTCTCGGACCACCCGGAAGCGGAAAGACAACACTTTTGCGGGATGTACTGCGGATCATTTCTGCAACCCAGACCGTTTGTGTGGTGGACGAGCGGGGAGAGCTGTTTCCGGAATCTTTCACCAGAGGAAAGAGGATGGATGTGCTGAAGGGCAGCCCAAAAGCAGAGGGGATCGATATGGTCCTGCGTTCCATGGGACCTGAGTGCATCGGTGTGGATGAGATTACATCGGAGCAGGACTGCGAAGGACTGATCCGGGCCGGCTGGTGCGGTGTCCGGCTGATTGCAACAGCCCATGCATCGTCCCTTGCGGATTTGAAAACCAGACCGGTGTACAGGAAGCTTTACCTGTGTAATCTGTTTGATCATATTGTTGTACTAAACCGGGACAAGTCCTGGCATGAGGAGAGGATGGTTGTATGACCGGAAAAATCATTGGTGCAATGCTGATTATCGGCGGCTGCGGGGCCTTTGGCTACGCAATCGCTGCGTCCTACCGAAAAGAGGCAGCTGCGCTGCGACAGCTGATCAGTGCGCTGGATTTCATGCAGTGTGAGCTTCAGTACCGATTAACACCCCTGCCGGATCTGTGTGCGATGGCGGGAAGAGAGCAGAAGGGAATTGTGGGGCGATTTTTGAAGGAACTGTCCCTGGAACTGGAGAATCAGATTTCTCCCAATGTTTCCTGCTGCGTATCCGCGGTGCTTGCAAAATCGGACCGGATACCGGGACGGCTCCTGAAGGCCCTGGAGCTGCTGGGAGCCTCTCTGGGAAGATTCGATGCCGAGGGGCAGCTAAAGGGTTTGGAGCATGTGCGCAGCTTCTGCCGGGAGGAAGTGGATAAATTGGCCGACCAGCAGGATGTCAGACTTCGCAGCTACCAGACTCTGGGTCTTTGTGCCGGTGCCGCATTGGCGATTTTGTTTGTATAGCATGGAGATTGATCTGATTTTCAAAATTGCGGCCATCGGCATCATTGTATCCATCCTCAATCAGGTGCTGTCCCGGTCCGGAAGGGAGGAGCAGGCTACCATGACGACTCTGGCGGGCCTGGTGGTGGTTCTGATGATGCTGGCTCAGAAAATTGCACAACTGTTTGATCTGGTGAAAACCCTGTTTGAATTCTGATGGATAAGTTTTTACAAGGCTGCGCAGCAGTATTGATTGGGGTCATTCTGATTTTGCTCATCGGAAAGGACCGGAAAGATTTAGGGCTTCTGATTTCTGTGGGTGTCAGCTGTATGGTTGCGCTGACTGCGATGCAGTATCTGAAACCGGTTTTGGATTTCATTCACCGTCTGGAATCGGTTGGAAATCTGGAATCCACCGGAATACGGATTTTGCTGAAAGTGATCGGAATCGGAATCCTCAGCGAAATTGCGGCGCTTATCTGCAGCGATGCAGGAAACAGTTCTCTGGGAAAATCCCTGCAGTACCTTTCTGCTGCGGTGATGCTCTGGCTGTCGCTGCCCCTGTTTACCATGCTGATGGAGCTGCTGCAACGGATTTTGGGTGAACTATGAGACGCATATTCATTGTCATTTTCCTGATTTTGACCATTGCATACCCGGTAAATGCGCTGGAGCTGACGGCACCCCAAGTGCCGGAATTTGCAGAAGAATTTATGCCCCCGGAACCCCAGAACTTGCAGGAGGGAATCCGTGCTGTTTTATTACAGGCTCTGCAGCATATCCGGCCGGATCTGAAGTCCGCTTCTTCGGTATGCATCAGCATTACGGCAGTTATGATGCTGATGAGCATCCTCCGGACGGTTCCGGGCAGTCATGAGCGGGTCACAAATCTTGCGGGTGCCCTGGCGATTTCGCTGCTGCTTCTGAATACCTCCGGCTCTATGATCAATCTGGCGGCGGAAACGGTCAGACAAATCAGCGAATACGGAAAGCTGTTATTGCCTGTGATGACGGCTGCCCTTGCTGCCCAGGGAGGGCTGACTTCTTCTGCCGCGATCTATGCGGGGACAGCGCTCTTTGATACGCTGCTGAGCAGTCTGATCAGCTCCATTCTGATCCCGATGGTTTACTTTTATCTGGCCATGTCTGTTGCCGGCTGCGCCATCGGAGAGGATATGCTGAAAAAATGCAGGGATGCTATTAAATGGCTCATGACCTGGGTCCTGAAAACGATTCTTTATATATTCACCGGCTACATTACGGTGACAGGCGTAGTCAGCGGCACCACAGATGCATCGGCGCTGAAGGCGGCAAAACTGACTATTTCCGGAGTCGTACCGGTGGTGGGGGGCATCCTCTCTGACGCCTCGGAAGCAATTCTGGTCAGCGCCGGTGCCGTTAAGAATACAGCAGGAATTTACGGTCTTTTTGCGGTAATGGCAATCTGGATCGGGCCCTTTCTGAAGATTGGAACCCACTATCTGATGTTTCGGATCACCGGAATCATGTGCAGCATCTTCGGGGGAAAGGGTGTGTCGGAACTGATCCAGGATTTTTCCTCGGCTCTGGGACTGCTTCTTGGAATGACCGGTGCCCTGTGTCTGATGCTGCTGATCAGTCTGATCTGCTTTATGCGGGGGGTGGCTTGATGAAAGAACTGGCAAACTATATTCTAAGCGTGACGGCTGCGGCGGTGATTGTCAGCATCGGTGCCTCTCTTTTCAGCGAAAAAAGTTCAGCCGGGACCATTGTACGGATGGTTGGAGGACTGTTTCTGACATTTATCATGCTGTCACCGGTAACAGACTGGAATTTTGAGACAGTTTCTGCATTTGCCCATACATATGCAGCAGTCGGTGAAGAAGCGGCAGGGAAGGGCCAGGACCTGGCGGAAGAGAAGACCCGGGAAATCATAACCGGGAAGACCTGCGCATATATCTTGGACAAAGCAGAAACACTTCATGCGCAGCTGACCGTGCAGGTAATTCTGTCTGATGAGGAACTGCCGGTTCCGGAACGGATTTATCTGACTGGGCAGGTATCCCCCTATGCAAGGAGCATGCTGCAGCGGCTGATCGAAGAGGAACTAGGAGTACCGAAGGAGCGCCAGATATGGACTGGATAGGTTGGAAAGATCGGCTCAGCGGGCTGATTGGGAAATACAAATTCGTGCTGCTGATTCTTTGCGTGGGGATTCTGCTGATGACCCTGCCGGAGAATTCCCCTGAGCCGGAGCACAGTCATCCCGTCACGGAACCGGAGCAGACCGATACAGCAGAGGAGCTGGAAGAGATCCTTTCCCAGATTTCCGGAGTAGGAAAGGTTCGGGTGATGCTGACGGAAGCGGCCGGAGCGGAGACAGTCTATCAGACGGATGAGGACCGGTCACACTCGGATAATTCCCAGTCCGTCAGAACGGAAACGGTGCTGATCTCTCCCGGGAGCGGGGAACAGGGTCTCGTGAAATCGGTAACACCGCCGGTGTACTTAGGTGCCATTGTAGTTTGCCAGGGTGGGGGAGATCCGGCTGTTCAGCTACTGGTTTCCCAGGCAGTATCGGCTGTTACCGGGATCGGAACCGACAGAATAACGGTATTGAAAATGAAATGAATGGGAGGCATTCAATTATGAAAACCTGGAAGAAGAATCTTGTGGCTGCTGCCGTACTGGTGACAGTTTGCACCGGGATCTACGTAAACTGGCTCTATACGGAGCAGCAGACTGCCAAAGAGCTGACCGATGTGCTGGATGCAGAAAAGGTGATGTCGGAAGATCTGCTGGTTCTGAATGAAGCGGAAGGGTCTGTGTCCCAGGAGGTTGCCAATACCGCAACGGATTACTTTGCGGCAGTCCGTCTTTCCCGGCAGCAGGCAAGAGACAGCGCGGTAAACCTGCTTCAGGAGGCCATGGCCTACAGTGACCAGACCAAGGCAGCAGAATCCTCTGCGGAACTGGAAGACATTGTACAGACAGCGCTGACGGAAGCCCAGATCGAAAGCCTTGTCATTGCAAAAGGCTATACCGACTGTGTGGCCTATATGAGCAGCGAAGGGGTTTCGGTTGCAGTTTCTGCACCGGAAGGGGGACTACAGTCCGACGATGTGGCAGTGATCGCAGATATCGTAACCAGCCAGTCGGAATATACCCTGGAAGAAATCCGGATCGTGGAAGTAAAATAGGGTAGGCCCCGGAGCAATCCGGGGTCCTTTTCCGTGAAATCTTGAGATGTTCCCTCAGAAAACAGTTGTAATTTCCTGATTTTGTGATACAATATGAAAAAGTATGTCATGCGGTAAGCTTGACAAGTTTTAGGAGGAATTCTCTATGGCTGAATATAAGCAGTACATCACGCAGGTTCAGGAGAACGGCAATGTGATGATTTCTGAGGACGTTATTGAAACCATTATTGCTGAAACCATCGCTGAGGTGGAGGGTGTTCACGGCCTGATCGTGAAGCCCGGTGCTGATATTGCAGATCTGATCGGCAAGAATTGGGGCAAAGGCATGAAGATCGTCATCGGCGAGGACAATGAACTGACCATTTCCTGCAATATTTCCATCAACTACGGCAACAGTGTCATCGAAGTTGCAAAGAATGCCCAGACTGCCATTGCTGCTGCTGTTGAAAATGCAGCCGGTGTTAAGGTGAAGGAAATCAACGTCAATATCTGCGGTATTGTCCGCGCATAAGGATTTGTATATGACGAGAGCAAATGCCAGAGAACTGGCGGTACATCTGATTTACGGCCGGGATTTTACCGGCGAAGAACCTCAGCAGGTGGTTGCTACCCGGCTGGAGAAGGATTATTATCAGAAGCTGTCCGAAGAAAACGATGTCTATGCGGAGCGGCCCAGCCGGGCTCAGCTTGGCTACATTGACAAGGTGGTTTCCGGCGTTGCAAACCGGGAGGAAGAGCTGAATGCCATCATTCAGAAGTTCTCCATCGGCTGGGATGTGACCCGCATTTCCAGACTGGCCCGGTGTGTGATGCAGCTGGCCATCTGTGAGATCCTGTATGTTGAGGACGTTCCCACCGGCGTGGCCATTTCCGAGGCTGTGCGCCTGGTGAAAAAGTATGATGGCAACGATACCGGTTCCTTTGTCAATGGCATCCTGGGCAGCTTTGCCCGGAGCCTGGAAGCACCCCGGGAAGAGCCTAAGGAAGCATCCGAGGCAGCCGAATGAGCGTCATCGGAATGGATACCAGCAATTACACTACTTCCATAGCCTGTTTTGACGGTCATGACGGTGTCAATTGCTCCCGGCTTCTGCCTGTGAAACAGGGAGAACTGGGCCTGCGTCAGTCGGACGCAGTATTTGCACATATCAAAAGCCTGCCGGAGCTCTCCGGCAGGCTGTTTTCCGATGTTAAGATCGGAAAAATTACCGCTGTGGGTGTCAGCACCAGACCCAGAGCGGTGGAGGGCAGCTATATGCCCTGCTTCATGGTGGGATACTCCCATGCCAAAATGATGGCGGATCTGCTGCAGGTGCCTCTGATCGAGGTGTCCCATCAGCAGGGCCATGTGGCAGCATCCTTGTGGAGCGCCGGGCACCTGGAACTGATGGACGAGCCCCATCTTGCTTGGCATCTCTCCGGCGGCACCACGGAACTGCTGTTGGTGGAACCGGAGGGGAAGAACGTCCGCTGCACCAAAATCGGTGGCACCACCGATATTTCTGCCGGTCAGCTCATCGACCGGACCGGTCAGCTGCTTCAGCTGCCCTTTCCTTCCGGAAAGCACATCGATGCCCTCAGCAAAGAGGCAGTGCTGAGCGAAACCTTCAAGGTAAAGTGTCCCGGTCTGGAGTTTTCTCTGTCCGGTGTTCAGAATAAGGTGCAGCAGTTCCACGAAAAGCATGGAATTCCCACTGAAACCGCAGCCTATGCCCTGCGCTGCGTGGCAAAGGCTGTGTATCTGGCAACGGAAAATGCGCTGAAAATGTATCCCGGGTGCCGGGTAGTTTTCTCCGGCGGCGTGGCTTCCAATTCCATGCTGCGGCAGGTTACACTGCCGTTGAATCCCATTTTCTCCGAGCCCCAGTATTCTACCGACAACGCCATGGGTGTTGCGGTTCTGGCTCACCGGCTTTCTCAGGAGTGATGATATGGCCCAGCAAGTCCTGTCCATTACACAACTGAATGAATATATCCGGGGAAAGATCGACGAGGATGTCTTGCTTAACGGCATTGCTGTCCGGGGCGAGATCAGCAATTATAAGGTCTATCCTTCCGGGCATCATTATTTCACTCTGAAGGACGAAGCAGCTTCCCTAAAGTGTGTGATGTTCAAGGGAAATGCCATGCGTCTGCGGTTCCGGCCCGGTAACGGCATGAAAGTCATTGCCATGGGCAAGATCTCCGTTTATCCCAGGGACGGTGTCTATCAGCTTTACTGCACTGCCATGGCCATGGACGGAATCGGAGATCTATATGCAGCCTTCGAGCAGCTGAAAGCGAAGCTGGCAGCCCAGGGTCTCTTTGATCCGGCTCATAAAAAGCCCATCCCCAGATATCCTGCCACCATCGGAATCATCACCAGCTCTGCCGGTGCAGCGATTCACGATATGCTGCGGATCTTGCGCAAGCGCTATCCGCTGACGGAAGTCCGTCTGCTGCCGGTCCGGGTCCAGGGTGCTGAAGCGCCGGGTGAGGTCGCAGCGGCAATTCAATATGCCAACCATCATCAACTTGCTGACCTGCTGATCGTGGGCCGGGGCGGCGGCAGCATTGAAGATCTGTGGGCCTTCAACGACGAACGGGTGGCCTACGCCATCTATGAATCCCGGATCCCCGTGATCTCCGCTGTAGGCCATGAGCCGGATGTGACAATTTCCGACTTCGTTGCGGATCTCCGGGCAGCAACCCCTTCCAATGCGGCGGAGCTGGCGGTACCGGACCAGGATGCCCTGCGGCAGACTTTGGATTCTGCTTCCGCATCCATGGCTGCCTCCTTGCAGCGGCAGCTGAAAAATGCCCGGCAGCATTTGGATGTGCTTTCCCGCAGTCCCGCACTGAAAAGCCCCACGGGCTATCTGGATCAGAAGCGGAAATCCCTGGAATTGCTGCGTAACCGTCTGATTTCCGGCCAGACCCGGATCGTGGAAGGTAAGAACCGGCAGTTTGTGGGACTCACCGCAAAGCTGGATGCCATGAGCCCTCTGAAGGTTCTGACCCGTGGCTATGCCATGACCCGGACCGATGGGGGAGAAGTGATCAAATCCGTCCGCCAGGTTCAGCCCGGCGATAACATCCGTGTAACCTTAAGCGACGGCAATCTGACTGCCGCTGTTACGGAAAAGGAGGAAAATCTGTGAGCAAGCAGAGTAAAACCTTTGAAGAATCCATGTCCCGTCTGGAACAGATCGTCCGTGCCATGGAGCGGGGCGATGTGGCACTGGAAGAGTCCTTGAAGCTGTTTCAGGAGGGTACCGAGCTGGTGCGCAGCTGCAGCAAGCTTCTGGACGATGCACAGCTTCAGATTCAGAAAGTCATGACGGCCCCGGACGGCAGCCCTGTGATGGAGGACTTTGCAGATGAATAAGGAATCCAGAACCCAGGAATACCGGGCCTATATTGAAAAATACCTGACAGATTGGTATGAAAGATTCCACAATGAGCCCCAGAAGAATCTCTTTGAGGCAATGGAGTACAGTTTGCTGGCCGGCGGCAAGCGGCTGCGCCCGGTGTTTGCCTTCGAGTTTTGCCGGCTGTGCGGCCGGGATTGGCGCGATGCTGCTCCTTTTGCCGCCGCAGTGGAAATGATCCATACTTACAGCCTCATTCACGATGATCTGCCCAGCATGGATAACGACGATTTCCGTCGGGGCAGACCCACCAACCACAAAGTTTACGGTGAAGCCATGGCAATCCTGGCCGGTGATGCGCTGCTGACCGATGCTTTCGCAGTTGCGTCCACGGCAAAGCTTCCCAATCCGGGTGATATGGCCGATGCCATCGGCATCCTGGCAGAATGTGCCGGTTCTCTGGGTATGGTAGGCGGTCAGGTGCTGGATATTCTGGCTGAACAGCGGGAATGCACCGAAGAAGATGTTCTGGCCATCCAGGACCGGAAGACCGGGGCCCTGATCCGCGCCGCATGCGCTCTGGGTGCCGTTGCCGGCGGTGCGACCCAGGAACAGTTTGACGCTGCCTGCCAGTTTGCAGCAGGACTGGGTCTTGCATTCCAGATTCGGGACGATATGCTGGATGTGATCGGCACTGCCGAAGAAATGGGCAAGGGTGTGGGCACCGATGCTGCCAAGAATACCTTTGTCCGGCTCTACGGTCTGGAAAAATGCGAGGAACTGGTCCGTAAATACACAGACTACGCCCTTGAGGCGCTGAACTGCTTTGAAGATACCGAATTCCTGAAAGAGCTGGCCCTTTCTCTGACCAGCAGAACCGTATAAAAGATGCCCCCGACCGACTGGCCGGGGGCCTTGCTATTATTTAAGAATATTCGAAATCTCTTCCATCCGTTCCACCGGGAAGGGTGGATGAGCGATGGGTTTCATGGCGATGGACATCAGTTTTATCGGATTGTCATCGGCCGCCACCCGGTTGGAACTCATCATGCCGCACCGCTTGCACCGGTGGATGACGGCCCATTCTCCGTTTTTCCGGACCCAGACAGCAACCGGCTCCATAAGACCGCCGCAGTCTGCTTCCCGGTCTCCGGGTTCAATATCCAGATGCAAACTGTGCAGGCAGTTATTGCAGTGGTTCCTGTGTTCACTGCCGGCACCGGCTGGTGAAACTGTCCAGCCGCAGTTTTTGCAGGTAAAACTTTCCTGACAGGGATGATTTCTGTAATATCCTTTGATGTATTCGATTTTCTTATGTTCCCGATTCATGGGTAACCTCCAAAAATAATGATTGTTCGATCATTTCGGGAGGTATGGTATATGCAACCTGATGCCAACCTCCCGGTTAGGCTGCAAGATCCATTCCATTCATAAACATAAATTAGTCCTCCTGTAAAAGTAATTAATGGTATCAGTTCATGGTCTCCTCATACGCATGAAACCAGGGACGATCGAAACCGATTCCGGAATTATCGCCGGTTAAAATCAGTTTGCTCGTCATGATGCATCATCTCCTTTTCTTTGTGTGACTATATGATACCACAGTTTCTGAAATAATGCGAGTTATAGATAAAAAATATTTACAAAACTGCAATTTGCAGGTATGATAATTACATAAATCTTCTTTGAAAGGTGATACATCATGGATAAAAGACTGTATAGAATGAAAGAAGGAAAGATGATCTGCGGCGTGTGCGCCGGAATTGCCAAGTACTATAATCTGGATCCCACGGTTGTGCGTCTTGTCTGGGCAGTTGCCAGCTGCTTTGCCTTCGCAGGTGTAGTCGCTTACATTGCAGCTGCGGTCATCATTCCCGAAGAACCGAACTATATTGAGCAGGGAGAATGATTATGAAAAAGGAAATTCAGGCATTTGACTATGCAGGCCAGATTTGCAAAGCATTGCCCAAGGGCATTCTGATGACCACGAAGAACGGCGATTTTGTCAACACCATGGTCATTGGCTGGGGGCATATCGGCATCGAGTGGGGTAGACCTATTTTTGTTGCCTATGTCCGGGAAAGCCGCCACACCAAAACCATGGTGGAAAACCACGGTGAATTCACCGTAAATGTTCCTGTCGGCGAAGTTGACAGCAATATTATCAAGGTTTGCGGAACCAAATCCGGTCGGGATCTGGATAAGATCCGGGAACTGGGACTGCATCTGGTGGAGTCCGATCATGTTTCCGTTCCCGGTATCCAGGAACTGCCCCTGACCCTGGAGTGCAAGGTCATCTACAAGCAGAAGCAGGATCTTTCTGCCATTCCCGGGGATATTCTGGCAAGGTATTATCCCGAGATCCCCGGCGCTGATTTTGACGGCCAGGCAAGAGACTACCATTACGTATACTACGGTGAAATCCTGGGTGCATACCTGATCGAAGACTGATACAGAAAGGAACATATGCGATGGAACTGTTGACAAAAGCGAGTTACTCCGGTGAGCCCAATCAGCGGGAACTGGACAATCTGAAAATTGCCTACCAGGCCGCCTGTGAGGCTGTGGTCCTGCTGAAAAACGACGGGGCTCTGCCTTTCCGGACAAAGAAAGTGGCTGTCTACGGCGCAGGTACCATCAAGACCATCAAGGGCGGCACCGGCTCCGGTGAAGTGAACGAACGGCACTCCGTAACGGTTCTGGAGGGTCTTGAAAACCGGAATTTTGAAATCGCCAGCCGGAAGTGGATCGATGATTATGAATCCGGTTATGACGCTGCAATCGCAGCCTATCAAGAAGAGCGGAAAAAGCGCGTCAATATTCTGAAGCTGGACTCCATCATGCAGATGATGTTTGACAATTTCCGGATGCCCACCGGCCGAAGCATTACGGAAGCGGATGTGGCTGCCAGTGAAACGGATTCCTGTATCTATGTGCTGAGCCGCCAGGCCGGCGAAGGCGGCGACAGAAAAGCAGAAAAGGGTGATATGTTCCTGACTGATGAGGAAGAAGCTGCCATCCGGTTCTGCGCGGAGCATTATGCCCATTTTGTGCTGGTCATTAACTGCGGCAGCGCCATTGATATGGCCTTTGCCGAGCAGATCCCGGGGATCAACGGCATTTTGTATATCTGCCAGCTGGGTACCGAGGGCGGCAATGTCCTGGCGGACATTCTCAGCGGTGATGTGACGCCCTCCGGCAAGCTGTCCGATACCTGGGCAAAGCAGTACTGCGACATTCCGTTCTCCGATGAGTACAGCTATCTCAACGGCAATCTGAAGGATGAGTATTACAAAGAGGGCATCTACGTCGGCTACCGGTATTTCGACAGCTTCGGTGTTGAGCCTGCCTATCCCTTCGGTTTCGGCCTGAGTTATACGGATTTTGCAATCCACAGTGCCGGTGTTTCTCTGGAGGGAAGCAATGTTACGGTCAAGGCATCCGTTGCCAACACCGGTGCAGTTTACAGCGGCAGGGAAGTGGCACAGCTCTATGTTTCCGCCCCCAATGGTAAGCTTCATAAGGAGTATCAGCAGCTGGCTGCATTCGAAAAGACCGATCTGCTGGCGCCCGGTGCCCGGCAGGAGCTGGAGCTGAGCTTTGATCTTTGCACCGTTGCAAGCTTCCGGGAAGCGGATGCAAGCTATGTGCTGGAGCC
The DNA here is from genome assembly GCA_015068305.1 of Oscillospiraceae bacterium. Taxonomy (GTDB): domain Bacteria; phylum Bacillota; class Clostridia; order Oscillospirales; family Oscillospiraceae; genus Faecousia. The sequence continues at coordinate 53,924 of SVKV01000010.1, forward strand.
CGGTGATTATATCCTCCGGCTGGGTAACTCCTCCCGGAATACCGTTCCGGTGGGTGTTGTCCACCTGGACGAGGAAATTACCGTTTCCAGACACTGCAATATCTGCCCGATCCGGGAGCCCATTGAAGAGCTGAAGGCAGAACCTTTTACCTTCGAGGAGCTGCCCCTGGGTCTGCCCCGGATTGTGTTGGGTGCCAATGCTTTGAAAACCGTGGAGTACTCCTATGAGCAGCCCGGCGTATGCAGCGATGCGCGGGTACAGAAGTTCCTGGATGGTCTGACCCTTGCGGAAATGACCGATATTGTGGTGGGCATCGGTATGTTCGGCGGCACCACCCGGTTCAATTTGCCCGGCTCCGTGGGCAATACCACCTCCAAATTCTGGGATCGGGGACTTGCGAATGTGGCTCTGTGCGACGGACCTGCGGGCCTTCGGATCCAGAAGCGTTCCACCGTGGAAAAGAACGGCAAGGTCAAGCCCGTTGACATGGCCATGTCTGTATTTGATGCATTTCCGGGATTTGTTAAGAAGTTCATGACCGGTGATCCGGAAAAGCGGGATGTGGTTTATCAGTATACCACCGCATTCCCGGTGGCCAATGCCCTGGCTCAGACCTGGAATAAGAACCTGATGCTGGAAGTGGGCAATGCGATTTACCGGGAGATGAAAGAATACGGCTGTACCTACTGGCTGGCTCCTGCCATCAACATCCACCGGAACCCCCTGTGCGGCAGAAACTTTGAGTATTTCTCCGAAGATCCCAGACTGGCAGGTACTATGGCTGCAGCCATCACCAAGGGTGTTCAGCAGGAAGAGGGCTTCTATGTCACGGTTAAGCACTATGCCTGCAACAATCAGGAGGATAACCGCAACGAAGTATCCAGCAATCTTTCCGAGCGGGCACTGCGGGAGATCTATCTGCGGGGCTTTGAACACACCGTTCGGGATGGGGGCGCCAAGAGCATTATGACCTCCTATAACCGGGTAAACGGTGTTTATGCACCCAACAGCCATGATCTCTGCACCAAGGTTCTGCGCAATGAGTGGGGCTTTGACGGCGTTGTGATGACCGACTGGTTCTCCACCAATAAGGGCCTTGGCAACAATGCTTTGGCCATGAAGGCCGGCAACGATCTGATCATGCCCGGCGGCAGCTACTTCAAAAAGGAAATCATCGCCGGCGTCAAATCCGGTCTGATTTCCGAGGAGGATGTCCGCCGCTGCTGCGCCAATGTGGTCCGTTCCATTTTCAGCAGTGCAATTCAGCGCGAGTATATCGGCTAAGTAACATAAGACCGGCCTGCAGTTTGTGCTGCAGGCCGGTTTTTCCTGTATGTAACAACGATGCGACGTTGACAAGATTCTTCCAATTGAATACAATAGTTTCAAATACTGGCTTTGGGGAGGCATATTGGGATGCAGAATCGTTCTTTCCGGTTGGATCCGGCAAAATATCTGGAGCTGTCCGGTCAGTATGGCTGGAAGCTCTATTCCCATTTGTCCGAAAGAATTGAAGACCGGAAGATGCTTTCGGAAATCTATGAGAAGGGCATGGAAAGATTCTGCGAGCTTGCCGAAACCTGCGAAGATCCGGATGTTCTTGAAAATTTACTGGCTGATGCGGCGGAGTATGCCTGTGAAGGACTGAAAAAGCCGGAAGGGCCTCTGAATCCCGCAAAAACCAAACCCCGTAAGGGGAGCGGATTTGGATTCTGGCTGGCTTTTACCGCGCTGCTTCTCCTGAATCTTGCCTGCTTGTGGGTTATTCTGGGTATTTTGATGGATATGGGGATTCTTCCGGAAATCGATTTGGGCTATAGCTGGGCTCAGAATACGGTCATGCCCTGGCTGGGACAACTGTTTGGAAATTGAGGCTTACTTATGTGTGATGTACAGCGATGCCGATGGTGCAATCTGAAAAATCCGGTTTATGTGGAGTACCACGACCGGGAATGGGGTGTTCCGCAATATGTGGACGGAACACTCTTTGAGTTTCTGATTCTGGAACTTTTCCAGGCGGGACTTTCCTGGGAGATCATTCTGAATAAACGGGAGGATTTTCGCCGGGCATTCGAGGGATTCGACCCCGAGATCATCAAAAATTACGGTGTTGACAAAATTGAAGCTCTGATGAAGGACGCTTCCATTGTCCGGAACCGGAGAAAGATCGATGCTGCAATTCAGAATGCAGGGGTCTTTCTTGCGATTCAGAAGGAATGGGGGAGTTTCTCCGAATATATCTGGCACTTTACCGAAGGAAACGTGGTCTGTGAGTGGGACCGGACAAATTCTCCGCTTTCTGACCGAATCTCCGCTGATTTGAAAAAGCGGGGCATGAAATTTATCGGAACCACCATTGTCTATTCCTATCTGCAGGCCATCGGCGTGATCAATTCCCATGAACCGGGATGTTTTCTGCATCAATCCTGTACACAGGGAAACCCGATAACTGATAAATAAATATATCATTATCGAATGGTACTGGACAAACCCATTTTCCTTGTGGTAAAATGTCAGCAAGCCTGGAATGAATCATAAGGCTCAACATGATACACACTAATTTTAGGAGGAATCATCAATGGCAAATCGTTTTGTTTCCAATGCTATTTCCTACCATGGCAAGGGCGCCATCCAGGAGATCCCCGGCATCATCGCTGCCAAGGGCTTCCAGAAGGCATTTATCGCCTCTGACCCGGATCTGGTGAAGTTCGGCGTTACCAAGAAGGTCACCGATCTGCTGGATGCTGCCGGCATGGCTTACTACATCTATTCCGACATCAAGCCCAATCCCACCATCGAGAACGTTCAGTCCGGTGTTGCTGCCTACAAGGCATCCGGTGCAGATTACATGATCACCATCGGCGGCGGTTCCTCCATGGATACCGGCAAGGCCATCGGCATCATCATCAATAACCCCGAGTTTGAGGATGTCCGCTCTCTGGAAGGCGTTGCTCCCACCAAGAACCCCACCGTCTACACCATCGCTGTTCCCACCACCGCCGGTACCGCTGCGGAGGCTACCATCAACTACGTCATCACCGACGTGGAGCGTAAGCGCAAGTTCGTCTGTGTCGACGTCAACGATATTCCCAATGTGGCCGTGGTTGACCCTGATATGATGTCTACCATGCCCAAGGGATTGACTGCCGCCACCGGTATGGATGCACTGACCCATGCCATCGAAGGCTATACCACCAAGGGTGCCTGGGCTCTGCCCGACTGCCTGAACCTGGAAGCCATCCGCCTCATCGCAAAGAGCCTCCGGGGCGCTGTGAACAATGAGGACGAGGGCCGTGAGGGTATGGCTCTGGGCCAGTTTGTCACCGGTATGGCATTCTCCAATGTTGGTCTGGGCATTGCACACTCTGTTGCACATACCCTGGGTGCTGTTTATGATACCCCCCACGGTGTTGCCTGTGCAATGATGCTGCCCATCGTCATGGAGTACAATGCCGACTGCACCGGCGAAAAGCTGAAGGCAGTTGCCGAGGCTATGGGTGTTGACACCACCGGCATGAGCCAGGATGAGTACCGCAAGGCAGCCGTTGACGCCGTTCGTCAGCTGTCTGTGGATGTGGGTATCCCCACCAAGCTGGACAAGATCAAGGAAGAGGATCTGGAGTTCCTGGCACAGTCTGCTTATGCTGACGCCTGCGCTCCCGGCAATCCCAAGGAAGCTTCCGTGGAAGACATCAAGGGTCTGATCCGCAAGCTGATGTAATATGATAATAAGAACGCCGGGAGAAATCCCGGCGTTTTTTTATGCAGGTTTAGTTTTCACGTTTCTCCACGGCGCCTTTGTGGCAGACGTTGAAGCAGGTGCCGCAAAAAACACATTTATTCTGATCGATCACATAGGGAACACCGATCTCAATGCAGCTTTCCGGGCACAGCAGGGCGCATCTGCCGCAGGCCACACACCGGTCTTCCGAAATGTAAAAGAACTGCTTATTTTCCATATCAGCCCTCCTTTTTTATCATAATATCACATTCGCCTGCGGATTGCAAAGTGTTTTGAGCAGATCGTAACAAATGTCTGCTAAAAAGAGGAGCTGTCTTTTGGACAGCTCCTCTATATCTGATGAATAATTCTATGATATACTTAGCCGCCGACCGTGATCCACATAGCAGGGCGATAACAAAGAATATTATGACCAACATCACTGCCAAGGTAATCCAAAGCGCCATATTTCGCCCAGATAATCATTGCGCTAATCCGATTATGACCGGGACTACGCAGCCAATAGCATGGATCTTTGGAGCCGTATTCGATCGGTTGGTTGTAGGAATAGGTGGTGTAAGAGGCCTTGCGGTCTTCTTTGGTGGGCAGGTATTCTTCAACTTCTTCGAAGCTAAGGAAGAAAACATAATCCTGGGTGTCAGGACCACCGGTGACACCGGAGCGGGGGTTATCAGGATTTGTCAGATCGGAAAGCAGGATCCGTGCCTGCTCTTCCGGTGAGAAATTTTCCTTATAGAAAACCTCGTTACACCAGTATCTGGCATGGACATAGAAGATATCTGCTTCCGGGCCCCGCTCAGCATACCAGCCCTGGGGGACGGACTCAGGCGTCAGACCGTCATAATACCGGGAGGGGGACTTGGGCAAGCTTCCCCAATAGTTGGAGGAAGAGGTTTCCGCGATGCAAGACTCGGCCCAGTAGGTGTATTTGAATTTGATCCACTCCGGATTGAAATAGGCGCCTCTGGTAAGGAGGTATTCAGAAAGAACAAGTGCCTTTCCGTCCTCTACGGTAAGTATCCGCCATTCAATGGGTTCAATAGTAGTATCATCGTTATCCTGTTCATACAGTCCCATGAGAAGCTTGTCTGCAACAGGAATTGCTTCCCAGAAGCGGGAATCCGTGGTCAAATCGTTGGTCAGCTCCACCTTGACGGCATACTGGCCGCCTTCAGTGGGAGTATAGACAAAGCAGTCTTCCGTGGTGGGCTCAGAGGTAAAAATCGGTTCGTCATTCAAATAAACCGTATACACAAACTGGTTTTCGATGTCCTGTCCCGGCATCACATCAACTGCGCTCCAGGTGATGGGCAGACCGACACAGCCGTTATTTACCGTATCACACTGGAGGGAGAATGCATCGAAATACACCCGGTCGTAGCCATGCTCTCTGGCAAACAGATCAGCAGTGCTGTCCAGATAACAGTGAAATACCACATTTTCGGTGCCGGAGAAGGCATTTTCGTGGATGGTGATATCCATGGATGCGCAATAAAAGTTTTCCAGAGTATTGCAGTTGGCGAAAGCACCCTCATCTATGTACTCCACGATTTCATCAATGGTAAATTCCGTGATGTCGCTTCCGTTAAAAGCATCTTTTTCGATTCTGGATCCATCGGGCTCTGTGGGTTCTGTGGGCACCGTAGGTGCAGCAGTAGGTGCGATTGTCGGGGACTGATCAGAATTGGAACAGCCACTTAACATAGTGAGCAGGATCAAAAGACAGGCCAACAATGCAGCAGTAGGTTTGAAAATCCTCATGACTTTACCTCCAATATTATCTGTGGTTAATGCTATCCAGGTGGAAACCAGTCAATGAATCGATCACAACCGTCTTCTGGGCCCTTTCCGGCCCAAATGAAGCAGTAAGAGGATAGCGTTATCCTATGTTCCATATTGTAACATATAATTTCAAAATAGCAATAAGATTATCTCTCGGCGCTCCTTTTTATCTTTTTCACAAAGCGTTGAAATGCAAATGAGTCGTCATATTCTGCTGATCTCGTTAATTCTCGCGATTGCGGTAATGGATCGCCTCATGGAACTGCTGCTCAAATTGACTGTTAAAGTGTTTCACTTTGCGACAGACAACAGAATTCGTCCGATATCGGCTTTTCCGTTGCGAAATCGATACGATTATGATAGATTATAGGAAAAGGAATCAAGGGGTGCTGCTTATGAGAAAACCGAACGTTGCTTTTGTCTGTGTTCATAATTCCTGCCGCAGCCAGATGGCAGAAGCGCTGGGAAAGAAGCTTGCTTCTGATGTGTTTGAAAGCCATTCTGCCGGTACGGAAACCAAGCCCCGGATTAACCAGGATGCGGTCCGTCTGATGAAACAGGTTCACGGAATCGATATGGAGAAAACCCAATACAGCAAACTTCTTTCTGAATTGCCGGAGATTGACATCGTCATTACCATGGGCTGCAATGTGCAGTGCCCGTTCCTGCCCTGCAGGCATCGGGAGGACTGGGGGCTTGATGATCCCAGCGGTAAGGAAGATGAAGCTTTCCTCGATACCATGCAGCGGATCGAGGCTAAGATTCTGGATCTGAATCGAAGAATTGCGGAGGGGAGCATCGGATGAAGGTTATCTGCGTTGGAGATTCCAACACCTTCGGCTATGATCCCAGATCAATGTTCGGGGATCCTTATAACCCGGAAAACCGCTGGGTGGACATTCTTGCGAAAAACACCGGCTGGAATGTTATAAATGAGGGTATAAATGGCAGGGAAATTCCGGATGAGTCTGTTTCCTTTCCTGCCGATACGGACCTGTTGATTATCATGCTCGGTACCAATGATCTGCTGCAATTCTGGACGCCGGAGTCAGCCTGCGAGAAAATGGAGCGGTTTCTGGAATCTCTTACGCTGGATCGGAAGAAGATTTTGCTGATTGCTCCGCCGCCTATGAAATTCGGTGAATGGGTTATCGACCAGGAGCTTATTGACGATTCCTTCGCTCTGGCTAAATGCTACAGAGACCTTGCAGAGGGCCTGGGCATCCGGTTTGCCGATTCAGGGGAGTGGATTATCCCTCTTGCCTATGACGGCGTACACATGACAGAGGAGGGCCACAGGGCATTTGCCAGGGGCCTGATCAACTATTTAAACAAAGGAGAATGAACTATGCTGGAAACCGGTATGAAAGCACCTGACTTTACTTTGACTGACACAGACGGTAATTATGTCAGCTTATCCGACTTTCTGGGTAAGAAAGTCGTGTTGTATTTCTATCCCAAGGATAATACCCCCGGCTGCACCCGGCAGGCCTGCGCCTTTGCTGCTGCATATGAGGGCTTCAAAGTGAAAGATGTGGTGGTCATGGGTGTAAGCCGTGACAGCGTTGCTTCCCATCAGAAATTTGCCCGAAAGTATGATCTGCCCTTCATTCTGCTGGCCGACCCCGAATTGCAGGCCATTCAGGCCTACGGTGTCTGGCAGGAGAAGAAACTCTACGGAAAGGTCAGCATGGGTGTGGTGCGTACTACATTCATCATCGATGAGCAGGGCAATATTGAAAAGATCATGCCCAAGGTAAAGCCCGATACCAATGCTGCTGAAATCCTTAGCTATCTTGGAGCATAAACCATGAGAATTATCATTTCTCCCGCAAAGAAAATGAGGGTGGATACGGATAGCCTGCTTTATCGGGATCTGCCTGACTGTTTAACCAGAACTGAAGAGCTTGTAAGGATTTTAAAGTCCATGTCTGATGCGGAGCTGAAAAAGCTCTGGAAATGCAACGACCAGATTGCGGGGCTCAATATCCACCGGCTGCAGAACATGGACTTACATAACCGTCTGACCCCGGCGGTGCTGGCCTATGAGGGCATTCAGTATCAGTATATGGCTCCGGGGGTGTTTACGGAACAAGCCTTTGACTACATTCAGGAGCATTTGCGGATTCTATCCGGGTTTTACGGCATTCTGAGACCCTTTGACGGTGTGACACCTTACCGGCTGGAAATGCAGGCGAAGCTGCGGGTAGGGGAGTGGAAGGATTTGTACGCCTACTGGGGCGACAGTCTTGCAAAAAAGCTATTTTCGGAAACAGACTGCATCGTAAATCTGGCGTCCAAGGAATACAGTGTCTGCGTTTCTAAATACTTGCCTGCAAATGTGCGCTTCATCACCTGTATCTTCGGGGAAGAAAAGAACGGAAAGGTGGTAGAAAAGGGTACCATGTGCAAGATGGCCCGGGGCGAAATGGTACGGTTTCTGGCAGAAAACCAGATAACCGACCCGGAAAAGATCAAGTCTTTCGACCGACTGAACTATCGCTTTGATCCTGTACGTTCTGATGATAATTTATTCGTATTTATCTTAAACGCAACCGGAGGTTGACATGATTCCTTGTATTTCTGTAGAGAATATGCGGCTTAGTGATGCCTATACCATCGCCAATTTTGTGCCCAGCCTGGAGCTGATGTACCGCGCTGCCATGGGTGTTTTCAAAGCGCATCACTGGGAGGGTACTACCGCCATTGTGGTAGGTTCCGGCAATAATGGCGGTGACGGTTTCGCCCTTGCCTGGATTCTGAAGGAAAAGGGCTTTGATTGTACTGTGTTTACGGTCAGCCAGCGGCTGTCTGATGACAGCGCCTATTATGCAGATCAGGCGAGGGAAGCAAATGTTCCCGTCCGTCCCTTTGAAAAGGACTGTTTGACAGGATTCTCCAATGTAGTGGACTGCCTGCTGGGCACCGGTTTTTCCGGCACTGTCCGGGGAAATTACGCAGATGCCATCGAATCGATCAATGAATCCGGTGCCTATATCGTCAGCGTGGATATTAACAGCGGCATGAATGGCGATACCGGCGAGGCGGAACTGGCTGTAGAATCCGATCTGACTGTAACCATTGGATTTGTAAAGTCCGGTCTGGTGTCAGACAATGCAGGTAAATACATGAAACGCCTGGTTTGCGCCGATATCGGTATCGTTTTGGTTCGGGAAGAAGGCTGCATTTCGGATGAAAACTGCCCGCCATGGCTGGATTTGAATGTGATTTCTGCGATATAGATTTAGAGCCGCCCGATTTGGGCGGCTCTGTGCATTTATTCGGATACTCGCTTGATCATGATAAAATAACTGGGCACCAGAATCAGATCGGCCCCTAACCATGCGGAAACCTCGGCAATGAAGATGCCGTTTTCGCCGATCAGTGCAGGCAGGAGCAGCACGCCTCCGGTACGCATAATAAACTCTGCAATACCGGAAACCATGGGAAGCACGGTATTTCCCATACCCTGAACCGCGGAACGGGACACGTGGAGGATGTAAAGAATCGGCAGGCAGATGCTCATAATGGAAAGGTAGGTAAAACCAACCTGGGTTGCAGCCGCCACCTCTTCCGGTGTGCCGGAGATGAATGCACCCACAATGTGCTGTCCGAAAGCCAGCATCACCGCAGCAATCAGAGCAGAGGTCGCCAGAGCGACGGTGGTTGCCCATTTCATACCGGTTCGGATCCGGTCGATTTTTCCGGCTCCGAGATTTTGACCGACGTAGGTGATCATGGCATAGCCATAGGAGGTTGCGGCGATTTCCAGAACACCGTAGAGTTTATTGGCAGCGGTGAATCCGCCAATGAAGGCAACACCGTAGCCGTTAACAATACCCTGGATGATCATGCCACCTATGGCGATGATGGCGTTTTGCGCTGCCATGGGTGATCCCAGGGACAGGAGCCAACGGGCCATGGCAGGCTTCAGGGTGAAATGAGATATATGCAGTGTCAGGAACTCGATCTTCTTGATTTTCAGAAGACAGTACACGCTGGAAATGCCCTGTGCGATAAGGGTGGCGATTGCAGCGCCTGCAATGCCCCAGCGGAACACCAGCACAAAGATCAGATCCAGAATGATATTGGAGATCGATGCCACGATCATGGCGTACAGAGGCGTCTGGCCGTCCCCAAGAGAGCGAAGGATAGTAGCCAGCAGATTGTAGGCCATGACGATCGGAATTCCCAGGAACATGATCCGCAGATACAGCAGGGAACCGTCCATGATCTCCGGCGGTGTATTCAGCAGGGCAAGGATGGGCTCCGCTGCGATCTGCCCCAGAATCAGAAGCAGCAGGGCAGACAGCGCAGAAAGAGACACGGAGCTGCCTACTACACTACGCAGACTTTCAAACTGTTTTGCACCGAACTCCCGGGCCATCAGGATTCCGAAACCCTGGGTCACACCCTGGATCATACCAAGCCACATCCAGTACAGCCAGTCCGTGGCCCCCAGCGCGGCCAACGCATCCACGCCCAGTGCTTTGCCTACCACCATTGTGTCAACAACGGTATATAATTGCTGGAATATATTGCCTGCCATCAGCGGCAGCGCAAAGGAAATAATCAGTTTCAGCGGTGAACCCGCTGTCATATCTTTAATTTTTGTGTTCATAATGAAACCTCTGTTGCAGAATCGACTGTTTCAGTTTATCATGTCCGGCTTCATTTTTCAATGGAGATCTGATTTTGAGGTAAAAAAGAAATCCGCACTGAATACTCAGTGCGGATCTTTCGTTACATATCAAATGCGGGGTTCATATAATAGATGTTCTTCTGGTTCAGTTTTTCCCGAAGCAGCTGAACCGCTTCCCCAAAGCGCTGGAAGTGTACGACCTCCCGCTCCCGGAGGAATTTGATCACATCGTTCACATCCGGATCATCGCTGAGCCGCAAAATGTTGTCGTAGGTTGTTCTGGCCTTCTGCTCAGCGCCCATGTCTTCCACTAAATCCGTAAGGGGATCGCCTTTCACCTGCAGGAATGCGGCGGTAAAGGGTGTGCCGGATGCAGCCTGGGGATACACACCGACGGTATGATCCACAAAATAGGGGGCGAATGCGGAATCCTGGATCTGGCTGTCTTTCAGATTCCGGGTCAGCTGATGGATGATGGAGCCCACCATCTCCAGATGGCCCAGTTCTTCCGTACCGATGTCGGTGAGCAAGCCTTTCAGCTGATCAAAGGGCATGGAATACCGCTGGGACAAATACCGCAGGGATGCTGCCATTTCACCGTCGGGTCCGCCGTACTGGCTGATGATGATGGCAGCCAGACGGGGATTGCACTTGTCAATTTTTACAGGATACTGCAGTTTCTTTTCATAACTGAACATACTCACGCCTCCTTATTTGCCGCATATTCCCAGGGCCAGGGATCGTCCAGCCAGCGGTATTTACTGCCGTCGGTGGGCATTTTGTGGTTCATGGGGCCGCAGCGGTCCGTATACTCTTCCAGGCATTTGTGGTGCATCTGCTGATACTGCTGATACAGTTCCAGCGCTTCCCGGTCATCCTGATGGGTGTCCAGGTACAGTGCCAGCTCCTGAATTGCGAAGGCAAGGACCTGCAGCTCAGTCTTGGGCGTTACCGGCAATTCAGCTTTATTGACCATTCCCATAAAGGGAAGCTCCAGCCCGGGGAAGAGGGTACCCCGGATGATGCCTTTTCTTGCCTCATACTTGGGTGGATTTTCCAGCTGAAAAGGTACATAGGGATTTGCAAGGGGTGCAGAGGCCGGAAGTCTGCCCTCCGTTCCGGTACGTGGATTGTTTCTGCGTTCCAAAATCATTCCTCCTGTCATTGCGGAATAGAACTGTCGTTCCGGGTCATTCTATGCCGCTTTTGGCCGATGGGTTCATGAAAACAGGCGGCGCAGCATACAGATAGCCTGAGGTGATTGGCGATGCAATTCAAAAGATACGCCGGTATCGTTCTGACATACATACTCATTACAGGAAGCTTTATCGCACTTGCCCGTTGGACGAGTCTGGCGACAACAACAGTGGCCCAGATGATCCCAATGGAACGGAACCATACCATCGTCATCGATGCAGGACACGGGGGTGTGGATGGGGGCGCAACCTCCTGCACCGGGATTCTGGAAAGTAAATTCAATCTGGATATCGCCCTGAAGCTGAAGGACCTAATGCATCTGCTGGGATATCAGACCCGGATGATCCGAACGGAAGATATATCCGTTTATACAGCTGGGGAAACGATCGCAGCCAAAAAAGTCTCCGATCTGCGGCACCGGGCAAAAATGGTCAATGAAACCGAGAATGCGCTGCTGCTCAGCATCCATCAGAATACCTTTCCGGATAGCCGCTACAGCGGCCCCCAGGTATTTTACGGACCGGAAGGGGAGGGGCAGGCTCTGGCAAAACTTCTGCAAAAAGCCCTGAACAGCGCGCTGAATCCCACCGGAAACAGAATGTCCAAGAAAGCAGAAGGGGTATATTTGATGCAGCAGATTGAATGTACCGGTGTTTTGATAGAGTGCGGATTTCTGTCCAATCCGGCGGAGGAGGCAAAGCTGCGCTCTGATGCGTATCAGAAAAAGCTGTGCTGTGTGATAGCCGCAACAGTGGGTAATTTT
>SVKV01000011.1 GCA_015068305.1 Oscillospiraceae bacterium
CCAGAGCGGTAACAGCGGGAGTGATGTTACGCAGCTGGAAGCGCAGCAGCTGGGAGTCGGAGGAAGCCAGGAATGCAGCGAACTGCATAGCAGCCTTCTGGTTCTTAGCGTTGGGGTTGACACCGACAGCCTTGGAGCCTGCGTAGGCCTTCAGCTGAGCGTCAGCGCCGTTGATCTTGACAGTGGGAGCAGCAACAGCGCCCAGCTTGTCGCCCAGAGCGTCCTTCAGACCCTGGTAGTCCCAGGAACCGGAGAAGTAAGCAGCAACAGTGCCGTCCTTTAGGCCAGCGTTGCCGAAGCCGTCGCCGTCGACCTTGAAGTTGGGGTTAGCCATCAGATCCAGGACAGCCTGGGTAGCAGCGTAGCCAGCCTCACCGCCGAACTTAACGCCGGCAGCAGCGTCAGCACCGGTCTCACCGAACAGGGAGCCGCCAGCTGCGAAGAAGAAGGAAGGCAGATACCAGGAGTTCTTCAGCTCGAAAGCAACGATACCCTTGGCCAGGCAAGCCTCGAAGGACTTAACATCTTCCTCGGACAGGATGTCCTTGTTGTAGTACATGAACCAGGTGTTGGGAGCTACGGGGAAGCCGTAGACATTGCCGTCGGTGGCGGTGACGGTGTTGACGTAGGTAGCGGAGACGTCAGCCTTAACCTGATCCAGGTAGGAGCCGCCCAGCTTTGCCAGAGCGCCAGCCTGGATCAGAGCGCCCAGCTGGTCGTTGGCGAACATGTAAACGTCTGCAGCAGCAGCGGGGTCAGCAGTGACCATGGTCTTGGCATCGCCTTCGGGGCAAACGCCGTTGTCCCAGGTGATCTTGTATTCGGGGTGAGCTTCCTCGAACTTCTTCTGGACCTGGATCAGCCAGGAGTTCTCGTCAACCTGGTCTTCCTGAGGAGCCCAGACCTTCAGAGTGATCTCTTCCACTGCAGCGGGAGCGTCAGCAGCGGGAGCATCAGAGTTGCCGCAAGCGACCAGGGACAGAGCCATAGCCAGGACCAGCAGCATTGCAATGATCTTCTTCATTTGTGTTTCCTCCTAAATAGATTTTTCATGTATGCTCAAGAGAATGCTTCTCTTTAAGCCAGAGTGGGCATGGTGTTCTCAAGGTGTTGAGAACACCGAAAAGGGACGTCCCTTTTCGACAAATCTGTTTCGGAAAGTTTCGAAATCCGTTGTTTCAACATCGGACCCCATTCCGAGAAACCACCGGTTTCCCAACAAAAACCCATATTGAAACGTTTACATACAGTATAGCACCAAACATACCGAAACGTCAATCTAGCGAAATGTCAAAGAAACAGCAGTTGTTTTTGGATATTATTCACAATAAATTTACAAAGGTAATTTATTCCGAAATTTTTGCTGCTTTTTCCAGGGCATTCAGGGCATCCCAGTTGGCGCGGCCGTAACGTTTCGTAAAGGCGAGCATCTCCTCACCCAGCTCCCGGGTCACCTGGCCGGGCAGCAGACGCCAGCTCCAGTTGACATTGACGGTGCCGGGAACGTTCATCCGGGCGGAGTTATCCAGACCCATCCAGTCCTGCATGGGCACGATGCAGTCCTTGGCGCAGCACATGAGGCCTAAGCTGATCAGCTTCTTGTGCATCCGCTTGATGGGGGTTGCCTCGTCGCACAGGTAGGCACGGACGTGGTCCTTGTTTTCCTTGTCCAGGCCTGCAAACCAGCCGGCGATGGTCTCGTTGTCGTGGGTGCCGGTGTAGACCACGCAGTTGGAATTGTAGTTATGGGGCAGGTACTCGTTGGCGGCGCCGGTATCGGCGGCGTCAAAGGCAAACTGCAGAACCTTCATGTTGGGGAAGGTGCTGTCCTTGACCAGCTGGCGGACGCCGGGGGTCATGAGGCCCAGATCTTCGGCAATGACGGCCTTCTCGCCCAGGTTAGCCCGGATGGCGTTGAACAGGTCCATGCCGGGACCCTTTTCCCAGTGGCCGTCCTTGGCGGTGCCGCCCATGGGGATGCAGAAGTACTCGTCGAAGCCCCGGAAATGGTCGATTCTGACCACGTCATAGAGCTTGAAGGAGTACCACATCCGGGTGACCCACCACTGGTAGCCGGTGGCTGCATGGCGGTCCCAGCGGTACAGGGGGTTGCCCCAGACCTGGCCGTCGGCAGAGAAGCTGTCAGGGGGGCAGCCGGCGATCTGGGTGGGATGGTTATTTTCGTCCAGCTGGAACATCTCGGGGCTTGCCCAGATGTCGCTTCCGTCGGGAGAAACATAGATGGGAATGTCGCCCACGATCTGGATGTGCTTCTCGTTGGCGTACTTCTTCAGCTTAAACCACTGCTGGGCAAACTTGAACTGGAGGTACTTGTGGAACTCCACGTCAAAGTACAGCTTGGTGTTGTAGTAGTCCAGGGCGGGGCCGTAGTGCATCCGGATGTCCTCGGGCCAGCTGTTCCAGTTGGCACCGCCGAAGAATTCCTTCACAGCCATAAACAGAGCAAAGTCATCCAGCCACCAGTGGTTTTCCTGGCAGAAGATCAGGTATTCCACGTTCTGGCTGATGTTGCTGCGCTCGTAGGCCTTGTGCAGCAGGGGCAGACGGTTCTTGCTGAACTTCTCGTAGTCCACATGGGCGGGGTCGGAGCCGAAGTCCACGGCGTCCACTTCCTCCTGGGTCAGCACGCCCTCTTCGATCAGATCATCCAGACTGATCAGATAGGGGTTGCCGGCGAAGGCAGAGTAGGCCTGGTAGGGGGAGTCGAAGGAACTGTGGGAGGATGCGCCAAGGGGCAGGATCTGCCAGTAGCGCTGGCCGGACTTTTCCAGAAAGTCCACGAAGTCGTAGGCTGCCTTGTCGAAGCAGCCGATGCCGTACTTGGAGGGCAGGCTGGTGACAGACAGCAGGACACCTGCATATCGATTCATCTTTTCTCTTCTCCTTTTATATTATAGATTTCATACTTGAAAGGATTGACTGCAAGGGCTTCCCCTTGAGGGGAAGCTGTCACCGCAGGTGACTGATGAGGTGTAAAAGCCATGGTGATACACAGCAACACCTCATCCGACTCGCCTTTGGCGAGCCACCTTCTCCTCAAGGAGAAGGCTTTCCTGTTATGTCCGATAGTAGAGCATCGCGGCTTCGTAGGGCCGCAGGCCGGGCTCGCCGTCGGAGTAGTTGCCGATGAGCATCTCACAGCCGCAGAACCGCTCCGGCACATCAAAGGGCAGCGTCTCACCGCTGAAATTGCACACCACCAGAAGATGCTCCTTTTCCGTATCCCGGGTGTAGGCAAAGACCTTCTCATTGTCGGGATCCAGCAGTTCGAACCAGCCGCTGCGGAATACTTCGTGGCTCTTTCTCAGTTCGATGAGCTTCTTATAATAGTAGAACACGGAATCCGGGTCTGCCAGGGCAGCTTCGGCGTTGATGTAGGTGTGATTGCCGTTGATGGGCAGCCAGGGCTTCCCCTGGGTAAAGCCTGCGCCGTCCTTTGCGGTCCACTGCATGGGCGTCCGGGCGTTGTCCCGGCCCCGGGCATAAATGGAAGCCATCACATCCTCCGGATGCCAGCCGGCAGCGGTGCGCTCCCGGTAGATGTTCTGGATCTCAATGTCCGCATACTCCTCGATGGGCAGCCGGATGTTGGTCATACCCAGCTCCTCGCCCTGGTAGATGTAGGGGGTACCCTGCATACCGTGGGCCATGGTTGCCAGCATCTTGGCGGAGTTGACCCGGTGCTCGTCGCAGTCGTTGCCCCAGCGGGAAACGATTCGCGGCAGATCGTGGTTATTCAGGAACAGGCTGTTCCAGCCCTCGGTGTGGAGGCCCTGCTGCCAATTTTTGTAGCAGGCCTTCAGATCCGGCAGATACAGGGGCTTAAAGTCCCATTTCTCAGGGCCCTGATCCAGGCACATATGCTGGAACTGGAAGACCATGCTCAGCTCGGAGCCGTCCTCCGCGCTGTAGATCTTTGCACTGTCCACGGTGGCGCCCCAGGCTTCGCCCACAGTGACCAGACCCTCCTCCGGGAAGGCCTCCCGGGACAGCTCCTGCAGAAATTCGTGGAGCCGGGGGCCGTTGGCGGTGATCATCTGATCCGCCACCTTGCCGATCTGGTCGATGACATCCAGCCGGAAGCCGCCCACACCCTTTTCCACCCAGAACCGGATGGATTTGTAGAGTTCTGCGCGCATGGCGGGGTTATCCCAGTTCAAATCCGGCTGCTCCACCGCAAACTGGTGGAAGTAGTACTGTCCCAGTTCGGGAACATAGGTCCAGGCGGAGCCGCCGAAGGTGGCCTTCATCTCATTGGGAGGCGTCACCCCGTCGCCGTCGCGCCAGATAAAGAAATCGTGGTAGGGATTGTCCCGGCCCTTCAGGGCTTCCAGGAACCAGAAGTGCTGATCGGAGCAGTGGTTCAAAACCAGATCCATGATGATGGTGATGCCCCGCTTTTCCGCCTCCACGATCAGCTCTTCCATGTCGGAAAGGCTGCCGAACATGGGGTCGATGGCGCAGTAGTCAGAAATGTCGTAGCCGTTGTCCACCTGGGGGGACTGGCACACGGGGGAAAGCCAGATGCCGTCGATGCCCAGCTCCTGGAGGTAATCCAGCCGGGAGATGATGCCTCTCAGGTCACCGATGCCGTCGGCATTGGTGTCCTGGAAGCTCTTGGGGTAAATCTGGTAGAAAACCGCGGATTTCCACCAGCCGTGCTTGCTTTTATCCAAAATGATGTTGCTCATAATGTATCCTCAGTTGATTGATCTTCAAATTACAATTTATCGATATGTTAATTCTTCGCACCTTTCTTGTTTCGGCAAGAAAGGTGCCCCAAAGAAGCCGCCATAGGGGCGGCGCTGCCCGCTGGCCAGCTCCCGCGCCAGAGCCGCCCGCCCCTATGTACCCCACCCGGCCGCACTTACGATGGCTCGGAGCACCTTAACCTACATCCTATGCAGAGCAAAAATGTTCCGATTTTTGCTCTGCAGGGGAGGTGCTGAGGTAATTCGGCAGGGCGTAAGTCGGGACACTTGCGCGCTTAGTAGAAATTTTGCGGGCCTTGCCTGTTTCGGAGGGGTGGTACATAGGAGGGGGCGTCTTTGTAAAAAGCCACCTCCTATGCCGATTTCTTTGGTTACTTTCTTGTTCGGACACAAGAAAGTAACATCGTCCATTGGTTCGATAAATCAATTTACTTCTCAATGGCCTCAAAAACCCGCAGCATTTCGCCCACGCTCCAGGCCTGGCCGAAGCAGCCCTTGCCCTCTGTGGGGAAATCGCCGTCGTAGATTTCCGGCAGCTGGCCGGCGCAGCCCTGGCGCATCATGGCCTCCATGGCAGCAAGCTGCTCCCGGACTTCCTGCTTTGCATCGTCCGTGTTTCCCGCAACCTTCAGGCATGCCAGATAGTAAGCGCCCATGGGGAAGACCCAGGTGGTGCCCTGGTGGTAAGCCATGTCACGCTGGATCATGGGACCGCCGTAGAAGCCCTTGTATTCGGGATCGGCCGGGCTTAAGGTCCGCAGGCCGCAGGGGGTGTACAGATGCCGGCGGACCGTGTCCACCACATTTCTCTCCTGTTCGGCGCTCAGCATGCCAAAGGGCATGGAAACCGCCCAGATCTGGTTGCAGCGGATCTGCTCATCTGCCTTGGTACCGGAGACCACGTCCTTCAGGTAGCCCTTGTCCTCCAGGTAGAACTCCCGGAGGAAGGATTCCTTCACTTTTTCCGCCAGAGTCAGATAGTCCTTCCGGTCCCTGCCCAGTTTTTCTGCAAAAATGTCCATGATCCGCAGGGCGTTGTACCAGTAGGCATTGATCTCAACGGGCTTGCCGTGACGGGGAGTGGGCAGAATGCCCTGGACACACACATCCATCCAGGTCACCTGGTCCAGACCGCCGCCGGCGCTGATGAGGCCATCTTCTTCCATTTTGATATGGTGGTGGGTGCCACGGCGGTAGCCGGCAACGATCCGCTCCAGCACCGGGTAAGCCTCCTCCACGAAGCTCCAGTCTCCGGTGCGCCGGAGGTACTGCCACAAAGTATCGACCAGCAGCAGGGCGGCATCCACTGTATTGTACATGGGCTTGGCCTCGCCCTCGGGGAAGAGGTTTGGCACCAGGCCGTCCTTTTCGTAGGCCAGGAAGGTCCGCAGGATGCTCTTGGCATCCTCATACCGCCCCGTGGACAGGCAGCAGCCGGGCAGAGCAATCATGGTATCCCGGCCCCAGTCGGAGAAGAGGGGATAACCTGCCAGGATGGTCTTGCCCTTTGTGGAATCTCTGCGGGCGATGTAGGCATCGGCGGAAACCACCAGCTGCCGGGCCAGCGCATCGGTCAGGCCGGCTTCTTCCTGGAGCTTTTCCAGCCGGGTCCGGTTCTTGCGCAGAATGTCCTCGGCGGAAGGAACCTGTCCGTCCATGGAGAAAATCAGTTCAAAGGTCTTTGTCTCACCGGCAGCCGCGGCAAATTCCACGGCGCAGACTGCGCCGGTCTTACCCTCCTCCGGACGGCCGTCCTTGGCATCCTCGGCATAGGAAAGGGTCTGCCAGACCGGCTCCGTGGCGAAAAGGGCGCCGTCGGTGTGGATGTACAGGGTATAGCTGCCGTCGGTGACGGAGCCCCGCTCGTAAGTCAGCGGCTTTTCTTCCTCCAGAGCCTGCTCCTTGGGTGCAAATTTGCAGAAGGGCTGACATCTCAGAGTGCAGTCCAGGCCGCTGCGGTTGTCAACGGTATAGGTAAGGGCCGTGGTGTTACGCTCAAAGTCCATGGCGCAGCGCCGTTTTACGGTGACGCCGTTCATTTCATAGGTCCATTCCGGGGCATATTCAAAGGAGAAGCCGGTTTGGTTTACATAACCATCCTCAACCTCTGCTCCATCGGCAAATTCCTGGGTGGACAGCCAGAATTTTTTGCCGCCCAGCTCCAGCTGCTCCCGGATCCGGTGGACCAGGGTGATGCGCACATTGGGCGCCTTCACTGCCGCCACCAGAATGCCCATATCGCACCGGTTGACACCGAAGCCGGAGGTGACGGAGGCATAGCCGCCCAGTCCGTTGGTGCTCAGAAAATTCTGCTCCTGGGCCCGGAGCAAATCACACATCTGCTGTTTTCCGTAGAAAAATTTCATAATCGTCCTCCCCCGGCAGGACCGGCTTCCCCGGTCTGTCATCCGGAATTCGAAAATTTCGCATTGTTTTGATACTTAAAAGTATAATACGTTTCCGCTTTTTCGTCAATGCGCAAAAAAATATCCAAAGACATTCGTCAATATTGCCAAAGCTTTTTTGCTGTCTTTGTGTAAGTTGCCTTTTCTTTCGGTTCAGCCGAAACAAGCCGAAACTTTTTCCGGATTTTTGCTCAAAAAGTTTGCAATTTCCGTCATAACATGGTACAATGACGGAAATTGTAAAAAACAACCAAAGGAAGAAGGAATCTGCGTGGCCACTCTGGAAGATATCGCCCGGGCTCTGGGCGTTTCCAAAAGCACCGTTTCCAAAGCGCTGAACGGTGCCCCGGATGTCAGCGCCGCCGTGCGTGCAGCGGCACTGGACAAAGCCGTGGAGATGGGCTATGCCATCCCCGCCCGCCGCAGCAACGGCAAACGGATCGCCCTGTTTATCATGAATATGCGCTGCGAAACCCCCGACGATTTCGGCTATGACATCGTGGTGGGCTTCCGGAAAATGGCCGAGCCCGCCGGTTTCCAGGTGGAGATCATCGAGCTGACCCGGGCCATCCAGGAGGAAAACCGGTACGATGCCTATATGATGCAAAACCGCTACTGCGGCGGTCTGTTCCTGGGCCTTTCCCTGCTGGATCCCTGGATCAAAGAATTTGAAACCTGCAAGACCCCCACGGTGCTCTACGATAACAGCGTCCGGGGCAATCCCA
The DNA here is from genome assembly GCA_015068305.1 of Oscillospiraceae bacterium. Classification (GTDB taxonomy): domain Bacteria; phylum Bacillota; class Clostridia; order Oscillospirales; family Oscillospiraceae; genus Faecousia. Next base: position 7,864 of record SVKV01000011.1, read on the forward strand.
ATGTGGCCCAGATCGCGGTGGACAGCTTCGAGGGTATGCAGATGACCATCGCCCATCTGAAGGAATTGGGGCACAAAAAGATCGGCTATTTAAGCAGCGCCCTCCAGGCCTATGTGTACCAGCAGCGCTACCACGCCTTTTTCCGGGCCATGGACGAAAGCGGCCTCCCCGGCAGCCAGTCCCTGGCAGGCTCCGCCTACCACATCAGCGAGTGTCTGACCCAGCATCTGCCCCGGCTTCTGGAGGCAGGCTGCACCGCCATCGTCTGCAGCCATGATAACCTTGCCTACTCGGTGCTGCTGCACTGCCGGGAGCTGGGTCTGCGGATTCCGGAGGATATCAGCATCGTGGGCTTTGACGATATGCCCCTGTGTCGGTATGCCCGGCCCCCGCTGACCACCGTCCGGCAGGACCGGACCAATCTGGGCAAATCCGCCTTCGCCGCCCTGTCCGGATTGATGAACGGCATTCCCCTGAGCACCCTGCTGCTCCGGGCAGAGCTGATCAAGCGCAGCTCCTGCGCCGCCCCCAAAAAATAACGAAAGGCCGCACAGCATGTGCGGCCTTTTTTGCGGCCAGTGGCCGCGGACAATACGTTACGGACTGCCCCGGATAAATTACAGTTTATCGGGATGCCCCGATGGGCAATGCGAGCCTGTTTGGCCGGCAATTGACCAACGCCTCTGGCCTCTCCCGGTTCGATAGCTCTGGTGTTCAAATTACAGTTTGTCGCGCTGTTGTACTGGCGCGGGAGCGCCCAGCCTCCCTCTGACGAGGGAGGTGGCCCGAAGGGCCGGAGGGAGAGAAACATATTGCAAATCCTCATTTTTCTCTCCCCCAGTCAGCTTCGCTGACAGCCCCCTCGTCAGAGGGGGCCTTCATCGGTGCGTCGCTAATCCGTAAGACAAACTCCAATTTAGCTTTCCCTAGCGGCAAAGCCACCTTGCCTCCCTCTTAGGGAAACAAGGTGGCAGGTCCTTTTAAATCTGGGCCAGGGCAGCTTCCAGCTGCTCTTCCCGGACGGATGCATAGTTGACCACCAGTGTATGCCGTCCGGATTCCGGAACGGCGGTGTGATAATACTGGCTCAGGGCCCGGACCCGGATGCCCGCCTCGGCGCACCGGGCCACCAGCGCTTCGTCCGTCAGCTCCGTGTCCACCGTCACAAGGAAATGGAGCCCCGCATCCTCCTCCCGGATGGTCATCCGGTCCGCATAGGGACTGCGGTCCAGAATTTCCAGCACCCGGTTGCGCCGGGTGCGGTAAAATTTGCGCATCCGGTTGATGTGTTTTTCAAAATGGCCGCTGTCCAGAAACCGGGCCAGGGTGTACTGCTCAAAGCTGGACACGGTGCAGCTGTAAAAGCCCAGCTTTTCCCGGAAGGCCTCCATCATTTCCGTCGGCAGCACCATATAGCTGATGCGGATGGAGGGAGCCAGGGTCTTGGAGAAGGTGTTCATATACACCACCCGGCCGCTGTGGTCCAGGGACTGCATGGTGGGCTTGGGATGGGCATCGAAACGGAACTCGGAATCGTAGTCATCTTCAATGATGTAGCCATCCCGCTGCCGGGCCCAGCGCAGCAGCTCCTGCCGGCGGCCCACCGGGGTCACCAGGCCCGTAGGGAAATGGTGGGCCGGGGAAATATGCAGCACCCGGGCCGCCCCCAGCTTCTCCGGAATCACACCGTAACCGTCCATGGCGGCGCTGACGCATTCCACACCGCCGGCGGCATAGATTCTGCGGATCTTGTCGTAGCCCGGGTCCTCCACCGCGTAGATTTTGTCCCGGCCCAGCAGCTGGATCAGCAGATTGTAAAGAAAGTCCGTACCGGCACCCACCAGAATGTTCCGGGGGTCCACCGTCATGCCCCGGAAATCCGACAGATGCTTCGCGATGGCCCGGCGCAGCTCCAGTGTTCCCTGGTTATGAAGGGGCAGCAGCAGCTTTTCCCCGTAGTCCAGCATCACTTCCCGCTGCAGGCGGCTCCAGACCGAGAAGGGGAATTTTTCCGTGCCGGTTCCGGTCAGGTCCACCGGAACCTGGGCCGGCAGCTGCTCCCGGATAGGCGGCACCGATGCCGGAGGCAGCCGGTCGATCTCCTCCACGAAATAGCCCACCTTTTCCCGGGAGCGGATGTATCCCTCCGCCAAAAGCTGGTCGTAGGCACCCTCCACGGTGATTTTGCTGACCTCCAGATTCTGGGCCAGCGCCCGCTTGCTGGGCAGCTTCGTTCCCGGCGCCAGCTTCCCGGACAGGATATCCCCCCGGATGCACCGGTACAGGGCTTCATAAAGGGGCACCCCCGGGGATTTTTTCAGTTCATAAGTTAACATAACATCCCCTCCGGGTCTTTAAATTAAAGTTTGGCGCTCCGTCATGCACCGCACCCCAAAGGCCCCCTCTGACGAGGGGGCTGTCAGCGAAGCTGACTGGGGGAGAGATAAAACCAAGACTTTGTAACTTGTTTCTCTCCCTCCGCCCCTTCGGGGCACCTTCCTCGTCAGAGGGAGGCAGGGCGCTCCCGCGCCATAGCAACTGATCGACAAATCCCAATTTGCCTGTGGAAGCTCCCATTGTCACCGGGCGCTGACCGGGAAGCCGTTCTTCCGGTCCCACATAACCAGCAGGCTGCCCTGTTCCACCGCGATCTCCGCTTCCCGTCCTGTAAAATGGTTGCTGACCCCCAGGGGAAAGCCTGCCGTGAGGGTGCCGTTCTTCAGTTCATAGTACAGGCCCCGGATGGTAACGCCCGCCGCATCGGCCCCCATACAGAACACGGACACCGTGCCCTCCCAGCCCGCCGGGAACAGGAGCTTTCCATCTCTGACCACCGTCACAATGTAGTCGTTTCCGATGAGATACCCCGTGGCGCCCCGGTCTGCCAGATACTGCAGGGTCTGGAAATTGGCCAGCGTATGGTCAAGCCTTGGGCCGTCCAGGCTTCCGTAGAAGTAAAAGGCCCGGAATCCCAGCTGAAGGCCCTTTTTTGCCGCCAGCATGGCATCGGTATCGTCCTTTTCCACCGGGAAGACCTCCGCTCCGGTGGGCACATAGCCCAGGGAATCAAAATCCCCGATAATGCCATGGGGTTTCAGCCCTGCTTTTTCCAGGTGCCGCAGACCACCGTCGGCGGCCAGGATATAATCTTCCCGATCAATGGGCGCGGCCAGCTTGTCAAACTCCGCCGCACAGAAGATGATGCATTTTTTCATATTCATACCTCTTCGAATTACAGTTTATCGATCTGTTAATTCTTCGCACCTTTCTTGTTTCGGCAAGAAAGGTGCCCAAAGAAGCCGACTTAAGGAGGCGCTACGGGCAAATGCGCCCTCCTTAAGAATCCACCCGCCGCATCGCCATCCAGCATTCAAAAATGTTCCGATTTTTGAATGCTTGCATTTTACAAACCTGCAGGTTTGCTCCGCAGGGGAGGTCCCAGGGTAATTCGGCAGGGCGCAAGTCGGGACACTTGCGCACTTAGTAGAAACTCTGCGGGCCTTGCCTGTTTCGGAGGGGGATTCTAAAGGGGGGCGTCTTTGTAAAAAGCCACCCTTTAGCCGATTTCTTTGGTTACTTTCTTGTTCGGACACAAGAAAGTAACATTACCATAGGATTAATTTATTCTCATCTTACCACACTCTTCTGGCCTTGAAAAGGGCCAAAAAATCCCGGGTCAGTTTGCTGACCCGGGATATGTATCAAACCTTTGCTTTTTCCCCGGCTGCCCAGGAAAGGCCCTTGGGATAGAAGAACCGGATTTTTTCCCGGGCCACCTTCATCTCCACATCCTTCGCCCGGCGCAGCTCGCCGTCGACGTTGACGGGGGTTTCCTGATCGCAGTGGATCACGACCCTGTCGGTGCTGTAGTAAGTTGCCACAGAGGTCAGTTCCTTGTACCGGCCGTTCTTATATTTGCCGATGATGCCCGGCACCTGCAGTCTTTTGACCTTTTTCACCAGCAGCACATCCAGCTTTCCGTCGCTGGGGTCCGCCTCCGGAATGGGGTTGAAGCCGCCGCCGTAGAACCGGCCGTTGCAGACGCACACGAAGGTCATCTCGTCGTCGATGGTTTCTCCGTTGATCTCCACCCGGTAATGTTCGGAAATTCCCTTGACCACATTGACCACCGTGGAAGCCGCATAGGCCCGGAAGCCATGGAGCAGGGGCAGCCGCTTGTAATTGGAAACATCGGTGCCGATCCGGGCATCCAATCCTACGGAGCAGATATTCAGGGCGTAAGTATCGTTGCACTTGATCAGATCGAAGGTAGCTTCATCGGCATCCATCAGCCGGTTCAGGTCGAAAAATGCCTTAGGCTCGTCGAAGAGCTTGACGAAATCGTTGCCGCTGCCGCCGGAATAGACGGTGACCGCCGCATTGTCGTAACCTGCCACGCCGCCTACCACTTCGTTGAGGGTGCCGTCGCCGCCGCAGGCATAGATCCGAAGCTGGCCGCCTCTTTCGCAGGCTTCTCTGGCAATTCGGGCGCACTCCCCCGGAGCGGTGGATACCCGGATTTCGTAATCCAGCTTCCGGGCCCGGCAGATTTTATGGATGATGGCGCTGGCTTCCTCGGTCCGGTTGTAGCTGCCGGCGGCAGGGTTGATGATGAACAGATGGTGTATCATAAATGTCACTTCCATTACGCAGAGTGGAGTGTGGAGAGTGGAGTGTGAAGTGTTCCGATAACTCCACTCTTCACTCTTCAAACTCCACACTTATTTCTTTTTCCTTGTGTTATCGGTGAACATATAATAGTTGCATTGGATCTTACCGTTATAGAACTTGCGCTTCTTGTCGGAGCGCTTTCCGAAATAGTGCTCAAACTCCGGTTCGGAGGTAATGACGTACTTTTTCCAGTCGTTGGCAAATTTCAGGTGCCGGCCCAGAGCGGAGTAGAGCCGCTGGGCATCCTTCTGCTCACCCATCCGCTCGCCGTAGGGAGGATTGCAGATGAGGATGCCGGAGGGGGCAGGCAGGTCCATCTTGGTGGCATCGCCGTCCCGGAATTTGATCACATCCGCAACGCCTGCTTTTCTGGCATTGGCCATGGAGAGGGAAACACAGGCAGGGTCAGAATCGGAGCCCAGGATCTGATAATTACCCTTAAATTCCTTATCCTTTGCCTCGGTCTTCACCTGCTCCCAGATTTCCTTACCCATCCAGGGGAATTCCTCGGCGGCAAAATGGCGGCCCAGGCCCGGGGCCCGGTTTTTGGCGATAAGGGCCGCCTCGATGGGGATGGTGCCGCTGCCGCAGAAGGGATCCCACAGGAATTCCCGGCCCCGGTAGCGGGTCAGCTGGATCATACCGGCGGCGAGGGTCTCGTGGAGGGGGGCATCGTTGCCGATGGCCCGGTAGCCCCGCTTGTGCAGGCCCTGGCCGGTGGTATCCAGAGACAATGTCACCTGGTCATTGAGGATGGTAAAGTGCATCTGGAATTTGACGCCGGTTTCGGGCAGCCAGGAAACACCGTACTTTTCGCCTAAGCGCCTGGAGGCCGCCTTCTTGATGATGGCCTGGCAGTCGGAGGTGCTCATCAGCTGGGAGTTCAGGCAGTGGCCCTTCACGGGGAACTGGCCGTCCTTCGGGATATAGTCTTCCAGGTTGGTGTGATAGACGCCCTGGAACAGTTCTTCAAAGGTCTTTGCCTGGAACTGGGCCAGCACAATCATCACCCGCTCGCCGGTGCGCAGGCAGATATTGGCCTTGGCCAGTGCAGTCTCGTCGCCGGTGAAGTAGACACGGCGGTCCTCCACCCGGACATTTTCAAAATTCATTCTTCTCAGCTCATCGCCGGCCAGGCCCTCCAGGCCGAACAGAGTGGGCACAATAAAGTTCATATTCATATAAATCCTCCAGTGTTAAATGCAGAATGCAAAATGTAGAATGCAGAATGAAGGTATGCGCTTCGCGCATATTTTACATTTGTCCCGAAGGGACACCGCAATTTTGCATTTTGCATTCATCATTCTGCATTTAGGGAATAATCTTCGTCTTCTTCAGATACCGCTCCTGCTCGGAAAAGACACAGCCGCAGTATTTCTGCATATAAAATCCGTGCTCCCGGGCGAAATTCTGACCGTCCTTAAAATAGGGCCGGAAATCCCGGTAGAGAAATTCCACGCCGTATTCCTTCGCAGCACGTTCCGCCACTTCCCGCATCAGCTCGTGATTTTGGTAGGGGCTGATGAAAAGGCTGGACGTGAAGGAGTCGAAGCCTCCCTCTGCCGCCTGCCTTGCGGTCTCGAAAAGCCGCATCTCATAGCACTTGACGCAGCGGCCCTCAATATTTTCCGCCACTTCCCGGACAAAGGGCCGCAGGCCGTAGTCATCCCGCTCGATGACCGGCAGTTCAATGGTCTGGGCGTATTCTCTTAAGCAGTTGCGCCGGGAGCGGTACTCGGTGAAGGGGTGGATGTTGGGGTTATACCAGAAGCCGGTGACCTCAATTTTGTCGGTGCGCAGCACCTCGATGGGCTGGTTTGCACAGGGTGCGCAGCAGATATGCAGCAGGGTTTTCATGGATTTTACCTCAAAAAAGTTTGTGAATTGTCATTATAACACGGGAAATAAGGGAATGTCAAATTTCAGTTTATCGATCAGTTCCTAAGCCTTCCCCTTGAGGGGAAGGTGGCCGAGCGTTAGCGAGGTCGGATGAGGTGTAGCCGCAAAGCGGCGTTTAGTCCTCTTTTTACACCTCATCAGTCACCTTCGGTGACAGCTTCTCCTCAAGGAGAAGCCTTTGACAATGATCGGTAAACTCCAATTTAACGAATCACGCCCAGCATGCCATCCTTATAAATGCCGGTCAGCTCCACATTCCGGATCTCATTGTGGAGGTTCTCCCCTTCTGCATAGACCTTGACGTAATTGGGGGCGTGGCCGGTGAAGAATTCTCCGTCCCGCTCCTCAAAAAGCACCGCATGGGTGGTGCCAACCAGCTTTTCCCGGTAATTCTTACTCATTTCCTCGGCAACGGCGATGGCCGCCCGGGACCTGGCCTCCTTGGTATCGTTGTTATGCTGGCCCGGCATCTTGTCCGCCGGTGTGCCGGGGCGCCGGGAATAGGGGAAGATGTGCATATCCGCAAAGGCGCACCTGCGGATAAATTCCAGACTCTTCTGGAATTCCTCCTCCGTCTCCCCGGGGAAGGCCACGATCATGTCCGTAGTCACCGCACAGCCGGGGAAATGCTTTTCCAGCAGGCGGACACTCTCCAGATACCGGGCCGTATCGTACTTCCGCTTCATCCGCGCAAGCACCGTATCGCAGCCCGACTGCATGGACAGGTGGAACTGGGGACAGAGGTTTACATAATTCTTTAATCTTTCACAGAATTCCTCTGTGACGATTCTGGGCTCCAGGCTGCCCAGCCGCACCCGAACCTGGGGCACTGCTTCGCAGATGGCCGCGATCAGATCGGTCACCGGGGGTTTTCCGGGAAGATCCGCACCCCAGGAGGCGATCTCGATACCTGTGACTACAATTTCCCGATAGCCCCGCTGGGCAAGCTCTCTGGTCTGCTCCACCGCCAATTCCAGGGGCGCAGAACGGATGGGGCCCCGGGTATAGGGGATGATGCAGTAGGAGCAGAAATTCACGCAGCCGTCCTGGACCTTGACCATGGCCCGGGTCCGTTCCTCCAGGCCGCCGGCAGGCAGAATCTCGAACTCCCGCCGCCGCAGGGCGTTGTCCACTTTTTCCCGGCGGGCCCGGTCAGAAACCGCTGCCAGCATCATATTCACAAATTCCACCCGGTCGCCGCTGCCGCCGATCACATCGATGCCCATTTCCCGCAGAGTTTCCGCGGCGTGTTGGGGGTAGCAGCCGCAGACGCCGATCACCGCATCCGGATGGTTTTTTTTGCACCGGCGGATGACGGCCCGGTTTTTCTTGTCCGCAACGGCGGTAACGGAGCAGGTATTGACGATATAGCCGTCAGCGTCATTCTCGAAGGGGACGATGCTGTGACCCAAATCGGTTAAAATCCGCTCCATAGCCTGGGTTTCGTACTGGTTTGTTTTACAGCCGAGGGTATAAAAAGCAAAATTCATAGTTATAATCACCAAAAAGAGATGTTGTAAATTGTGAGGTTTGTCTAGCCCGTCAATTGAAAACCTGGAAAAATCTGCTATAATACGCTACATACCAAAACAGTTCCGCCGGGCGTATCCCTTCTCATTATACACAAACAGGCACGTTTTGTACAGAGGGAAGCGTGCATCGCCCCGGAATCCGGTCTGCATTTCCGCTTTTGGCCCAGAGGGAGCAACGTGTCCTGAGCATTCAGTCCCTGCCTGCGCCGCCGAAGCTCGGTGCAAATATGCGCCGAAAGGATTTTTCCGCTTCATGGGGATGCGGCCACCGTCGCGGTATGATTTATATGGTATCTGCCCTGGGCAGGTATCATATAAATGCCTTACATACGGCTCTTGGAGCACCGTCCTGGGAATACCCGGGGCGGTTTTTTTGTCGGCACGGGCCGACAGCCGGTGCGTTACGGACTGCGCCGGTCAAATTACAGTTTATCGCGCTGATGCGCGAAATGCAGAATTCAGAATGCAGAATGCAAAATTGCGGTATTTCCTTCGGAAATGATTAAAATAGTCGGCGTAGCCGACACCATAATTCTGCATTTTGCATTTTACATTTTGCATTGGGCAGCCCAAGCTGCCCGACAAACTCCAATTTGTTCACCGGTCGGTATCTTTCATACAAAAATCCGGGAAGGTTCTCCTTCCCGGATTTCGTTTTCTTAACCGATGGGCAGATTGCCTCCCCTGTAGGTGCCGCCCAGTTTTTGGAGCACCCGGTCGTATTCCTTGGTGCCCGCTTCATAGGGGGTGGGCTGGAAATTATTAATACCCCGTTCAGAGCTGACAGAGCAGGGCACGATGGTCAGCTGGCCCAGATGGACGCTGCCGTCCAGCTCCCGGATCACTTCCTGCTGCACCAGAGCCGTATCCAGATCCTTCGGTGCGCTGTTTCCGCCGAAAGCAAAATTACCCAGGGAATAGAAGATGATGCCGCCGTTATATTCTTCCATGGGCTGCAGCACATGGGGATGGTGGCCCCAGACGATGTTGGCGCCGGCATCAATAGCTGCCCGGCCCATCTCCTGCTGGGACTTGGTGGCCTGGAAGGTGTTCTCCCGGCCCCAGTGGAAAGCACAGACCACCAGATCCACGCCGCTTTCCTTCAGGGCCCGGATATCCGCTTCCATCTGCTCCCGGTCCGGCTCACCCCGGGTAAAGTCCAGAGCATACATGCCGATGGTCAGACCCCGGTCCGTGGTCACGGTGGTGCTGCTCTGATGCTCCGCAAAGGGAACACCTGCTTCATCCAGCAGCCGCTTGGTTTCGTCAAAGCCCTCCTGGCCGTAGTCAAAAGAGTGATTGTTGGCCAGTGTCACCGCATTCACAGAGTTTTCCGTCAGAATGCGGGTGTATTCGCCGATGCCGCGGAATACATATTTCTTGTTCTGGGCCTTTCCCTGATCGCCCAGCGTGCCCTCCAGATTGGCAAAGGAATAATCATCCTGTTCAAAATAGGACAGCACATTGCGGAAGGGATAGCCGTAGTCATCTCCCACGGTTTTGGGGAAGGCGCTTTCATAATTGACCATTTTCGCATTACAGCCCAGGGTGCAATCGCCCACAAAGGTCAGCACAAAGCTCTGGGGGCCGGGCTCCGTGGGAGCCTCGGTGGGTGCTTCCGTGGGTGCCTCGGTGGGAGCCTCGGTGGGGGCTTCCGTGGGTGCCTCGGTGGGAGCCTCCGTGGCGACTTCCGGGGCATTCAGGCTGAAATCTGCGCCGGGCGCAAAGAAGCCCAGAATCAGCAGCGTACCCATCGCCGCCGCTGCCAGCAGCAGCACCAGCGCCAGATAATGGATGAATTTCATGTCTTTCACGGCAAAAATCCTTTCCTTAGCCGTTCTCCTGGGCCCGCTTCTTCATCAGCTCCCGCATCCGGATGGAATGGTCCAGCTGGCGCTTACGGATCCGCAGGGATTTGGGGGTGCATTCCAGCAGTTCATCGTCTGCCAGGAACTCCAGGCACTGCTCCAGAGAGAAGATTCTGGGGGGCACCAGGCGGATGGCATCGTCGGAGCCGGCAGCGCGCATATTGGTCAGCTGCTTGCGCTTGCAGACGTTGACGGTCATATCTTCATTCCGGCTGCAGATGCCCACAACCATGCCCGCATACACGGGCGTGCCGGGTCCGATGAACAGGGCGCCACGCTCCTGGGCAGCACCCAGACCGTAGGCAACAGCCTCGCCGGATTCGTGGGCGATGAGAGAGCCCACCAGACGGCGCTCGATTTCACCCTTCAGAGGTGCGTAGTCAGCAAGGACGCTGGACATGATGCCCTCGCCCTTGGTATCGGTGAGGAATTCGCTCCGGTAGCCGAAGAGGCCACGGGAGGGAACCATGAATTCCAGACGGTAGCGGCTGCCCATGGGGGTCATGCCCAGAAGGTCTGCTTTCCGGCGGCCCATCTTCTCGATGACCGCGCCCATGCACTCTTCGGGAACGTCTGCAACCATCCGCTCGATGGGTTCACAAACTTTACCGTCGATGACCTTGGTCAGAACTCTGGGGGTGGACACGGAGAACTCATAGCCTTCCCGGCGCATGGTCTCCATCAGAATGGAAAGGTGCATCTCGCCCCGGCCGGCAACGTTGAAAGCATCGGTGCCCTGCTCGGTCACATGGAGGGAAACGTCCTTCAGCAGTTCCTTTTCCAGCCGGTCCCGGAGGTTCCGGGAGGTGACGTACTTGCCTTCCTTGCCGGCGAAGGGGGAATCGTTGACTGCAAAGGTCATTTCAATGGTGGGGTCGCTGATCTTGACAAAGGGCAGGGGCTCCACACAGTCGGGGGCGCAGAGGGTCCGGCCGATAGTGATATCCGCCATGCCGGAAAGGGCCACGATCTCACCGGCGGAGGCCTCCTGAATGGGGGTCTTGCCCAGGCCGTCGAAGGCATACAGAGCAACCACCTTGCCCTTGTGCTTGAGGTCCGGATTGTGATAGTCGCAGATGGTCACTTCCTGGTTGACCTTGATGGTGCCCCGCTCCACACGGCCCACAGCGATGCGGCCCACATAGTCATTGTAGTCGATGGAAGAAACCAGCAGCTGCAGCGGTGCGGTCTCATCACCGGAGGGGGGATCGATATAATTGATGATGGTCTCGAACAGGGGGGTCAGATCCTTACCCTCTTCATTGGGGCCGTAGGATGCGGTGCCCTGGCGGCCGGAGCAGAAGACCGTGGGGGAATTGAACTGATCCTCGGTGGCGTCCAGGTCCAGCAGCAGTTCCAGGACCTCGTCCATGACCTCTTCAATTCTTGCGTCGGGCTTGTCGATCTTGTTGACTGCCACGATGACCTTGTGGCCCAGCTCCAGAGCCTTGCCCAGCACGAACCGGGTCTGGGGCATGGGGCCCTCTGCGGCGTCCACCAGCAAAATAACGCCGTTGACCATCTTGAGGATCCGCTCCACCTCGCCGCCGAAGTCGGCGTGGCCGGGGGTATCGACGATGTTGATCTTGTAGTCCTTGTAGTGAACGGAGGTATTCTTGGCCAGAATGGTGATGCCCCGCTCCCGCTCCAGGTCGCCGGAGTCCATGACCCGGTCCTGGGTGGCCTGGTTTTCCCGGTAGATGCCGCCCTGCTTCAGCAGCTCGTCCACCAGGGTGGTCTTGCCGTGGTCAACGTGGGCAATGATGGCAATGTTTCTGATTTTTTCCTGAGATGCCATGTATGATTAACTCCTTTTGTAGGTAACTTTCAAAATTCTCTCAACTTAGAAATATAGCACATAACCAAAGGGATTGCAATCGTTTTATGCAGATTTACGAAATAATTTGTTCTCGAAATTTTAGTTTATCGAAAAGAACGGATTGCCACGTCGCACTATGTGCTCCTCGCAATGACATGGAAATTTAGTGGCTGGCTGCGCTCAAATCGGTGCGGAATGTATCGAAAATACCGTCATTGCGAACCAGTCCGCAGACTGGTGTGGCAATCCGCATCCCGATAAACTGTAATTTGAACTGCAAAAAATTACCAAAGACTGTTGCACCTTTTCCCAACATGTTGTATAATTATCCTGTAATATTACGGGCAATGACCCGGTTTATGGAGGACTGATATCATATGTTCCAGAAAATGATCGAAACTTTGAAGGCTACCAACCGCTCCATCGTGTTCACCGAGGGTCACGATGCCCGTATCCTGGAGGCTACCGCCCGTCTGAAGAAGGATGGCTTCCTGAAGCCCATCCTCATCGGCAATGTGGAGGAAGTCAAGGCAAATGCTGCCAAGGGCGGCTTCGACATCGAAGGCGTTGAGATCCTGGATCCCGCTACTTACCCTGAGATGGATGCCATGGTCGAGAAGATGGTGGAACTGCGCAAGGGCAAGATGAGCCCCGAAGACTGCCGCAAGAATCTGCTGAAGGGCAACTACTTCGGCACCATGCTGGTAAAGATGGGCTATGCCGACTCCCTGCTGGGCGGCGCTACCTACTCCACCGCTGATACCGTCCGTCCCGCTCTGCAGATTGTCAAGACCAAGAAGGGCATGAACCTGGTCTCCTCCTGCTTCATCATGGTCCGGGGCGAAGAGAAGCTGGCCATGGGCGACTGCGCCATCAACCTGGGCTACGAGGACCGTCTGGATAAGGAAGGCAATGTAGTCCTGTCCGCTGCACAGCAGCTGGCTGAGGTTGCTGTGGAAACTGCCCGCACCGCCACCGTCTTCGGCATTGAGCCCAAGGTTGCGCTGCTGAGCTTCTCCACCAACGGCTCCGGCAAGGGCGGCACCGTGAAACTCAGCCATGATGCCACTGCCATCGCCAAGGAAATGGCTCCCGAGTTTGCCATCGACGGCGAGATGCAGTTCGACGCAGCCGTTGCTCCCGAGGTGGGCCAGCTGAAGTTCCCCGGCTCCCCCGTGGCAGGCTACGCCAACACCTTCATCTTCCCCACCATCGAGGCAGGCAACATCGGCTACAAGATCGCACAGCGTCTGGGCGGTTTCGAGGCTTACGGCCCCATCCTGCAGGGTCTGGCTGCTCCCATCAACGACCTGTCCCGGGGCTGCAACGCAGACGAAGTCTACAAGATGGCCATCATCACCGCAGCAATGGTCTAAGCCGGCCGGTATGCACCGGCGGGCAATGCGTTACGGACTGCACCGGTCAAATTACAGCCTTTGGGCCCCTCGACCGGTCGCTTGTTTCCGCTCGGCGTATGAAATCCGCCAGCCGGCAGCAATCGTCAGGTAATGCATTACAAACTGCTCCGGTATCATAACAGCTGCATAACCAAAGGGCACTCCTTGCGGAGTGCCCTTTTTGTCGGCATGGGCCGACAGCCACTACGTGCCCGGTGCGGCTGTAGTCGTTACCCGTTCACTCTGCTCGGTATCGCTCCTGCGGTGAACCCGGTTCCCTTTTTGTCGGCATGGGCCGACAGCCAGTGCGTGCCCGGTGCAGCTGTAGTCGTTACCCGTTCACTCTGCTCGGTATCGCTCCTGCGGTGAACCCGGTTCCCTTTTTGTCGGCATGGGCCGATAGCCAATGCGTGCCCGGTGCGGCTGTAGTCGTTACCCGTTCACTCTGCTCGGTATCGCTCCTGTGGTGGTCAGATTACAGTTTGTAGGGATTCGGATTGCCACGTCGGCATTTCACGCCTCCTCGCAATGACAGTAGTTTTCGACACATTCCGCACCATTTTTAGCGCAGCCAACCACTAAGTCTCCATGTCATTGCGAGGAGCGCATAGCGCGACGTGGCAATCCGTTCTCCTCAATAAATTCCAATTTGACTGCCGCAGTTGAGAACCGGGTGGTGCTCCGCGCAGCGAATCAATAATGACAATGATTGCCGGTGGCAATCATACCGCATTTTCTGGGCCCTAAGGCTGTAATTTGACCGGAGCAGTCCGTAACGCATTGACAGCGGCCACTCGCCGCAGTTTTAATTAAAGTGTTCTTAAGAATTTTCTGTCTTTTATCTTAAATCAAGGAGTGTTATAATAAAGACAATCCAAGAAAGAGAGAAGCGGAGGAAGATTTATGTACAATATTCTGATCTGCGACGATCAGCCGGACATCGTCAGCGCGCTGAAAATATACCTAAAACCCGAGGGCTATCAGCTTTTCGAGGCCTTCACCGGAGCGGAAGCCCTGGACATCATCCGCAGGGAGGATATCCAGCTGGTGCTGCTGGACATCATGATGCCCCAGATGGACGGCATCACCGCCACAGCAAAAATCCGGGAATTTTCCAATGTGCCCATCATTCTGCTCACCGCAAAATCCGAGACCGAGGACAAGGTCCTGGGTCTGAATGTGGGCGCCGATGACTACATCACCAAGCCCTTCGTGCCTGTGGAGGTACTGGCCCGGGTCCGCAGCCAGCTGCGCCGGTATGCCAAGCTGGGCAGCCGTCCTGAGGAACAGCCCGGCGTGCTGACCATCGGTGCCATCACTCTGGACGACCGGACCAAGGCAGTCCAGGTGGACGGAGAGACCGTGGCCCTGACGCCCACGGAATACTCCATTCTGCGGCTGCTGATGGCAAATCCCGGCAAGGTCTTCTCCACCAAGGCCCTCTATGAGTCGGTCTGGCAGGAGGCTGCCCTGGGCAGCGAGGGTGCCGTGGCGGTGCATATCCGGCACTTAAGAGAGAAAATCGAGATCAACCCCTCCGAGCCCCGGTATCTGAAAGTGGTCTGGGGCCAGGGCTACAAGATGGAAGGAGGAGCCTGATTGAAGTATTCTGTTTGCACGAAATTCATTGCCATCATCCTGTGCGCCTGCTCCCTGGTGACGCTGGCCTTCTCCGGCATCGGCATCGCCTTTATGGAAGGGTATGATCTGTATCAGACCCCGATTTCCGTGAAGCAGGAAGAGCAGATGGAGATGGTAGGCAGCACCCTGGCCCATCACCATGCCCAGGCCTATGCAGTCAGCACCCTGAGCAATGTGCCGGAGGAAGTGCTGTACGATATCGGATACCATTATTCCTATCCCTATAACTACGGCGGTTATCTGGTGGACATCTGCGAAAACGGAGAAGTTGTCAGCTCGGAAGGCAGGACCACCGGCGAACAGATCGACCGGGAGCACTGCTTTGAATACAGGCAGATGGTGCGGACCACATATCCTGTGGTAACCAGCGAGCATTATCTCGATGAAAACGGTATGACAGTGGAGGAATCCACGGCAGCAGCCGCATCGGAAGATGGTGCAGTACCTGCCAGCGAGCGAAGCACGGATGAGGCGCTGGCACGGGTTGCCGATCAGGAAGCCCTGTATACAGAAGAGTATGATACCCCCTTCCACTATAACGAGGAACTGGGTTACGCTTACCGGACAACCTACACCATCAATTACTACGAAGGTCCCGAATATGAGGTCCGGGTGTATCTTCAGCCCGATGCCATGATCGGTGCGGATTTCAAGCTGGTGACGGTGCTCTACCCCTACCGGGATTATTTCATCCCCGGGGTGCTGGCATCCCTGGTGGTCTTTGCCGTGAGCTTTGTGTTCCTGTGCACTGTGGCGGGCCGGGCCAGAAACGGCGAAGTCAAGCTGGCGGCCATCAACCGGATCCCTTTGGATCTTTACGGTCTGTGTCTGACCGGACTGATCGTGCTGCTGACGCTGCCGGTGATCTGGCTTTTTGAGTCGGCTTATTTCAACAACACCGCAGGCATCTGGGATAATCCCCGGCTGTGCCTGCTGATCTGCTGTCTGTGCGGCCTGGGCATCGGCCTGTGCGCCATCGGCTTCCTCTATGCCTTTGCGGCCCAGGTCAAGGCCAGCAACAATTACTGGATGCGCCACACGGCCATCGGCTGGTGCTTCGGCCTGCTGGGAAAGGGCCTGGGCTGGGTCGGCCGGGGTCTGAAGATGGCCGGCCGGGGCCTCAGAGTCACTGGCAGCGGCATCCGGGCGGTATTTGTGATGCTGCCCACCATCTGGCAGTGGCTGCTGACAGCCTTTTTGATGGTGGCCTGCCCCCTGTTTTTCCTGTTCTGCGCCGCAGTGGCCTGGCGGGACTTCTGGACCTTCCTCTGGGGCCTTCTGTTCTTCGGAACCCTTGCCGGAGATGTGGCCATCGTCTGCTACGGCGGCTGGTGCTTCGGCACCCTCCTGAAGGGCATCGAAACCATGAGCAAGGGCAATCTGAATTACCAGATCGATACGAAATATCTCTACGGAACCTTTAAGGATCTGGCTGTTCAGCTGAACAGCCTTGCCGACGCGGCAAAGATCGCGGCGGAGCGGCAGATGAAGTCCGAGCGGATGAAGACAGAACTGATCACCAATGTGTCCCACGATATCAAGACGCCTCTGACCTCCATCATCAATTTTGTGGATCTGATGAAGAAGCCCCACACCGAGGCCGAAGGCGAGGAATACCTGGCGGTGCTGGACCGGCAGAGCCAAAGACTGAAAAAGCTCATCGACGATCTGATGGATATGAGTAAGGCTTCCTCCGGCACCATGACCGTGGAGCTGGGGCATGTGGACGCGGTGGAGGCCGTGAACCAGGCCCTGGGCGAATTTGCCGACAAGCTGGACCGGGTTTCTCTGACACCGGTTTTCCGGCATCCGAATCAGACGGTAACCATGATCGCAGACGGAAAGCTCCTGTGGCGGATCTTAAGCAACATTCTCAACAACGCGGTCAAGTATGCCCTGCCGGATACGAGACTTTATGTGGATCTGATGGTCCTGCAGGGCAATGCGGTGATCGCCATCAAGAACATCTCCCGGGAGCAGCTGAATGTGAATGCCGACGAGCTGATGGAGCGGTTTGTCCGGGGCGATACATCCCGGAACACCGAAGGCAGCGGCCTGGGTCTGAACATTGCCAAGAGCCTTACGGAGCTTCAGGGCGGCCAGATGCATCTGATGGTGGACGGCGATCTGTTCAAGGTGACGCTGATTTTCCCGCTGGCTTAAACGTTCACAATTTGGTCGAATTTTGTTTATAAAACCGCTAAGACACATTCAAAATTGGCAATTATCCTATAGACATGAAGGGCGGCGGAAGCCGTGAGCCGCTACCCTTCCTTTGTAGATCCTCTTTTCTACCTCTCTTCTTTCCAATCCCTAGTGAAAAGCCCATCGCCTTCTGGCGATGGGCTTTTCCATTTCCGGCCGGCGAGTCGCCGTGGACAATGCGTTACGGACTGCCCCGGTATCATAACAGCTGCATAACCAAAGGGCACTCCGCAGGGAGTGCCCTTTTTCCCTGGTGCTTCAAATTGGAGTTTATCGAGGAGAACGGATTGCCACACCAGTGTGCGCACTGGTTCGCAATGACAGTATTTTTCGGTACATTCCGCACCATTTTTAGCGCAGTCAACCACCAGGCTTCCATGTCATTGCGAGGAGGCATGAAATGCCGACGTGGCAATCCGTTTCTCCAAACAAAACGGCAAACTGTAATTTGAACACCAGAGCCATCGAACCGGGAGAGTCCAGAGGCGTTGGTGAATTGCCAGCTAGCCAGGCCTGTTGCCGGGGCATCCCGGCAAATTCCATACGCCGAGCGGAAACAAGCGACCGGTCGAGGGGCCCAAAGGCTGTAATTTGACCGGGGCAGTCCGTAACGCATTGTCACCGGCCACCGGCCGGCAAATTCCAATTTGTCTGCCGCAGCACCGAACCGGGAGGGCCCCGTAGCGTACCGATTATTGCCGGCCAACCAGGCCCGCATTGCCCACCGGGGCATCCCGGCAAATTCCAATTTGTTGATTGTTATTCTTGCCTTTTTTCTATCCCCGGGATATAATAAAAAATAATGCACTTTTTTGGAAAGGGAGGCGTCTGTATGGTCACAAAACGGAGCGCATACCGGGGCTGTTTGCTGGGTCTGGCGGTGGGCGATGCCATGGGCTACACCATCGACACCAAATCCTGGGCGGAGATCCGGGAGGACTACGGTCCCAACGGATTGCTGGGCTACGATCTGGTCAACGGCTATGCGGAAGTTTCCTCCCACACCCAGCTGGCCGCCTTCACCTGCAACGGTCTGCTGCTGGGTCTGACCCGGGGCCAGGTCTACGGAAAAATGGCCCCCTATGTGATGTACGCAGGCCTGGGCCAGCAGGAATGGGCCATCGGCCAGCGTCGCTACGACCAGCCCTCCCGGAACCACTGCTGGGTCTTCCGGATCCCGGAGCTGCGCCGCCGCCACTGCACCGACACCCGGATGGTGGAAACTCTGAACCGGGGTCTCAACGGCGTCCGGGGCAAGCTGGGCACCCTGGAAACCCCCATCAACCACCGGGATACCCCCGCCAGCATTTCCTCCGCCGTGGCTGCTGGCCTCTTTGCCGATCCCAAGCGGATGGACCAGGAGGAGATCGACCGGCTGGGTGCCGAATGCGTGGCGCTGACCCACGGCGATCCCCTGGCATTTCTGCCCGGCGCCGCCATTGCCCACATCATCACCCGCTGCCTCCACGACCACAGTCCCACCCTGCGCCAGATCATCGAGGAGGCGCTGAAGGCCCTGGACGACCAGTTCGGCCGGGAATACCGCCAGACTGCCCAGGTCATCGCCACTGTCCGGCATGCCCTGAAGCTGGTGGACGATTTTTCCGTTTTCCCCGTGGATGCCATGGAGCAGCTCAAATGCGACACCGGCGCGGATATCCTGGCCGGTGCGGTGTATGCATCCCTGGTTTACGAGCGGGATTTTGACAGCGCCATGATCGTGGCTGCCAACCATTCCGGCCGCTCTGCTGCTGTGGGCTGCATAGCCGGTGCCATCCTGGGCGCCCGGTGCGGCGAAGAGGCCCTGCCGGACTTCTATATGGAGGGTCTGGAAATCTCCACCACACTGCTGGAGCTGGCAGACGATCTTCTGCAGGGCTGCCCCATGACCCGGGGCAACAAGCTCTTCGACGGCGACTGGGACCGGAAATACCTCCACGGTGAGCCTTAAGGAGGTATCTCTATCAACGTTCGATCCATGACCCTTTGCGGCCTGTTCGGAGCACTTCTGGCTGTCTGCGCCTGGATCTGTATCCCCATTTCCGACATCGGCATTACCCTGCAGACCTTCGGCATTTTCCTTGCCCTGCTGCTTCTGGGCGGAAAAGGGGGCACCCTTTCGATTCTCATCTATCTGCTGCTGGGCGCCCTGGGACTTCCGGTGTTCAGCGGCTTCCGGAGCGGTTTCGGAGCCCTTCTGGGTGTCAGCGGCGGATTCCTGTGGGGTTTTCTGGCAACAGGTCTTCTTTATTGGGCGCTGGAGCGGTTCGGCAAGCTGCCCGCTCTGATCATCGGGCTTCTGGGCTGCTACGGCTGCGGCTGCGCCTGGTTTTACGGCTACACCGGCGGCGGAATGGAGCTGATCCTGCTGCGGTGCGTGGTTCCCTTTCTGATCCCCGATGTGCTGAAGCTCTGGCTGGCCTATTCTCTTGCCCGGCGGCTGAAACAAGTGATAAACATCCCCTCCCGGACATAGATTGTCCTAAAAGGAGGGGATTTTTTATGCGCAAACGGGATCTTGTGATTCTGGCGGTGGCCTTTGTGGGGGCAATTTTCGGAGCGGTGAAGGTTTTTTCCGGGGGCGTTCTGGAGACCGTCAGCTGGGGTTTAAGCTACCGGGAAGCCCATACGCCGCCCCGGGGACCGGCGGAAGTCCGGCAGCTGCGGGAGTATGATGCGGTATATCTGGGGGACACCGGAAAGCCGGTGATCTATCTGACCTTCGATGCGGGCTATGAAAACGGCTGCACGGAGCAGATTCTGGACACGCTGAAAAAGCATGATGTCAGCGCGGCCTTTTTTCTGGTGGGCAACTATATTGAAAAAAATGCGGACCTGGTCCGGCGGATGGTGGAGGAGGGCCACATTGTGGGCAATCACACCATGCACCACCCGGACATGAGCCGTCTGACGGACAGGGATGCCTTCGCCGCGGAGCTTTCCGGTCTTGAAAACCTGTTCCGGGAAACCACCGGCAAGGACCTGCCCAAATACTACCGGCCGCCCCAGGGTGTTTACAGCCAGGAGAATCTGGAAATGGCCCGGGATCTGGGCTACCGGACGGTATTCTGGAGCCTGGCCTACGCTGACTGGAACAACGATGACCAGCCCACGAAGGAGGAGGCATTCTCCAAGCTGCTGCCCCGGATCCACAACGGAGCGGTGGTGCTGCTCCACTCCACCTCCAAAACCAATGCCGCCATCCTCGATGAGCTGCTGACCGAGTGGAAGAATATGGGCTATTCCTTCGGCAACCTGGAGGAGTTGTATTGATATAATGATTCGCACCTTTCTTGTTTCGGCAAGAAAGGTGCCCAAAGAAGCCGCCATAGGGGCGGCGCTGTCCGCTGGCCAGCTCCCGCGCCAGAGCCGCCCGCCCCTATGTACCCCACCCGCTCGCACTTACGATGGCGCGGAGCACCTTAACCTAAAGCCCGTGCACGGCAAAAATGTGCCGATTTTTGCCGTGCAAAGATGGTTCTGAGAAAATTCGGCAGGGCGCAAGTCGGGACACTTGCGCGCTTAGTAGAAATTTTGCGGGCCTCCCTGGTTTCGGAGGGGTGGTACATAGGAGGGGGCGCCTTTGTAAAAAGCTCCCTCCTATGCCGATTTCTTTGGTTACTTTCTTGTTCGGAAACAAGAAAGTAACACATATCATCCTGTCAGCGAGTTCCAATTTGCCGACAAAAAACCCGCCCTGCGAAAGCAGGGCGGGTTCTCTTTTACCGGACAAAACGCATGGACAATGTGGTTTCCCAGCTTTCGCCGGGGGCCAGGATGGCCGCTGCGGGCTTTTCCTCCCATTTGCGGCTGCCGCCCTCGGGGGAGGGCAGGCTGTGCCAGGGCTCGATGCAGACAAATTTCGGCATGCCGGGCTTGCTCCAGATGAGGCAGTAGGGGAAATCGGCAATGCTGCACACCACGCCCCGGCCGGTACCCTTCTCGTAAAGGCCCAGGGTGGCAGACTTCAGATTCGTCATGCAGTGGCTGTCATTGGCGAAAAGCTGCTCGTCGACCGGAATGGATGTGATGTTGCTGCCCAGGTAATAGTGGTTGCCCTGGGTCAGGCCCGTGGGCAGGCAGTTGATGCAGATGGGGGACTCCATCTCAGAAAAACGCAGCTCATAGTCGGTGGCCACATGGTTTTCATCAAAGGGCACGGCAAAGCCGGGGTGGTAGCCGATGCCGAAGGGCATGGCCTCAGTGTCCCAGTTCTCCACAGTCAAGGTATGGTGCAACGTGTCATTTTCCAGGGTGAAGGTGGAAAAAAGTGCGAATTCATAGGGGAAATTCTTCATTGTTTCCTCGGAGGACCGGAGCTCCAGCACGAGGGAATTTTCCGTCTGCTCCACAAATTCGTGCTCCATGAGCCGGGCAAAGCCGTGCTGCTTGCTCTCGAAGCTGCCGCCCTTGGCCTCGATGATGCCGTCCACCACCTTGCCGGCATGGGGGAACAGAATGGGCGCATGGTAGCCCCAAACCTCCGGGTCCGCCTGCCACATATGCTCCACCCCGTCGCATTTTCGCACAACGCTCTTAAGCTGCGCGCCGAAGGTGGTAACGGTAACCTTTAAATACTCGTTTTCAATACAGTATTCCATAAAAAACCTCCTGTGTACTTGACGAAATGCAAAATGCAAAGTGCAAAATGCAGAATGGTTGTGTCCGCAAAGCGGACTTATTGATATCATCGCCCCAGGCGATACCACCATTTTGCATTCTGCATTCTGAATTCTGCATTCGACACAGAAGGCACAAACGGTGTTCTACAAATGATCAATTACGCAAATACTGCAAAATATGCCAGCACCACGATGCCCAGGACGATCCGGTAAACACCGAAGACGGAGAAGGAATGACGGCGGACATAGTCCATCAGAGCCTTGATGACCAGAAGGCTGACGATGAAGCTTACGGCGCAGCCCACGATCAGCACGGCGATCTCCATTGATGTAATACCCACACCGGTGAGCAGGAATTTCAGCAGCTTGATGGCGGAGGCGCCCAGCATGGTGGGGATGGCCATAAAGAAGGAGAATTCCGCGCCGGCGGCTCTGCCCACGCCCAGCATGATGGCGCCCAGGATGGTGGAGCCGCTGCGGGAGGTGCCGGGCACCAGGCTCAGGCACTGGAAGAGGCCGATGAGCAGGGCAGTCTTGTATGTGATCTGGTGGACATCCTCCACCTTTTTCACCTGGGGCTTCCCGGTTTTCAGATATTTTCCCTGCTGGTTTCTCTGCTCCACCAGGATGAAGGCGATGCCGTAGACGATCAGGGCAACGGACACCACGATGCCGTTGTGCAACTTAGCATCCATCCAGTCATCAAAGAGCACGCCCACCACGCCGGAGGGAATGATGGCGGCGATGACCTTGAACCACAGCACCCAGGTCTGCTTCCGCTCGGACTTGGTCTTGGATTTGAAGGCAAAGGGATTCAGCTTCCGGAAAAACAGCACGATGACCGCCAGGATGGCACCCAGCTGAATCACCACGTCGAACATGGACTTGAATTCGTCGGAGGCATTGAGCTGAATGAACTCATCCAGCAAAATGATGTGGCCGGTGGAGGAAACGGGCAGCCATTCGGTGACGCCCTCCACAATGCCGAAGAGAATCGCTTTTAAGATTTCGATCATGGGTTACTCCTTTCAAAAACCACGTCATTGCGAGCCAGTGCGCATAGAATTGTGGAATGATTGCCACCGGCAATCATGGTTTTTTTGATTCGCTGCGCGACGCACCGCTAGTGTGGCAATCCGTTCTCCTAAAGAAGAATGGTGTCATACAGCTCTTCCCACTTTGGATTCATGGTTTCAATCAGTTTATTCTTTCTTTTTCTATTCCAGCCCTTAATTTGTTTTTCTCTTTCAATTGCGGCTGTTACATCCGTTGTACTTTCATAATATACCAACTTATGGATGTTATGCTTGGCAGTAAAACTGTCTGGGTCAAGATGATGTTTATGTTCATATACCCTGCGGACCAAATCTTTTGTTACACCCACATAGATTGCAACATTTGTGGAATTGGCCAGTATGTACACATAATAGTTTATATCGTTAATTCTCACTTTTTCGTACGGATTGCCACACCAGTGACATCGGTCACTGGTTCGCAATGACACCGAAACTGTTTGTCAAAGCAACGAACCAACATCTTTGTTATCCATGATACTCCAAAACCACACCCATTGCAAGCAAAACCTTGGCTGTTCACAAATTGGGGGCGAAGTATTAACAATTTGTTCACCCCAGATGCGGTTTTTGCGGTATAATGATAAAAAAGACGAACAAAGGAAATTTGGAGGTAATTACCATGGCTGTATCTGTTCTGATCGTTGAAGACGACCGCAATATTGCAGAGCTGCTGCAGATGTATCTGGAAAAGGAAGGCTATGCCGTTACCGTGGCCGGAGACGGCGGCAAGGGTCTGGAAAAATACCGGGCCATCAAGCCCGACCTGGTGCTGCTGGATGTGATGATGCCCGTGATGGACGGCTGGGCCGTCTGCAGAGCCATCCGCAGCGATTCCACCACCCCCATCATCATGCTCACCGCCAAGGGCGAAACCGACGACAAGGTGGCAGGCCTCAAGTCCGGTGCCGATGACTACATCACCAAGCCCTTCGAAATGAAGGAGGTTCTGGCAAGAATCGAGGCTGTGCTGCGCCGCACCTCCGGCATCTCCGCCGAGAAGAAGGCACGGAAGCTGACCTTTGAAAAGCTGACCATCGACATGGATGCCTTTGAGCTGACTGTGGACGGCAAGAAGGTGGACACCCCTCCCAAGGAGATGGAGCTGCTGTTTTACCTTGCCTCCTCTCCCAACCGGGTCTACACCCGCAATCAGCTTCTGGACGAGGTATGGGGCTTCGACTATTTTGGCGACAGCCGCACCGTGGACGTTCATGTGAAGCGGCTTCGTGAAAAGCTGGAGGGCGTTTCCGAAAGCTGGTGCCTGAAGACCGTCTGGGGCGTGGGCTATAAGTTCGAGGTGCTCTGATATCCGGTAAAAAAGCGGGAGAAATCTTCTCCCGCTTTCTTTTATTCCTTATCGGTCCAGACGCCGATTTTTCCCGGCGCCTGCAGCGCTTTCACCGCATCCTCCGTCAGCAGCCGGAGCCTGGGCTCCCGGACATAGAGGCCGTCTACGGTCAGCTCCGTTTCATACATCACATAGGGATCCCCGTCCACGCTGCGCAGCACAAGGCCGAGAATGTAGGGCTTTTCAAAGTCCACTTCCCGGGTAAATGCCTGGGCTTTGTCCACCAGCTCCCCGAAAGCGGGGGTTTTCCGGATGAAGCCGTCCTCTGCATCCACCACCACCAGGAAAGCTGCCTCCGGATCCAGCACCTCGAAGACGGTGCCGTACTTCCGGTATTCAAAGAGGTCTGCCCGGAAGGGCTCCTCTTCATAAATAAATACGCCGTCGACGATCCGCAGTCTGTTGGGATTGTATTCGTTGACCGCATTGGTAAAGAATTTCTTCAGGGTAATGTACTGGACCCGCAGCTCCTCGTCCAGTATTTCCTGTTCCCGGGCCACCGCGGAAAAATCGATTCTGGGGAAGAACCGCTGGGTAAGGCCCCTCCGGTCCTCCAGATAATCTTCCGTCACCTGCGGCTCTGCCAGGGTAAAGAGCCCCCGGTAAAGGTCCTGCATATCTTCGGGATGCTCCTCCAGATGGGGCAGGATCCCGCTGAAGCCTGCGGGGTCAAACAGGGCATCCGTAAGGCTCTGGTAATCTTCGCAGAAAATCAGGGCCCGCTCCAGAATATCACCCGACGGAATCAGGCTGCGGACATCCGGCTCCGGATCGCCGGTGAGCAGAAGGGCATCCTTCTCATAGCCCACCTGGGTCACTTCCGTAAGCACAGGCAGCTCTACTTCCTGCTCCAGCTTCAGCCCATCGGGAAGAAATCCCATGGGAATCCTGAACACACCTACCTTCAGACCGGCGGGCTTCAGAATCATTTCCCGGCCCCGGAACTGAAGATCCAGGAGGATGCCGGCAGTCAGGCGCTTGCCGTTGCGGTGCACCTCCAGATCCAGCCACATATCTTTCCGGTCCATATGAACGGCGCAGCCGGAAACAGAAATGCCGTAGTCCGAAGCTTCCTCATTGATCACATCCAAAAAATCGTTTCCGGCAAAGCTCAGAAACAGACTCCAGATATCTCCCTTGTCAAGGCGCAGCTGAATGGAATGATCCTGGGCGGAAATCCGGAACCGCTCTCCGGCCTCCATGGGGGCAGCAGCCGCCAGAGCCTGGGGATCGTCCGGAACAAAGGGTGCATGGAACAGGCTGTAATACAGATATCCCACTGCTGCAGCCAGAATCAGAAACAGAATCAGAAGGACCTTTCCCACACCGAAGCGTTTCTTCGGCTTCTTTTCGGTAACTTCCTGCCGGGTCATGGCAAAACCTCCTTTGGGGCTTCTAAAGATGGTTTCAGTATAAACCCAGCCGCCGGGCAAGTCAATGAAAACCGGGAAAATAAAAAATATCCCCGGTCCCAACCGGCAGATCCGGGGGATTTTGTGATATTAATGTAAACTTTTCGGCGGGGCGATTGCATTGCTTTTCCGATTTGATTATAATGATTCCAACGTAAGAAAGAAAAAACGCTGCCCCTTTGGGGGCATGACAGATCATTGAGGTAGTATCAGCATGAAAACAACCTTCAGCCGTACCTTTTCCACCACGGTAATCATTCTGCTTCTGGCACTGATTCTGGTGGGAACTTCCTTTCAGGTTCTGGTGGAGGACTATCTGGCGGAATCCGCCATCGAGGAACTGAAGCAAACCAGCCAGGCCATGGCAAACCTGGCCTCGGCCTACAGCGCCGAGGGTCCCATGATGAACCGGGATTTCATGGTCAATCTGGATGTGTCCGCCCAGATCTCCGGAACGGATCTGATCATCTGCAATTCCCTGGGCCGGGTGATCCTCTGCTCCGATTCCATCACCGGCTGCGACCATCAGCGGCTGTGGGTGGATCAGAGCTACCTCGCCAAGGTGGTGGAAAACGGCGGCCATACGGCCACCGGCATGATCCCGGACCTTTACGAGGAGCCCCGGTATGTGGTCTCCACCCCCATCACGGACTTTGTCACCGGTAAAAACCTGGGCATCGTCATCGTCTCCACCCCCACCCGCTCCACCGCCGCCATCATGACCCGGATTTCCAATACCTTCATGGTGGTTTCCCTGCTGGTGGTGCTGATTTCCGTCATCGCCATGATCATCCTGGTCCGCCGCCAGAGCGACCCTTTGCGGCAGGTGGCCCAGGTGGCCCGTGCCTTCGGCCACGGAGACCTGGACGCCCGGGTCAAGCTGACGGAGGACCATCCGGAGGAAGTGGA
This sequence comes from Oscillospiraceae bacterium, assembly GCA_015068305.1. Classification (GTDB taxonomy): domain Bacteria; phylum Bacillota; class Clostridia; order Oscillospirales; family Oscillospiraceae; genus Faecousia. The sequence continues at coordinate 34,263 of SVKV01000011.1, forward strand.
GGAGCTGGCTCTGGCCTTCAACAACATGGCCCAGGAGCTGCAGAAAAGCGAATATCAGCGCCGGGAATTCGTGGCCAACGTTTCCCACGAGCTGAAGACCCCCATGACCACCATCTCCGGTTATATCGACGGCATTCTGGACGGCACCATCCCGGAGAGCCGCCAGAGCTATTACCTGCAGATCGTTTCCGACGAAACCAAGCGGCTGTCCCGCCTGGTCCGCAGTATGCTGGATATTTCCCGGCTCCAGGACGGCAGCGTTCCGGAGGAAAAGAAAATTCATTTCGATATGGAAGAGGCCCTGGGCCAGGTGCTCATCACCTTTGAGCAGAAGATCACCGATAAAAAGCTCAACGTGGATGTGGATATGCCGGGCCACCCGGTGTACACCCATGCCTGTGAGGATTATGTGATGCAGATCATCTATAACCTCATCGACAACGCGGTAAAATTCTGTCCCTCCGGCGGCACATTGGGTCTGCGGATCGAACAGGGCGGCGGCAAGGTCTATGTTTCCGTATCCAACGGAGGCGAGACCATCCCGGCCCAGGAGCTGCCCCTGGTTTTCGACCGGTTCCATAAGATCGACAAATCCCGGTCCCAGAACCGGGACGGCTGGGGCCTGGGCCTTTACATCGTCAAGACCCTGGTTTCCTCCCACGGAGAAAATATCTCCGTCACCAGCCGGGACGGAAAGACCACCTTTACCTTTACAATGCCATTGGTGAATTAACTGCCAGATTGCAGTTTATCTATCGGACGACAGGTGTTACTTTCTTGTGTCCGAACAAGAAAGTAACACCTGTCGTCCGGGGCGAGGCATTACGGGCAAATCGCATCCTCGCCCCGGACCCCACTCCCGCCGCTTTTAACCACCGCCCACTGAAAATGTCCCGATTTTCAGCGGGCTCTGCGGAGCAAACCTGTAATTTTGCAGAATGCAAGCGTTCAAAAATCGAAACATTTTTGAATGCTGGATGGCGATGCGGCGGGGGATTGTAAAGGGGGCGCATTTGCCCGTAGCGCCCCTTTACTCGGCTTCTTTTGGTACTTTTCTTGCCGAAACAAGAAAAGTACGTATGCAATCAATACAATTCGTTTGAGGTATCCTTATGGACGAAAACAAGAACTACCAACCCGATCCCTGGGAGTCGGGAATCTATGAGACCGGCAGGACCCGGCCGCCGAAAAGCCACACGGGGCTCATCGCCCTGCTGCTGGTGGTGGTGATTTTCCTCAGCGGTCTGGTCAGCTTCATGGGCCTTCTGAATGTCAGGCTCTTTGCCCAGCTGAACGCCCAGCCGGAGGAGAAGGAAAGCTCCGTTTCCTTTGTCAGCGAAACGGAAGAAGCACCGGATATTCTGGAGATCCAGGATCCCAGCGCTGCTGCTTTGGAGCCCACCGCCGCACCCTCTGCCGATCCCGGCGCCTTCCAGCTGAATCCTTCTCCGGAATCGGTTCCCAATGTGCCCCAGAATGTGGGTCTTTCCCTGCAGGATATCTACGACAAGACCATCGGCTCGGTGGTATCCATCTCCTGCACCGGCTCCTACGGCGCTTCCACCGGCACCGGTGTGGTGCTGACCTCCGGGGGCTATGTGGTCACCAATGCCCATGTGGTCCAGGGTGCTGGATCCATCTCCGTGCTGCTGTCCGATGAGCGCAGCTTCCCGGCCACCCTGGTGGGTGCCGACACCATCTCGGACCTGGCGGTGCTGCACATTGAGGCCGAGGACCTCATCCCTGCCGAGTTCGGCGATTCCTCCGTGCTCCGGGTGGGCGACAGCGTGGTGGCTATCGGCGATCCTCTGGGCATGGAGCTGCGGGGCACCATGACCAACGGCATCGTTTCCGCCATCAACCGGGATGTGACCACCGGCGGCAGGACCCTGACCCTGATCCAGACCAACGCAGCCTTAAACTCCGGCAATTCCGGCGGCCCGCTGATCAACTGCTTCGGCCAGGTCATCGGCATCAACACCATGAAAATGGGTGATTTCGCCAGCAGCTCCGGCGTGGAGGGTCTGGGCTTCGCCATCCCTTCCACCACCGTCAAGGAGATTGCCGACCAGCTGATCGAACAGGGCTATGTATCCGGCAGACCCACCCTGGGCCTCACCGGTGAGACCGTTTCCGCCTTCTACCAGTTCTACTATCACCTGCCGAACGGCATGTATATCAGCGAAATCGACCCCCAGAGCGATGCCGCCCGGAAGGGCCTGGAGGCCGGGGATATCCTCATCAGCGTCGACGATACCCGGATCTCCAATATGGACGAGCTGGAGGCGCTGCTTTCCAATTACGATGTGGGAGATACCGTCCGGATCGTCATCTACCGGGCCGGCCGCCAGTACTCCGCCCAGCTGACCCTCCACGAATCGAAGGGCTAACCGGAGGCCCCGGTACCGCGTCAGTCAAATTACAGCATTGCACTTCTTTTATCAACAAAATCTTTCCGAGGTAAGATATGGAACCCATTTTTCAGCATGATTTTCTCATCAACGACGCCCATGTGGACTGCTTCGGCCGTCTGAAGCCCTCCATGCTCCTGTTTTTCTGCCAGGAGATCGCCGGCCAGCACTGCCGCATCCTGGGCGCGGACTATGATACCCTGGCTCAGAAAAATCTGATCTGGGCCATCATCCGCCAGAAAGTTCAGATCACCCGGCTTCCCAGATCCGGCGAGACTATCCGCATCGAAACCTGGCCCATGCCCACCACCAAGGTCTGCTACCCCCGGTCCACCGTGGCCTACGACGCAGAAGGCCATGAGTTGTTCCGGTCCATCGGCATGTGGGTGCTGATGGATGCCAAAAGCCGGGCCATGGTCCTGCCGGGCAAAAGCGGCGTGACGGTCCAGGGCCTGCTCACCGGCACGGAGCTTGCTTCCCCCGGCTCCCTGTCCCCCAAGACTCTGCCCAATACCGCCAGCCGCCGGGTCTGCTTCACGGATCTGGACCGGAACGGCCATATGAACAACACCAAGTACCTGGAGTGGATCTCCGACCTGCTTCCCAGCGCCTTCCACCGGGATCGGGATCCCAGGGAATTCACCGTCTGCTACCACACCGAAGCCCGGGAGGGCGATGAGCTCCATATGGGCTGGCAGGTGGACGGGGAGGGCCTTCTGCAGGTGGAATCCTGGAAGGACGGCCCGGAGTCCGGCGCTTACCACCGGGTCTTTTCTGCCCAGGTCCGCTATGAGGCGAATGTTCTGTAAACCGAAGCAATCTCCACAGCGGTTTCCTTCCGCTGTGGAGTTTTTTTGCGGCCTAAGAAAAAAGCCCCATTTTTCGAGGTTTTTTTCAGAACCCGCTGTGGAAAAACCTGTGGACAATGTGGAAAACTTATGGTTAACCAACGGGTCCGGACCGGTTATTTTCCTGTTTATGTAAACCGTAAACTCGAAATTTACTTTTTCCCCTCTGTGTGCTACAATGGAACATACTTCCTCACAAGGAGGACATCCATGAAAAAACTCATCAAAAAAGCCTTTCTTTCCACCCTGCCTGTAATGGCCGGGTATCTGGTTCTGGGCATCGGATTCGGCATTCTGCTGACCTCCGGGGGCTACAGCCCTCTGTGGGCGGTGGCCATGAGTGTGCTTATCTATGCCGGTTCCATGCAGTATCTGGCGGTGGATCTGCTCACCGGCGGCGCATCGCTGATCACCGCCGCCCTGACCACCCTGATGGTCAATGCCCGGCATCTGTTTTACGGCATTTCCATGATTGAAACCTACAAGGATACGCTTCCCTACAAGCCCTATCTGATTTTCGCGCTGACGGACGAGACCTACTCCCTCAACTGCGGCGGCGCTCCCTCCGATGTGCCGGACCGGCCGAAATATTACTTTCTGGTTTCCCTTTTCAACCACTGCTACTGGGTTCTGGGCAGTACCCTGGGGGCGGTGGTGGGGTCGGTGATTCCTTTTCATACCGAGGGGATCGATTTTGCTCTGACGGCTCTGTTTGTGACGGTTTTTGTGGAGCAGTGGATCAGCACGGGGGATCACATCCCGGCGCTGATCGGCGTTCTTTGCTCCGTAATTTGTCTGGTGATCTTCGGCGAAGGAAGTTTTCTAATCCCGGCCATGGTACTGATCACTGCCGCCCTGGCCCTCTACGGCAAACGGAAGGGAGGCACCGGAAATGACTGATCTGCACAGCGCGGCCATGGTCGGTGTGATGGCTCTGGTCACGGCGTTCCTCCGTTTTCTTCCCTTCGGCCTGTTCCGGGGCAGAAAAATACCGAAATTCATCACATATCTTTCCACCGTACTGCCCTTTGCCATCATGGGCATGCTGGTGGTCTACTGCCTGCGCCATATTTCCTTTGCTTCCATGCCCTTCGGCATCCCGGAGCTTGCCGCCTGCGCTCTGGTGGTCGCCGTCCACATCCGCAAGCGTAATACCCTCCTGAGCATCATCTCCGGCACCGTATTCTATATGGTGCTGGTGCAGATGGTTTTCTGACAAAAGAAAGCCGCTCCTTACGGAGCGGCTTTTTCTTATTTGATTCGTTTTTCCAGAGTCGAAGAGCTTAAGGCTGTCAGGTAGATCCGGTCCAGGCCGTACTCGGCGGTAAGGACGAAGGATTTCGGCAAATCGTCACAGGGGACCACCTGGCCCTCCTTTTCCGCCTTCGCCAGAAATTCCCGGGTCCGCCTGGAGGTGGAGGTATTGTCCATATCGAAGATCCCGATGATGGATTTGTCCCGGACTGCCATATCGCTGCCGATATTCAGATACATAAAAACCTCCAAACATGATGTCATTGCGAGGAGCGAAGCGACGTGGCAATCCGCATTTCCTGCGATGCGAAGCATCGCGTGAGCCTCTGGCTCACAAAAGAACGGATCGCCACACCAGTGTGCGCTCTGGTTCGCGATGACATTTTTACTTTAGCTTTTTCCACTGGGCGACTGCAAGTTCGTCACAGCGGTTGTTTTTGGGGTTGTCCGCGTGGCCCTTGACCCAGTGGTAGTGGAGGGTGTGTCTTTCAGTCAAAGACAGAAGCACCTCCCACAGGTCCGGATTCAGAGCCGGTTTTTTGTCGGACTTGATCCAGCCCTTCTTCTTCCAGCCCGCTGCCCAGCCCTTTTCCAGAGCATCGATGACATACTTGGAGTCCGAATAAAGCTCCACGATACAGGGCTCCTTCAGAGCCTGGAGGCCCCGGATTACCGCAGTCAGCTCCATCCGGTTGTTGGTGGTGGGATTTTCCCCGCCGGAAAGCTCCTTTTCGTAGCCGTTATACTCCAGAATCGCGCCCCAGCCACCGGGACCGGGATTTCCGGAGCAGGCCCCGTCGGTATAGAGGGTCACGGTTTTCATTCGGCAGCTTCCTCAGCTTCCTCGGCAGCGGCCACGGCCTGGACGGCCACAACCTGGTTGCCCTCTTCCACACGCATGACTATAACACCCTGGACATCCCGCTTATAGATGTTGATGTCCCTGGCAGGCGTACGGATAATGACGCCTCCGTTTTCGATCAGCATCACATCGTCATTCTCGCCCACCACGCAGCAGCCGGCCACGATGCCGGTTTTCGGCGTGATGTTGTAGTTTTTCAGACCCTTGCCGCCGCGGCCCTGGGGGATCTTTTCGCCGTTGGGGCCGGTGCGCAGGTATTCCGTCATCTCGGTGCGCTTGCCGAAGCCATTGACGGTGACAGTCAGAAGGGTCTTGCCCTCCTCGGCTTTTTCGGCACCGATGACGTAGTCTCCGTCGGTTAACATAATACCCCGGACACCTGCTGCGTCACGGCCCATGGGACGGGCGTCGTTTTCGTTGAAGCAGATGGCCATACCCATGGCGCTGGCGATGATGATGTTGTCGTCGCCGGTGGTGCGGATGACGTTGATCAGATGATCCGTTTCATCCAACGTAATGGCCCGGATGCCGGTCTTCCGGTTGGTCTTCAGAGCGACGAAGGGAATACGCTTGACGGTACCCTTCTTCGTAACCATCATCAGATACTCATTCTCGTCGAATTCACGGGTCACCACCATGGCGGTGACAGCTTCGCCGGGTTCCAGGGGCAGGACGTTGACCATGGCGGTGCCACGGGCAGTACGGCCGGCCTCGGGGATCTGGTAGCCTTTGCGGTGGTGGACCTTGCCGATGTTGGTGAAGAACAGGATATGATCGTGGGTGGAAGCGATGTTCAGACTCTTGACGTAGTCCTCGTCCTTCAGATTCTGGGCATTGACACCTCTGCCGCCTCTGCCCTGGGTCCGGTAAGTATCCACGGGCATCCGCTTCACATAGCCCTGCTTACTCAGAGTAAAGACGCAGGTTTCCTCTTCAATGAGGTCCTCGATGTCGATTTCGTCCTCGATCTCCTGGATCTCGGTCTTGCGCTTGTCGCCGAACTTGTCCCGGATGACGATGAGCTCCTCCCGGAGGACGGCCTTCAGCTTGTTCTCATCGGCCAGCAGCTCCAGGAAATAGTTGATCCGCTGCATCAGCTCGTCATATTCTGCCTGGAGTTTCTCCCGGTCGAGGCCCTGCAGGGCCTTCAGACGCATATCCAGAATGGCCTGGGCCTGGATATCGTCCAGACCGAACCGCTCCATCAGACGAATCTTGGCATCGTCATAGGAGGTGCGGATGATATGGATGACCTCGTCGATGTTGTCCTGGGCGATCAGCAGACCCTCCAACAGGTGGGCCCGCTCCTTTGCCTTGCGCAGGTCGAACTGAGTCCGTCTGGTCAGCACTTCCATCTGGAAGGTCAGATATTCATCGATGATCTGCCGCAAAGACAGGATTTTGGGCTGCTTCTGGTCGTCCACCAGTGCCAGCATGATGATGCCGAAGGAGGACTGGAGAGCCGTCTGCTTGAAGAGGGTATTCAGCACCACCTGGGGGTTGGCATCCTTCTTCAGCTCGATGACGATGCGCATGCCGTTGCGGTCGGTTTCATCCCGGAGGTCGGAAATGCCCTCGATCCGCTTGTCCTTGACCTGCTCGGCAATGGTTTTGATCAGCTGCCGCTTGTTGACCTGGTAGGGAAGCTCAGAAACAATGATCCGGATCCGGTCCTTGTTGAACTCCTCAAATTCGGTCCGGGCCCGGACCACCACCTTGCCGCGGCCGGTGGCATAGGCTGCCCGGATGCCGGATTTGCCCATGATGATGCCGCCGGTGGGGAAGTCGGGGCCGGATACATGCTCCATGAGGTCTGCCATGGTGCACTCGGGGTCGTCAATGACGGCCACGCAGGCATTGATAACTTCCGTCAGATTGTGAGGGGGAATATTGGTTGCCATACCGACCGCGATGCCGGAAGAACCGTTGACCAGCAGGTTGGGGAACCGGGAGGGGAGCACCCGGGGCTCTTTCAGACTTTCGTCAAAGTTGGGGTCCCAGTTGACGGTCTCCTTGTCGATATCCCGGACCATCTCGTTGGAGAGCTTGGAAAGACGTGCCTCGGTGTAACGGTAAGCTGCCGCCGGGTCGCCGTCCACGGAGCCGAAGTTACCGTGGCCGTCCACCAGGCAGTAACGCATGGAGAAATCCTGGGCCAGACGCACCATGGCGTCATAGACCGATGCGTCGCCATGGGGATGGTACTTACCCAGAACGTCACCGACGCAGGTGGCAGACTTTTTGAAGGGCTTGTCGGAAGTCAGGCCGCTTTCGTACATGGTGTACAGGATGCGGCGGTGGACCGGCTTCAAGCCGTCCCGGACATCGGGAAGGGCACGGCCCACGATGACGCTCATGGCGTACTCAATGTAGGATTTCTCCATCTCATCCACCAGATTGCTCTGGGTGATGTGCTGATTGGGGAAGAGAATATCCTCGGGTTTATAGCTTCTGTTATGTGCCAAAAAAGACACCTCCAAATATTATGAGAGTGAAGAGTTGAGAGTGGAGTGTGGAGTTCAAATTATAACTCCACGCTTCACACTCCAAACTCCACACTTAAATATCAATATTGATCGCATACTTGGCATTGTGCTCGATCCATTCTTTCCGGGGCTCCACGGCTTCGCCCATCAGAATGGTGAAGATCTCATCGGCTCTTCTCGCATCGTCCAGGGTGATCCGGCGCAGGGTCCGGGTCTCGGGATCCATGGTGGTCTCCCAGAGCTCGTGGGCGTCCATTTCGCCCAGACCCTTGAATCGGTTGATGTCCACCTTGGCATTGGGATTATCTGCGCGCATTTCAGCGGAAATCATATCCCGCTGCTCATCGGAGTAGGCAACCCGTTCCTGTTTACCCCGCTTCAGCTTGTAAAGAGGGGGAACGGCGGAGTAAACGAAGCCGTTTTCGATCATGGGCCGCATGTACCGGAAGAAGAAGGTCAGCAGGAGGGTCCGGATATGGGCACCGTCCACGTCCGCATCGGACATAATGATGACCTTGTGATAGCGCAGCTTTTCGATGTCAAATTCCTCGCCGATGCCGCCGCCCAGGGCGATGATCAGAGGAGAGAGCTTGTCGTTTCCGTAGATTTTATCGGCTCTTGCCTTCTCCACGTTCAGCATCTTACCCCACATGGCGAGAATTGCCTGGAACCGGGAATCTCTGCCCTGGATGGCAGAGCCCGCAGCGGAGTCACCCTCGACGATGTACAGTTCGCAGAGGGAGGGGTCCTTTTCATTGCAGTCCTGGAGCTTGTCGGGCATACCGCCGGATTCCAGACCCGTTTTCCGGCGTGCATTGTCCCGGGCTTTCCGGGCGGCTTCTCTGGCCCGGTTGGCCATCAGCGCCTTTTCCAGGATGATTTTTGCGGTCTGGGGGTGCTCTTCAAAGTAGGTGGCCAGCTGCTCGTTGACGATGGAGTCCACCAGGGTCCGGATGTAGGCATTGCCCAGCTTTGCCTTGGTCTGGCCCTCGAACTGGGCATCGGTGAGCTTGACGGAGATGATGGCGGTGATGCCCTCCCGGCAGTCTTCGCCGGAAACCTTGTCGTCACCCTTGATGATGCCGGCCTTGGTGCCGTAGTTATTGAGCACTCTGGTCAGCGCGGTCTTGAAGCCGGTCTCGTGCATGCCGCCTTCGGGGGTATTGACCTCGTTGGCAAAGGAGAGCATGAATTCCTGGTAGCCGTCGTTATACTGAATGGCGATTTCCGCGGAAGCATCCCCCTTCATGCCGGACATGTAGATCACATCCTGGTGGATGGGGGTCTTGTTCCGGTTGCACCAGGTGGCGAATTCCCGGATGCCGCCTTCGTAGCACATGGAGTCGGAGATGACCTCTTCGCCCCGCTTGTCGGCAATGGAAATATTGAGGCCTGCGGTCAGGAAGGCCTTTTCCCGCATGCGGGTGTGCAGGATTTCATAATCATACTCGGTGGTGTCGAACATTTCGGGGTCCGGCTGGAAGGTGACCTCAGTGCCGGTACGGTCGGTGGTGCCGACAATCTTCATTTCCTGGGTGATGGCGCCCCGGGCAAACTTCATCTCATAGATATTGCCGTTCTTATGAACCCGGACCTTCAGCCACTCGGAAAGCGCGTTAACAACAGACGCACCGACACCATGGAGGCCGCCGGAAACCTTGTAGCCGCCGCCGCCGAATTTGCCGCCGGCATGGAGGACGGTGAAAACAACCTCCAGCGCGGGCTTTCCGGTCTGGGCCTGGATATCCACGGGGATGCCGCGGCCGTCGTCGGTGACGGTGATGGAGTCACCGGGGTTGATGGTGACCGTGATATTCTTACAGTAGCCGGCCAGAGCCTCGTCGATGGAGTTATCCACGATCTCATACACCAGATGGTGCAGGCCGGAAGAGGAAGTGGAACCGATATACATACCGGGGCGCTTGCGAACCGCTTCCAGGCCTTCCAGAACCTGGATCTGCTCCGCGCCGTATTCCTGTGTTACTTTGGTTTCGTCAGACATAATATCCTCCGGATAAATGCAAAATGCAAAATGCAGAATGCAGAATTATTATTGAAAACATTCTGCATCAAATGATTTTTCCTTTTTCAATTTCAATGGTCTTACCCAGTTTTGTAAATCTGCCGGGTTCGCAGCAGGTGATGAACACCTGTCCCGAGGTGATCTGGTTTAAGATAAAATCCTGCCGGCCCTGGTCCAGCTCCGAAAGGACGTCGTCCAGCAGCAGCACCGGCTCTTCCCCCCATTCCCTGGCCATCAGCTCTCTTTGAGCCAGCTTCAGGGAAATGGCGGCGGTCCGGGTCTGGCCCTGGGAGCCGTAGGCTTTCAGATCGATACCCGAAAGGGTCACGGTAAAATCATCCTTATGGGGACCCGTCAGGCACTGACCGGACTCGATTTCCGCCCGATGATGGCTGGCCTGGTGGTCCAGAAGATCCTGGGTCAGCTGCTGCACCGGAGCAAAGGGATCGGAAACCGTGGAAACGGTCTTATACTGAAGCCTGAATTCCTCGGCGCCTCCGGAAAACCGGTCGTGGTACTGGGCCGCCGCTTTTCCCAGGGAATCGTAAAACCGGGCCCGGTAGGAAATCAGCAGGGCGCCCACCTGGCACAGCCGGGTGTTATACTCCGGCAGCACCTCCAAAAGATGGGGGTATTCAAAATGGTCCTTTAAAATCCGGCTTTTCTGGTCCAGAATCCGATTGTATTCCGTCAGTGCCGCGTCGTAATTGGGCCGCAGATCGCACAGGGCATGATCCCCCAGCCGCCGCCGGGCAGCGGCGCCGGTTTTTAAGACCATCAGATCTTCCGGACAGAACAGAACCGTGGGCAGCACACCGGAAAGCTCCGCGGCGCTCTTCTTTTTGGCGCCGTTGCGGTAAATCTGCCGGGGTCTGGAGCCGGAAAAGAGCACATAACGAAGCTGCTGCTGTCTGCCCTGGGCAAAGACATTTGCCTCCATATCCGCAAAATCCGCCCCGAAACGGACCATTTCCGCCTGCTTCAAAGCCCGGAAGCTTTTTCCGGACCCCAGATAGGAGATGGACTCCAGCAGGTTCGTCTTTCCCTGGGCATTGTTGCCCACGATCAGATTCACACCGGGTTCAAAGGATAGATTTAATTCTTCGTAATTGCGGAAATTCCGCAGCTGCAGATCAAGGAGCCGCATATTCGGTGATCACAAATTTGTAGCCCTCGAACTGGAATTTGTCGCCGGGCCGCAGCTTCTTGCCCCGCATGGTGCACACCTCGCCGTTGACGGTAACCAGGCCGTCAAGGATCATCTGCTTGGCTTCGCCGCCGGAGTAGACGATGTTGGCGTATTTCAGCGCATCCTGGAGCTTGATAAATTCCGTATGGATGGCCAGGGGCTGGTGGTCATCCTTTTTTCTGACTGTTACTTTCATAGATATATACTCCTTTACAAGCCTTCTCCTTGAGGAGAAGGTGGCCCGCCGTCAGGAGGGACGGATGAGGTGTTTATGTTTCTTACGGGTACTGCGCACCCTACACCTCATCAGTCACCTGCGGTGACAGCTTCCCCTCAAGGGGAAGCCTATTAACTGTTCTTAATCCGCACCGGCAGGATCATGTAGGCAAAATCCTTCTTGTCGTCCACGGGGGTCAGCACGATGGGACTCAGGCCGTTGGTCAGCTCCAGGGTGACCTCCTCGGCAGGAACCACCTTCAGCGCATCAGCAAGATACCGGACATTAAAGCCGATCTCCAGCTCCTTGCCGTCACCGGCGATGGCGCAGCGGTCCTCGGCAGCGCCGATGGTGGTGTTGGTGCACATATTAAGCACCTGGTTGGAGAAGACGCAGCGCACCGGGCTCTTATACTTTTCGGAAACGATCAGACCCACGCGCTCAACGGAAGATGCCAGATCAGAAACGTTTGCGATCAGCTTGATGGGGCAGTTGGTGGGTACCACCCGCCGCCAATCCAGGAATTCGCCGTCCAGCAGACGGCAGACCAGGGTGGCATTGCCGATCTGATAGAGGATGTGCTTGCTGCCCAGGGTGAAGGCAGCGGAATCGTCGGAATCAGTGAGGATCTTTTCCACTTCCTTGAGGCCTGCGGCGGGAACCACAAAGCTCAGGTCCCGGCCGGTGGACTCTTCCATATGGAAGGTCCGGCGGGCCAGACGGAAGCCGTCGACGGCAATGGCGGAAACGGATTCTCCCTTGACTTCAAACTTGACGCCGGTGTGGATGGGACGGCCCTGGTTTTCGGAAACCGCAAAGATGGTGCCGGAGATCAGCTCCTTCAGAGCGGACTGGGGGATCCGGATGGCCTTGCCGGTGTTGACATCGGGAAGCTCCGGATAATCCTCGGCGCTTTCTGCGGAAATGGTGAAGGAAGCGAAGCCGGAACGGATGGAGACCTTGAAATTGTCATCCACCACCACGGTGACAGGACCCTCCGGCAGCCGGCGGATGATATCGCCGAAGAGCTTGGCCGGCAGGATGCACTGACCGGGATCGGAAACATCTGCTTCGATGGTATAGGTAATGGCAGTTTCCATATTGTAGCCCGTCAGGGAAAGACCGGCGCCTGCCTGGCAGAGGATGCCTTCGATGACAGAAAGGCTCGACTTCTGGGCAACGGTGCGGCCGGCAATATTCAGACCCTGGACAAGCTGGTTTTTTTCACAGGTAAAACGCATATCCATGCTCCTTTTTGTTATAGATAAAAGAATATATATAAACAGAGATATATTTTTTAGAAGTAACAGCCGTAGGGGAAATTTATGTGGAAAAGTGGCTTTTTCCTTAGAGCCCCAACGAAAATTTATCCACAGGGGATTGTCTAAAAAGAATAACTTTTCAACAGGCTTTGTGAGAAAAATTTTTGCTTCGACTTTTCAACAGCTTTTCTTTCCACATTCCACAGGCTTTGTGGAAAGAGTGAAGCGTTGCGTTTTTGTCCTTAACTCCACTCTTAAAGACAAGAGTTAATATTTGCCGTAATATCCCGGATGTTATTCTGCAGTGCGGTATCGCCGGATTTTAAAGATGCCTCTACTTTCCGGATGTTATAGAGCACCGTGGAGTGGTCCTTGGCAAATTCCTTGCCGATGTCCGGCAGGGAGAGGTTGGTCAGCTTCCGGATCAGATACATAGCAACCTGCCGGGCTTCGCTGGTTCCCTTGTTTTTCAGGGTGCCCCGAAGCTTTTCCTCGTCCACGGAATAGAACTTGCAGACCTGGGAAATGATCAGGCTGGGAGTGGGCAGGGCGTTGCCCTCGCTCTTGAACATGTCGCTGATGACTCTCGTCACATTGTCCAGGGACAGGCTCATGCCGTTTAAGTCCCGGTAGGCCATGATCTTCTTGACGGTGCCTTCGATCTGCCGGACGTTGTTGGTGACGTTGATGGCGATGTAGTTGCACACATCGTCGGAAAAATCCAGACCCAGCTGGTTGGCCTTATTCTTGAGGATGGCCATACGGGTCTCGTAATCCGGGGGCTGGATGTCTGCAAGCAGACCCCACTCGAAGCGGGTCTTCAGCCGGTCCTCCAGGGTCAGCATATCGCTGGGCTTCCGGTCGGAGGTCATGACGATCTGCTTGTGCTCTTCATAGAGCTTGTTGAAGGTATGGAAAAATTCCTCCTGGGTGGATTCCTTGCCGGCGATGAACTGGACGTCGTCGATGAGGAACAGGTCTGCTTCCCGGTATTTGTTCCGGAATTCGATGTTCTTGCCGTTTTTGATGGCATCGATCAGCTCGTTGGTGAACTGGTCGCCCTTGATGTAAACGATGTTGGCGTCGGGTTTCTGTTTGCGGATGCCGTTGGCAATGGCGTACAGCAGATGGGTCTTGCCCACGCCGGGAGGGCCGTAGAGAAACAACGGGTTATATACCTGGCCGGGCACATTGGTCACGGCAATACAGGCCGAGTGGGCAAACCGGTTGGAAGGGCCCACAACGAAATTATCGAAGGTAAACTGGGGATTGAAATCCATGGAAGTGGTGGCTTTGCCCTTGGATTTGAAGGCTTCCAGCTCCGCATCGCCGAAGACGATGAGCTTGGCATCGGAATTGAACACTTCCTTCAGCGCATCCTGGATCATGGTGGAGTAGCGGCGGGTGATGACCTCCCGGCGGAAATCCGAGGGAGAATAGAGAATCAGATGAGAATCATTCAGCTCCACCACCTCCGCATCGTCAAAAGAGGCGGACACCATGGTGCTGGTCATGCGCTCTTCCAGATAGCTGAGGATCTTTGCCCAGACATAGGCGGAAGAATACATATTTCGGCTCCTTTCTACTGTATATCCTGCCATCCCGAAACGGAAAAAACACATATTTCGGAATATAATATTTCAACCTAAATTTTATCACATTTCCATGTAAAAAACAAGCGGTTTTTGGGGATATACAATTAAATAAAGGAAATGGCAAAAATGATGCTCAAAGAAGGTCTAAAACTGTCACCTTGACGACTTGACCCGGAAGAAAAGGTGTGATATCATACAAAATTAAGAAAGACCCTTATTTATTACATTTTTTGGGATCTGTTTTCCAAAGGAGAACGTCATGAAAACAGCAAAAAAAGTGCTCACCTACGGTGTGATCATGGGTATTGCCGTGATCTGTGCGCTGAATTATGAGTTGTTCGTTTTTCCCAACCGGTTCGCCCCTTCCGGCCTCAACGGCATCTGCACCATGATCCAGTATGTCACCGGCATCAACATCGGTTACCTGAGCATGCTGATCAATGTCCCTCTGGCCATCTGGGTGTTCTTTTATGTGAGCAAGCCTCTGGCCATCCGGTCCATGGTCTATGTCATGACCTTCTCGGTGGTCAGCGTGATGTTTGACTACGTGGATATGTCCGCCTTCGCTTACTATACGGAAACCGGCACCAGTTCCATTCTGGGCCCCCTGGTTGCGGGTATCATCTTCGGCGCCTGCTATGCCATGCTGCTGCGGGCCAGCGCCTACAGCGGCGGCACCGATTTTGTGGCAGCCATCGTCCACAAATACCACCCGGAAAAGAGCATCTTCGGTCTGATTTTTGCCATGAATGTGATGGTGGCCGCAGCCTCCTACTTTGTTTACGACTATCAGATCGAGCCTGTGATTCTGTGCATCCTCTATTCGTTCATGTCCAGCACCGTTTCCGAGCGGCTGACCAAGAACGGCCGCAGCGCGGTCCGTTTTGAGATCATCACGGACTATCCCGAGGAGATCTCCAAGGAGATCATCAATAAGCTCCACCACAGCGCCACTCTGATCCCCGGCAGGGGCATGTACCTGAATAAGGAAGTAAGCATGCTCTTTGTGGTTGTAAATAACAACCAGGTCACCAAGCTGGCGGCCATCTGCCGGCAGTATCCCAATACCTTTGCCATCATCGACCCCGTCAGCGAGGTCATGGGTAATTTCAAGAAGATCGATACCCACGGCAAGGAAGAAGTTGCCATCCTGGACGGCGGCGACGGAAAAGCAGTTTAAGAAATGCAAAATTCAAAATGCAGAATGCAGAATGAATTTGTATTATAAAAGTCAGTTAATAAACAGAAAATTTATCATACAAAAAATTACAGGAGGAAAATCCAATGGCGTATTATTATCCGGAACCCAGCCACACCTTCAGCGAGTATCTTCTGGTCCCCGGCTACACTTCCGAGGAGTGCATCCCGGACCGCGTTAGCCTCAAGACCCCTCTGACCAAGTACCGCAAGGGTTTTGAAGAGCCCGCAATTTCTCTGAATATTCCTCTGACCTCCGCAGTTATGCAGTCCGTTTCCAATGACACCCTGGCCATCGCCCTGGCCAAGGAAGGCGGCATCAGCTTTATCTACGGCTCCCAGACCATCGAAGATCAGGCAGCCATGGTCCGCAAGGTCAAAAATTATAAGGCAGGCTTCGTGGTCTCCGCTTCCAACCTGACCCCCGATGCCACTCTGGCTGACGTTCTGGCTCTGAAAAAGCGCAATGGCTTCTCCACCGTGGCAGTCACCGAGGACGGCACCGCTACAGGCAAGCTGCTGGGTATCGTGACCTCCCGCGACTACCGTGTTTCCCGGATGAACCCCACCGATAAGGTCGCCGATTTCATGACTCCCCGGGCAAAGCTGGTCACCGCTCCCAAGGAAACCACTCTGAAGCAGGCCAACGACATCATCTGGGATCACAAGCTGAATTCCCTTCCCATCGTGGACGACGAGGATCATCTGATGTACTTCGTCTTCCGGAAGGACTACTCCTCCCATAAGGATAACCCCCTGGAACTGCTGGATGCTGAGAAGCGCTATCTGGTGGGTGCCGGCATCAATACCCGCGACTATGCAAAGCGCATCCCCGCTCTGCTGGAAGCCGGCGTTGACGTTCTGGTTATCGACTCCTCCGAGGGCTACACCTGCTGGCAGGCCAACACCATCAAGTGGGTCCGGGACAACTACGGCGACACCGTCAAGATCGGTGCCGGCAACGTGGTGGACAAGGACGGCTTCCGGTTCCTGGCCGAAGCAGGCGCTGACTTCATCAAGGTCGGTATCGGCGGCGGCTCCATCTGCATCACCCGTGAGACCAAGGGCATCGGCCGCGGCCAGGCCACCGCAGTTATCGATGTGGCAGCTGCCCGTGACGAGTACTTCGCCGAGACCGGCATCTATGTGCCCATCTGCTCCGACGGCGGCATCGTCCACGACTACCACATGACCCTGGCTCTGGCCATGGGCGCTGACTTCATGATGCTGGGCCGTTACTTCGCCCGGTTCGACGAGTCCCCCACCAACAAGGTCATGATCAACGGCGCTTACATGAAGGAATACTGGGGCGAGGGCTCCAACCGGGCCAGAAACTGGCAGCGCTACGACCTGGGCGGCTCCACAAAGCTTTCTTTCGAGGAAGGCGTGGATTCCTATGTCGCTTACGCCGGCTCTCTGCACGACAACGTGGAGGCTTCCCTGTACAAGGTCAAGTCCACCATGTGCAACGTCGGTGTCACCAACATCCCCGACCTGCAGCGGGATGCCAAGCTGACTCTGGTCTCCTCCGTCTCCATCGTCGAAGGCGGTGCCCACGACGTCACCATCCGCTCCACTTCCAGCCACAAGGGCTAAGATGTAAATTTAAAACCGGCACGGATTTTCCGTGCCGGTTTTCTTTTATGTCGGATAAATTGGAATTTTTCGATCATTGTCAAAGGCTTCTCCTTGAGGAGAAGCTGTCACCGAAGGTGACTGATGAGGTGTAAAAAGAGGATTAAACGCCGCTTTGCGGCTACACCTCATCCGACCTCGCTAACGCTCGGCCACCTTCCCCTCAAGGGGAAGGCTTAGGAATTGCTCGACAAACTGCAATTTGACCGCCGCAGGAACGATACCGAGCGGGTAATAGCGACCGGTCGAGAGGGCCCAAAGGCTGTTATTTGACCGGGGCAGTCTGTAACGTATTGCCTGTCGGGGCTCCCCAACAAAAAGAAGCCGCTGCAAAAGCAGCGGCTTCCTGATTATTGAGTTGAAACGATGCCAAGCACGCATGAGCTGTTGGCCTTGCCGACTTAGCCGTTCATTTCCTTCAGAGCGTCCTTGCGGGAGAAGTTTGCACGGCCCTTCTCGTCGAAGCCCATGAACTTGACCCAGGTCATGTCGCCCAGATTCAGAACGTCCTCAACCTTCTCAACGCGGCGGTTCTCCAGCTTGGAGATGTGAACCATGCCGTCGTGACCGGGAGCGATCTCAACGAAAGCGCCGATGGGCAGGATGCGGACAACCTTGCCGTAGTACAGCTTGCCCACTTCGGGAACGAAGCAGATGTCGTCGATGATCTTCTTGGCAGCGTAGGCAGCAGCGGAGTCCACAGCGGAGATGAACACGGAGCCATCGTCCTCGATGTCCACCTTGGCGCCGGTGTCAGCGCAGATCTTCTGGATGGTCTTGCCGCCGGAGCCGATGATCTCGCGGATCTTGTCCACGGGAACCTTCATGCTCAGCATCTTGGGTGCGTACTCAGAAACCTCTGCACGGGGCTCGGCAATGGCCTTCAGCATGACCTCTTCCAGAATGACCAGACGAGCCTTGCGGCAGCGCTCCAGAGCGTCAGCGATGATCTCCATGGTCAGACCCTTATTCTTCAGGTCCATCTGGATGGCGGTGATGCCCTCGGTGGTACCTGCAACCTTGAAGTCCATTTCGCCGTGGAAGTCCTCGACACCCTGGATGTCGGTGAAGGTTCTCCACTCGCCGGTCTCCTGGTCGGAGATCAGACCGCAGGAAATACCTGCAACGGGGCGCTTGATGGGCACGCCGGCATCCATCAGAGCCAGAGTAGAGCCGCAGATGGAGCCCTGGGAGGTGGAGCCGTTGGAGGACAGGACCTCGGAAACCACGCGGATGGCGTAGGGGAACTCCTCAACGGAGGGGATCACAGGCAGCAGAGCCTTCTCAGCCAGAGCGCCGTGACCGATCTCCCGGCGGGAGGTGGAGCGGGCAGCTCTAGCTTCGCCGGTGGAGAAAGCGGGGAAGTTGTAGTGGTGGATATAGCGCTTGGTCTCTTCGGGGTAGATGGTGTCCAGCTTCTGAGCAGCGGACAGGGTGTTCAGAGTGCAGATGGACAGCACCTGGGTCTGACCGCGGGAGAACAGGCCGGAGCCGTGAACTCTGGGCAGAACGCCGACTTCAGCGTCCAGGGGACGGATGTCGTCCATGCCGCGGCCGTCCACGCGCTTGCCCTGGAGCAGCCACTTCTTGACGACCTTCTTCTGCATCTTGTACAGGCACACTTCGATGTGGGTCTCGAACTCTTCCTCGCCGTACTTCTCCACGAACTGGTTCTTGAAGTCGATCCGGGCGGCAGTCAGACGCTCCTCCCGAACGTTCTTGTCGTCGGTGTCCAGAGCGTACTCGATCTGGCCCAGGCCGTAGTTGATCAAATCGTCCAGCAGGTCGTGGTTGACAGCGGCCTTCTCGAAGGTGAACTTGGGCTTGCCGATCTCAGCGACGATGCCGTTGATGAACTTGACGATCTCCATGTTGGTCTCGTGGGCCACACGGATGCACTCGTAGACGATTGCTTCGGGAGCCTCGTTGGCCTCGGTCTCAATCATGACCACCTTCTCGAAGGTGGAGGAGATGCACACGAAGCACTCGCAGGCCTCACGCTCGTCGGCGGAGGGGTTTACGATATACTGGCCGTTCAGGTAAGCCACGTTGGTGGTAGCCACGGGGCCGTTCCAGGGAACATCGGAAGAAGCGATGGCGATGGAAGCGCCCAGGGAAGCAACGATCTCAACGGGGTTGTCGTGATCGGTGGCCAGGACGGTGCAGGTAACGACGGTGTCGTTGCGCAGCTCCTCGTCGAAGAGGGGACGCATGGGACGGTCGATGATGCGGCTGTTCAGAATGCCCCGCTCGCTGGGCTTGCCTTCCCGGCGGTTGAAGGAGCCGGGGATCCGGCCGACGGAGTACATTCTCTCTTCAAACTCGATGGTCAGAGGGAAATAGTCGATACCGGCCTTGGGGATGGGGTTGCAGGTGCAGGTGACCAGAACCACGGTGTCGCCGTAGCGGCAGATGCACTCGGCGTTGGCCAGTTCCGCAACCTTACCGGTCTCCACGGTAAAGGCACGGCCGCCGATTTCCATCTCATAAACATGATGGTTGGGATACTGCTTACGAGTAATCATTGGTATAAACCTCCTGTGAAATTTTGTTTTGTTCGGGAGGTTTAGCACTTGGTTCAGCTGCCGAAACTCAGCGGCTCAACCAACTG
The DNA here is from genome assembly GCA_015068305.1 of Oscillospiraceae bacterium. Lineage (GTDB taxonomy): Bacteria > Bacillota > Clostridia > Oscillospirales > Oscillospiraceae > Faecousia. The sequence goes on from SVKV01000011.1 coordinate 53,853, forward strand.
CTAAGCATCTCCCGATGGTTTGTGAAATGCAGAATGCAAAATTCAAAATGCAAAATTGAGGTATCCGCTCCGCGGATGAATGGAAATCATGCCCCCAGGGCATACCATAATTCTGCATTCTACATTCTGCATTTTGCATTAAGAAAGGGCGATGTTTCCATCGCCCTTTCGAGTTTCTTACTTACGGATACCCAGCTTGGCGATCAGAGCACGGTAACGGTTGATGTCCTTGTGTGCCAGATAGTCCAGCATCTTGCGGCGCTTACCAACCATCATCAGCAGGCCACGACGGGAGTGGTTGTCGTGCTTGTGGGTGCGCAGGTGATCGGTCAGCTCGTTGATGCGGGCGGTCAGGATGGCAACCTGAACCTCGGGGGAACCGGTATCGCCTTCGTGAGTTGCGTTCTCCAGGATAACCTGGGTCTTCTTTTCCTTCTGGATCATGGGAAATTTCCACCTTTTCTAAAAATTTACCTCGAAGCCAAGTAGTGGGCGGGTGGTGTACTGAAAATACAGCTTTCTCCCAGAACTGAGCAACGGGCATAGTAATTGCGTCCGGTCTTTAGACCAGCCTGAACATCATACCATGAGTTTACCCAAATGTAAAGGATAATTTTCGAAATTCTGAGAACTTTTTTTGAAAAAATTCCTCCGGACTTTCATCCGGAGGAAACAATCAAATACTGAATCGATTCATCTGCTCGGTGCCGTCCTGAATGAGCAGCAGGTCAGAAATGATGGAGTTGGAAATCAGGAAACCCTTGGGTGTCAATCTCCAGCGGCCGTCATCGCCACGGGCCGCGTGGCCGAAGGTGCGGCACTTTTCCAGCGCTTCTTCGATGGGACCGAAGGGCAGCAGGTACTGGCGCTCGTACTCTTCCCTGATGATGCCGGCAGAGGTACGCAGACGCATCATCAGGTACTCCCCTGCCCGCTCGCGCAGCGGAATATCTTCCACATCCTGCAGCACTTCACCGCCGTTTTTGATGCCGTCGATGTAACCCTGCAGGTCACGGATGATGGTGAAGCGGCGGCCGGCAAAGTCGGAGCTGGCATTGGGACCGAAGCCCAGATATTCGCCGCCGGTCCAGTACTTCATGTTATGGCGGGAGTAAAGGCCCTTGCGGGCAAAGTTGGAGATTTCATACTGGCGGAAGCTCTTGGCGCGCAAAATTTCCGTGGCAGCCAGATACATATCGGCCTGCAGGTCGTCATCGGGCAGGTTCAGGAAATCCTTGTAGTCGTACATGGGGGTTCCCTCTTCCAGCTTCAGGCCGTAGCAGCTGATATGCTCGGGGTTCAATGCCAGCACACGCTCCAGGGTGTCCTTCCAGCCGTTGAGGGTCTGGTTGGGAAGACCGTACATCAAATCCACGGACAGGTTCTTGAAGCCTGCCTTGCGGATGCGCTGGACTGCGGAAACAGCCTGTGCATAATCATGGGGACGGCCGATTTTTTTCAGAATCTCATCGTCATCGCACTGGATGCCGAGGCTGACGCGGTTGAAGCCCTCAGCACGCATGCGGTTCAGAAATTTATCGGAAACAGAATCGGGGTTGGCTTCAAAGGTGATTTCCGCAGCGGAGTCCACGTCGAAATTGCGGCGGATGGCGGTCATGATGGTTGCCATACCGTCGGCACCGAAGAAGCTGGGAGTGCCGCCGCCGAAGTAGATGGTATCCACCTTGTAACCGGGGGCCAGCTGGCCGGACTCCTTGATGTGGGTGCAGACGGCCCGCAGGTAATCGTCCATCAGCTTGTCGTCCTTGTTGGTCAGGGAGTAAAAGTCACAGTACTGGCACTTGCTGCGGCAGAAGGGCACATGGATATAAATGCCGAGGGGTGTTTTATTTTTCTTTGTTGTCAAAAAGGGCATGGGATAGCCTCCAAAGTCATGTCATTGCGAGGAAGCCCGAAGGGCTGACGTGGCAACCCCCATCACTTGTTTTGAAATCTTAGGGGATTGCCACGCCAGTCTGCTGACTGGCTCGCAATGACGTGTTCTATCTTAATCTTCGTCCAGTTTCAGGACGGCCATAAAGGCCTCGGAAGGAACGGAAACCGTACCGAAGGTACGCATTCTCTTCTTGCCTTCCTTCTGCTTTTCCAGCAGCTTCTTCTTACGGGTGATGTCGCCGCCGTAGCACTTGGCCAGCACGTCCTTGCGCACAGCCTTGATGGTCTCACGGGCGATGATCTTGCCGCCGATGGCTGCCTGCACGGGGATTTCAAACTGGGCGCGGGGGATATTTTCCTTCAGCTTTTCGCAGATCTTACGGGCTCTGGGGTAGGCATTTTCCGCAAAGAGGATGAAACTCAGCGCGTCCACCACATCGCCGTTAAGCAGGATATCCAGCTTCACAAGCTTACTGGGCCGGTAGCCGATCAGTTCGTAGTCCAGGGAGCCGTAGCCGCGGGTGCGGGACTTCAGGGCATCGAAGAAATCGTAAATGATCTCGTTCAGGGGCATGTCGTAGTGCAGCTCCACGCGGGTGGCATCCAGATATACCATATCCTTGAATTCGCCGCGGCGGGAGGTGGCCAGGTCCATGATATTACCCACATATTCCTGGGGCGCCATCAGGTTGACCTTGACGTAAGGCTCTTCCGCCAGGGTAATTTCCATGGGATCGGGGTAATCCAGAGGATTGTCCACCATCAGCACCGTGCCGTCATTCTTGGTGATGCGGTAAACGACGTTGGGGGCGGTGGTGATCAGATCCAGATTGTATTCGCGCTCTAAGCGTTCCTGAATGATCTCCATATGCAGAAGACCCAGGAAGCCGCAGCGGAAGCCGAAGCCCAGGGCGATGGAGCTTTCGGGCTCGTAGACAAAGGATGCGTCGTTCAGCTTCAGCTTTTCCAAAGCGTCGCGCATGTCCTGATATTTTGCGCCGTCAGCGGGGTAAACACCAGAGTAAACCATGGGCTGAACGGGGCGGTAGCCGGGCAGAGGCTCCTTGGCGGGATTATCGATACCGGTGATGGTATCGCCCACCTGGGTGTCGGCCACGGTCTTGATGGAAGCGGTGATGTAGCCGACCTCGCCGGCACCGAGGGCATCCACAGGAATCAGACCCTTGGGGTTCATGATGCCAACTTCCACCACCTTGTAGGTAGCGCCGGTGGCCATCATCTTAATGTCCATACCGGGACGGACGGTACCCTGCTTGATGCGGGTGTAGACGATAACGCCGCGGTAGCTGTCATACTGGCTGTCGAAGATCAGGGCCTGCAAGGGTGCTTCCCGGTTGCCGGTGGGGGCGGGAATGCCCTGCACGATCATTTCCAGCACGGAGCGGATATTGATGCCGTTCTTGGCGGAGATTTCAGGTGCATCTTCCGCGGGAATGCAGATAATGTCCTCAATTTCAGCCTTCACCTCCGCGGGTCTTGCAGAAGGCAGGTCGATCTTGTTGATGACCGGCAGCACTTCCAGACCGGCATCGGTGGCCAGGAAGGTATTGGCCAGAGTCTGGGCCTCCACACCCTGAGAGGCATCGACCACCAGCACCGCGCCTTCGCAGGCGGCGAGGGAGCGGGAAACTTCGTAATTGAAGTCCACGTGGCCGGGGGTGTCGATCAGGTTCAGGGCATAGGTTTCGCCGTCGTCGGCGGTGTAATTCAAGGTAGCGGCGGTGGCTTTGATGGTGATGCCACGTTCCCGCTCCAGGTCCATGGAGTCGAGAATCTGGGATTCCATCTCGCGCTTTTCCACAGCCTTGCATTCTTCCAGCAGACGGTCTGCCAGCGTGGATTTGCCGTGGTCAATGTGGGCAATGATGGAAAAATTTCGGATTTTGGAAAGTTCGGTCATATTGGTTACACCTCATAAAAGGGATCCATAGGCGATACTATGTCATTTTCACACATTATATCTAAAACTATCCAAAAAGTAAACCGTATGTTTTCATAAAAATGCGGGAAAACTGCCATTAGAAATTAAAAATTAAGCCGAAATCTGGGAAAAATGAAAAAATACAAGGAAAAACCCTTGTCAAAAAATAATTTTCGGGGTATAGTTTAACAGCATGAGAAAATAAGCGTTTTGCGCCAAAAATAAAGAGGGGAATTACATGAGTACTGCAAAGAAAAATGCCAAGCCCACCAACGAGGAACTGCAGGCTGCGCTGCAGGGCCTGATCGCACAGGGAAAGAAGGACGGTATGATCCGTGCCGCCGATCTGAATGCCCATCTGGAAAAGATGGACATGACCCCTGAGAAGATCGAGGCGATTTACGACAGCATCGAAGCCATGAATATCCAGATCGTTACCGCAGAGCTGGAACTGGATCTGGGCGACGATCTGGACCTCGGCGACGGTATGGACGGCGATATCGATCTGGTAGATCTGGATGAAGAGGATCTGGTGGATCCTGTGGATCTGGCTGCTGAATACAGCCTGGACGATCCCGTTCGTATGTATCTGAAGGAAATCGGTCAGGTAAAGCTGCTGAGCGCCGACGAGGAAGTGGAACTGGCCAAGCGCGTGTCCGAAGGTGATCAGGAAGCGAAGAACAAGCTGACGGAAGCAAACCTGCGTCTGGTTGTCTCCATTGCAAAGAAGTATTCCGGCCGCGGCCTGCATATTCTGGACCTGATTCAGGAGGGCAACACCGGCCTGATCCGCGCAGTCGACAAGTTCGACTGGACAAAGGGAAACAAGTTCTCTACATATGCCACCTGGTGGATCCGGCAGGCCATTACCCGCGCCATTGCCGATCAGGCACGAACCATTCGTGTGCCGGTGCATATGGTCGAGGTCATTAACAAGGCCACCCGCTGCAACCGCAAGCTGGTGCAGGAGCTGGGCCGTGAACCTACCGTGGAGGAAATCGCCAAGGAGCTGGGTCTGCCTGTGGAGAAAATCATCGAGGCAAACCGCACCGCTGCCGATACCCTGTCCCTGGATACCCCCGTGGGCGATGAAGAGGATACCTCCATCGGCTCCTTCGTCGAGGACGAGCGCACCCCCGGTCCCGCTGACGCAACCTCCAATGCGCTGCTGGCCGAGGCACTGAAAGAGATCCTCGATACCCTGACCGAGCGTGAGGCGGATGTTCTGAAGATGCGCTTCGGTATGTACGACGGCCGTACCCATACTCTGGAAGAGGTGGGCCAGATCTTTGGCGTTACCCGTGAGCGTATCCGCCAGATCGAAAACAAGGCCATCCGTAAGCTGCGCCATCCCAGCCGCGCCAAGAAGATTCGCGATTTCTACTGCTAAGAAAACAGGTCGAGCCTGCTGCACACCGCAGCAGGCTCATTTTTTGTGTGATGTTCAAATTGATGTTTATCGGGCTCTTGGCTCTCCCTATGGGAGAGCTGGCAAAAATCTATGATTTTTGACTGAGAGGGGAAAGAAAACCCTCTCCGGCTTCGCAAAGCTCAG
>SVKV01000046.1 GCA_015068305.1 Oscillospiraceae bacterium
AGACCAGAAGATCGTTTCTGCCGATCATGATGATGCCGTCGCCGCCGGTGAGTATAAAGGTAAAGGCCTCATAGATCATGGTCATGCCAATGGAGCTGACCATGGGAGAAACCTGCAAAATTACATACATGATGCCGGAAATCAGGCCCAGCACCGTACCTGCCAGGATGAACATCACCAGCATGCCCCCTGCCCCCAGACCGAGCATATCCGCAAGCTGGGCACCGATAATGGTAGACAGCAGCATAACGGAGCCGATACTGAAGTCAAAGCGGCCATTGCCTAAATTGAATGCAAATGCCCAGGCAATAAAGCCGTTGTACACCGCAGTCCGCAGGGCAACCTGCATATTGGACCAGGAGCTGTACCCGGGAATGCCCAAAAGGGCGCAAAGCACCACAAAGAACAGATAAACCGCCGCAGGCATGGCCAGGCAGATTCCTGCCCGCTTGCCAAAATCTTTCAGCTTGATTCCATTCACAATGAATCGTCCTCCTTCTGCTGTCTGCCGGGCCCGCCCCGGAAAGCTCCCGGGGCGGGCTGCAGGTTCGTTAACGTAGGAATATGGCTAGGAATTAGCCGCGGTTAGCCTCGTGACGGGCCAGGATGGTTGCCAGATCGGTCTCGCCGTAGATTTCACGCATGGTTTCATAAGTAGCATCGGGGTTCAGAGCCTTGATCATGGAGCAGAAATCGTTGATGTCCACCAGATGCTCGGTGCCGCTGGTCACATCGTAAACAGCCTTGGCATCGGCATAGTTGTCGTAGACCCACAGGTTGGCATCGATCAGTTCCACGACACCGTTGGGCTTGACCAGATCCATGTCGCCGTTCAGTGCGTTCAGCAGCATGACGATGCACATGCCCTGCTCTTCCACGTTACCGAAGTTGGAGAAATCCAGAACGCCGGTTTCCATAGCGGTCATATTGGTCTCGTCGAATGCGCCGGAGCCGCTGACCAGCAGAATGTCGTCACGGCCTGCGTTTGCCAGGGGCATTGCCCAGAAGTTGGGAGTAGCCAGGCCGGAAACAGCCTCCACAGTGGGATCGGACAGGATGGAAGCCTGTGCGGCAAACCATTCATCGTTGGGGAAGCCGGGCAGTTCTACGATTTCGATCTCATAGCCCTTGTCGGCAAAGGCCTGATTGAAGCCCTGCTGACCACGGACGAACATCTCAACACCAAACAGTGCGCCGCCGCTGGCATAGCAGCACTTCTTGACGCCCTTTTCCATCAGATACTCAGCACAGGCATAGCCGGCATAGTAGTTCAGGTCGCCCTGGGTGTAGCCGCCCAGCCAGTACTCATTGGTCTTGTACTGCTCATACAGGTCGCCTTCCATACGTGCGATGTTGGAGGGACCCATCAGATAGTACATACCGTACTCGGCACAGGTATCGATCATGGTGTGGCCAATGACATCATAGGTACCCATGATAGCCTTGCAGCCGGAGATATAGCAGTTCTCTACGAAAGCGATCTGGTCTTCCGCAGAAGCGATGGCTTCGGAGTAAACGAACTCAATGTTCAGATACTGGGACAGATAATCAAAGTATGCCTTGCCGGCGATGGCGCTGGAGTCGGTGGTATCGTACAGGGGAACACCGATCTTCACGGTCTCCTCGGGCCACTTCTGACCAGCGGTGAGGTACTTCAGGCCGTCATTGTCCTCAGCGGGGGCTGCAGGGGCTTCGTTGTTTACTGCGGGAGCATCGGCCTTAGGCTGCTCAGCGGGAGTCTGGCCACAGGCTGCCAGTGCCAGAACCATTGCCAGTGCCAGCAGCATTGCAATCAGCTTTTTCATGTTTTTTCCTCCTAAATTTATGTATGAATAACCCATAGCTGGGGGTATTCCGACTTAACGGGGCAGCAGGTTGGAACGGTAACTGAATCCGGTGATGAACACCACGATCAGAAACAGGATACCGCGGACCAGCTGGATGGAGCCGCTGTCCACGCCAATGACCATCAGACCGTTGTTCAGCACGGTGATGATGGCAGCACCGATGAGGGCTGCGCTGATCTTGGACTTGGCACCGCCGGAAAGAGGCATGCCGCCCAGAACGATGGCAACCATCATATCCATGCCCACGGTGGATGCCGTGCTGGCATTGACGGATTTGCTTCGCAGCAGGATGACGATGGCAGTCAGCGCAATACCCACCGCACCCAGCAGAAATGCGTACAGCTTGACCTTGTTGGCATTGATGCCGGTCTGGTCGGCGGCTCTGGGATTGCCGCCGGTGATCTTGGCGCCTTTTCCGAATACGCCGTAGTTAAAGATAATGGCAGCCATGATATAGAACACGGCCAGCAGCACGATGTACAAGGTTGTCTTTTGTCCGCTGGGTACCAGCTGGGAAACAGACAGGTTGGACTGGTTACCCAGCAGCACATTGCCCAGGGAAGACAGGGCCATGCCCAGAACGATGGTGATCATAAAGGGCGGCACATTCATCCGGATGGAAAGGCCTGCCTTAATAAGTCCCACCAACAATGCCGCCACCACACAGGTGGCAATCATAACGAAGGTAGAACCCGTAGCATTGCCCACAATGGCTGCAATGACCGCCACACAGCAGACGCTGCCGCTCATGGACATATCCATGGCACCGGCGGTGAAAGCGAACACGCCGCCGATGGAAATCAGTGCTGTCAGCACCACCTGGTTAAAGAGAATCTTCAGATTGGGGGTACTGATGGATTTCCCCTTGGACATAACGGCAAAGAACGTTACCAGCAGCACCAGACCGATGACAGGAGCAAACCGGGTGATGCTCTGCACATCAAAGCGACGCTTTTTTACAGAATTCATAACCTCTCCCCCTCCTAAATCATGGCATTGATGATGTCACTCTCAGACAAGTCCTGCGAGCGCATAAAGGTTCCGCTGACGATGCCGTCCCTCAGAATGATCAACCGGTCACTCATGCCGATGAGTTCTGTCAGTTCTTCAGAAATCAGAATGATGGACTTGCCCTCGGCAAGCATATCTTCCATCAGCTGATACATGGCGGCTTTCACACCGATGTCCACGCCGCGGGTGGGACAATCCAGGATCAGAATTTCGGAATCTCTGCCAACCCATTTGCCGAAGACCACCTTCTGCTTATTGCCGCCAGACAGGTACTGCACCGGCTGGTCCATGTTATGGCATTTGATGCTTAAGGAGTCGACCTGCGCCTGCACATAGTCATGCTCCTTACCGGGATGGATCAGGCCCAGCTTATTCTTCAGCTTGTCCAGACCCGCGCTGATGATGTTGTCACGGATGCTGGCGCTGAGCACCAGCGCTTCCTTGTCCCGGTCCTTGGACACATATCCCAGACCATGCTTCATGGCCACAATAGGGGTCGTGATTCTGTCGCCGGTCGGCACATGGATTACTTCGCCGTCAATGATGGGCGCGTCACCGAAGATGGCCTTGGACAATTCGTGCATTCCGCAGTGGGAAAGACCGCCGATGCCCACCAGCTCTCCCTTGTGCAGATCCATGCTGAAATTCTGCAGCGGGCCGTAGCCGGTGGTTACATTCCGGATGGACAGAACCACTTCTTCGCTGATGGGCGTGCCGTAATCCTCACGATAATAATGCTCGCTGACCTCACGGCCAACCATATACTGCTTGATCTGGTTTTCGTCAAATTCCTCATGCTCCACCGTGGCAATCAGCTTGCCGTCCCGCAGAACCGTCAGCCGGTCGCAGATGTCCATCAGCTCCTGCAGATCGTGGGAGATAAACATGACAGATTTACCCTGATCACGCATCTGCCGCATCACTTCGTACAGCTTGTCACGGCCGGACTGGGACAATGCCGTAGTGGTTTCATCCACAATCAGAAGCTCCGGCTGGGCATACATGACCTTGGCAACCTCCACCAGCTTCCGCTGCTCAATATCCAGCGCTGCCATGGGCATTGCAGGAGAAACATCAGAAAATCCGATTTGCTCCAGGGCTTTGGCCGCCTCCTGATTCATCAGCCTGCTGCTGATGATGGGACCTTTGCGGAATTTCTTCTCATCGCCCAGGAATATATTTTCAGCCACCGTGATGCCGGGCACCACACCGCTTTCCTGGACGATCATACCAACACCCAGGCGCAGGCCTTCCACCATGGTGGAAGGCTTATGGGGCTGTCCCTTGAAAAACATCTTGCCTTCATTGGCGCTCTGCATACCGGAGGCAATCGAAGAAATAGTGGATTTACCGGAGCCGTTTTCTCCGATCAGACCCATGATCTCCCCTCTGCGGACACTTAAGTCCACATGATCCAGCGCAACAGTAGGGCCGAAATATTTACAGATTCCCTCTGCCCGGAACAGAACTTCACCGACTTGTTTTTCCACGCTTATCCCCTCCAAAGTTTCTCATACTGCTGGGATTCTATGTTACATTTTATCACCGGGATTTTGTGGTGTATATACAACTTGGTATGTTCTTTTTTGAAAAAAATTGGCCTCTTTGACGAATATCGGATGCTGCAATGTTACGGTGGTTAATTATTTGCTATATTTTCCTTGAAATGAAGTTAAATTTTTGTATAATAGTTGTATATGGTTATAATTTGACATCAAGGAGACAGAATTATGGCAGAGCATGTTATCTGGCAATATCTGGACGATCCCTGTTTTCGCTGCAGCATTGGATCAATTACCCGCCAGGAGTCAGCGAGTTTACCCTTTCTGCGTATTTATTTTGTCCTTTCCGGCAATCTGTGCCTGCGGATCGGACAGCGCAGCTATACCTATTCCGCCGACGAAATTGCCATAATCAATCCCTTCGAGCGGTTTTCCGTCACCCAGGACGGAGGCGCTGCTGCTGCTTTTGATCTGGACATATCCGGTGTGGGAGATTTTGATTCCGATCTCTGGTTCTCCCGTACCCCCCTGTCAAACACGGATCGGGAGCCGCTGACTGTGCTGAAACAGCTGCTGGCCCGGTTTGTCAAATTTAATATTGACTTTCAGGAGGACCGGGTTTTTCTGAACCGTTCCATGTTCTACGCGGTAATGCATCATCTCATTACTTTCTTCCGGGTAGACAAGCCGCAAAACCGTGCCGGCTCCAATTCACGGGTGGAGCTCATGGAGGAAATCACCCGCTATATTGACCGCAATTTCCGCCAGGATCTTTCTCTCAATGCCCTCGCAGACGCGTTCTATTTGTCCGCGCCCTATCTTTCCAAACTGTTTAAGCAGTATCATGGCACCACATTTTCTGAGTATTTGGTGGATATCCGCCTAAACAACTGCCTGCACGAATTAACCGGCAGTGAGCAGCGCATCGAAAACATTGCGGCCCAATACGGCTTTCCCAACACACGCAGCTTCATCTCTCACTTCAAGAGGCGTTATGGTATTACCCCCAGCCTGTACCGGAAGCAGCATCGGGCGGTCCCCGCCGGAAATGGCAATGCCTATCCGGGCATTGCCCAGGAAAACGCACTGGAGCCTTTCACCAAATATCTAACAGCAGAGGTGATACCCGGGCAAAATACCGACAGCAGACCCACTCTGCTGGTGGAGATTCCGGTCTGTGATGTCAGACAAACCGGAACACCGCTGCTTCACCGGTTCCGGAATATGATTTCCATTCACAGTGCCCGGGATGTGCTGCTGGCCCAGAATCAGAAAATGCTGCGAACCATTCAGCAGGAGGTTGGATTCCGGTATATACGTTTTCATGGCATTCTGGATGACGGCCTGTTTGTGTACGGGGAAGACGGTCAGGGAAATCCTTCTCCGAATTTTACCTATGTAAACAATATTCTGGATTTCTTACTTTCCATCGGATTGCGCCCGTTTATCGAGCTGTCTTATATGCCCCGAAAACTGGCCCGCGCCAACGCCAAAGAGGGCTACTACGACAGGAGTTCCATCAGCCTTCCTGCGGACTTTGGAAAGTGGGCACGGTTTGTCGAACTGTTTGTGCGGCATTTGAATCAGCGTTACGGAAGCAGTGAAGTAGCCCAGTGGCCATTCTCTCTCTGGAACCTCCCGGACAGCGGCGAAGCCTTTCTGGGTCTGGGCAGTGCTGAGGACTATTTCGGATTTTATCAATGCACATGGCAGGCTGTCCGGGCACAGAATCCGAACATTCTCTTCTGCGGGCCCTCCTGTCTGACGGAAACGGCGGAGAACGGTGACTTCCTTCCGGATTTTCTTCACCTCTGTCAGGAGAACAACTGTCTGCCGGACATGCTGCAGTACCACTTTTACCCCTTGTATATTGAATCTCTGGGACAGGAGCAGCAGCGGCTGCTGTACCGGTACTCCCCGGACGCGCTGAAAGAGAGTATTGCAGCTGTCCGCAGCAACATGCGCGGCTGGCCCGGAGGACTTCGCCCACTGCACATTACAGAGTGGAACGCCAGTCCTAGTCACCGGGAGCTTCTGGGCGATACGGCTTTCCAGGCCGCATACATTGCCAAGAACGTTCTGGATAATTATGATGCGACAGAAAGCCTATGCTATTGCACACTGGCTGACCCCATTACAGACAGCGGAACCGCAAAGCATTTGTTCCACGGCGGTCTGGGTCTGTTTACCCACAACGGAATCAAAAAGGCTGCCTATCACGCGTTCCGTCTTTTGGCAAAGCTTGGCAGTACAAAGCTCCTGTCCGGAGACGGATACTTCATCACCCGCAGCAAGAACGGCTTACAGATCATGCTCTATCACTATCAACATTACTCCGAGCTATATGCCAACGGCGAAACCTTTGATATGACATTTACCGACCGCTACACCCCATTCCCCAACGTATCAAAAAAGCGATTCTCTGTACTCCTTGAGGGTTTGGAATCAGGGGAATACCTAATCACCGAATCCGTTCTCAACCGGGAACACGGCTCCAGCTTTGACCGGTGGGTCCGTTCCGGTGCCATGCCGGTCTGTACCGTCGAAGAATCAGATTATCTGCAGAGTGCATCCCTGCCTGACATCCATAAGAGTAAGACTACCACAAAGCAAGGTAAGCTGGAACTTTCTTTTACACTGGAGGCCCATGAGGTTCGTTTGGTGGAAATTATGAGATGATTTGTATGATTTGGGACAATAATCCCTCCGGTTCCGAAAGCACCCGGCACAGCGGAAAGTTGAGGCCCCCCTGGCTTCGCCGGAAAACCAGCTTCTGGCGAGGAGGAAAGCAGACAAGAAAAAGCGCTCCATGTCTATCCGAATCTTCCTCAACAAAGCCTTTGCAATACGCAAGCAAGACTGCATAAGACCTGCATTTTCACTGAAATTCCATAAAATCTATCGACGAAAGCCCCCTGACCTGCTATAATACCCTTAAAATGCAGGTTCGGGGGGCCATTGTTTATGAGTAATCAACCGAAAAAAGCGCCATGTAGTATTGCTCTATTGGCCCATGTGGATGCGGGTAAGACAACCCTTTCGGAGGCGCTTCTGTATGTTTCCGGTGCCAGGCGGACGCTGGGACGGGTAGACCATGGCAATGCGATGCTGGATACCCACGAACTGGAACGGGAGCGGGGCATCACTATCTTCTCCAAGCAGGCCCGCCTTTCTACGGACAATCTGGAAATCACGCTGGTGGATACCCCCGGTCATGTGGATTTCAGCGCAGAAATGGAGCGGACGCTGCAGATTCTGGACTGCGCGGTGCTGGTGATTTCCGGCACCGACGGCATTCAGGCCCATACGCTGACCCTCTGGCGGCTGTTGGAGGCCTACCAGGTGCCCACCTTCCTGTTTATCAACAAAATGGACCTGCCGGGAAAATCCAGGCAGGAATTGCTTGCGCAGCTGCAGCGGGACCTGTCCCCCGGCTGCGTGGATTTTGGCGCAGATTTTGAGACGATCGCCGAAGCTTCCGCCATGTGTGATGAGGCGCTGCTGGAAACATATCTTGAAACCGGCACCGTTACCGCCGGCAATATTCAGGGGCTGATCGCAAACCGCAAGCTGTTTCCCTGCTGCTTCGGCGCGGCGCTGAAGCTGGAGGGTGTGGAAGATTTGCTGCAAATTCTGGACACTTATGCCCCTTCCCGTCCTGTTTATGAAACATTCGGCGCGAAAATCTACAAAATCTCCCGGGACTCTCAGGGTGCCCGCCTGACATGGCTGCGCGTCACCGGCGGCAAGCTGAAGGTCCGCGAAAGCATTGCCTATATCAATCAAAAGGGTGAGGCGCGGGAGGAAAAAATTCTCCAGCTTCGCCTTTATTCCGGCGAAAAATTCACCGCCGTGGAGGAAGTTTCCGCCGGAATGCTCTGCGCCGTGACGGGTCTTTCCGAGACCTTTGCCGGTCAGGGTCTGGGGGCAGAGCCTGCGGGCGCAGCACCCGTTCTGGAGCCGGTTATGACCTACCGGGTGGAACTGCCCAAGGGCTGTGATCCCATGGCGGTACTGCCCAAGCTGCGGCTTCTGGAGGAGGAAGACCCACAGCTGCACATCCTCTGGGAGGGTGGCAGCATCCATGTGCAGATCATGGGCAAGGTCCAGCTGGAAATTTTCCGCAATCTGGTGGCCCAGCAGTTCGGTCTGGACATCCAGCTGGATACGGGCCGCATTTTCTACAAAGAAACCATTGCAAATACCGTCGAAGGTGTGGGGCATTTCGAGCCTCTGCGCCACTACGCGGAGGTGCATCTGCTGTTGGAGCCTCTGCCCCCCGGCAGCGGCATTGTCAAGGCTTCCGTCTGCTCCACCGATGTGCTGGATGTGGCTTGCCAGAGTCTGATCATGGCCCACATCGGCGAAAAGACCCATCGGGGCGTTCTCACCGGCGCGCCCCTGACGGACGTGAAAATCACCTTGCTGGTGGGAAAAGCCCACCTGAAGCACACCGAAGGCGGCGATATGCGGCAGGCCACCTACCGTGCCATTCGGCAGGGCTTGATGCAGGCAAAGTCCGTGCTTCTGGAGCCTTGGTATGACTTTACACTGACGCTCCCCACCCCCGCCGTGGGACGGGCCATCACAGACATCCGCGCCATGGGCGGTGATTTTGACGCGCCGGAATCCTCCGGCAATCTCTCGACTCTGAAAGGGCAGGTTCCCGCATCGGAGCTGGGCGACTATGCCGATGTGGTAGCCTCCTACACACAAGGCCAGGGCCGGCTGCAGATTGCGCTGCGGGGCTATGCCCCCTGCCACAATCCCGAGGCGGTCATCTCCGCGGCGAATTATGACCCCGAAGCAGACCTTGAGAACACCCCCGACTCCGTTTTCTGCGCCCACGGCGCGGGCTTCAACGTCAAGTGGAATGAAGTTAAGAACTATATGCATCTGGAAAGCGGGTTGAAAGAGGAAAAAGCGCCCCAGCTGATCACCCGAAATGTGCGGCTGGATGACAAGGAGCTGGAAGCCATTATGGAGCGGGAATTCGGCCCGGTGAAGCGGCCCCTGTATCGCGCACCGGCTAACCGGCCTGCCACGGAGGAAGTAACCATCCGTACCCCCAAGCGGAAGGCCATCATCGTAGACGGCTACAACATCATCTTCGCATGGGAGGATCTGGCATCGCTTGCCAAGGATGATCTGGAAGCAGCCCGCAGGAAGCTGTGCGACCTGCTCTCCAACTATGCAGGCTTCCGCAAATGCTATCTGGTGCTGGTCTTCGACGGCTGGAAGGTCAAGGGTAATCCCGGAGAAAAAACGCAATACCACAACATTCAGGTGGTTTATACAAAAGAAGGCGAGACGGGAGATGCCTACATTGAGGCGCTGGTGGCAAAAATCGGCAGCAACTATGCCGTCCGGGTCGCAACCTCCGACTCACTGGTACAGCTGGCATCCCTGCGGGGCGGTGTCCTGCGCATGTCCGCCAGGGAGCTGCGGGAGGAGCTGGAGGCCGCAAACAGAGAGATGGAACCTTTTTTGAAGAAAAAATAAGCTTTTTAGAAGAAAGTTCTTCCATTTCTTCCGTTTTTCCTGTAGAATATCCTCATAACCACAAAGGAGGTATCTTCCGTGAGTCATCATGCCCCCCATTCCGACGACCCCAAAGTGCAGGCCTATATCGACAAGATCACCAAGCGTGACCGCACTGTCGAGCATCTCTTCCGCCGGATTTTGCATGTCATCGAGCGAATCATTGCTGTTGTCACCATTGTCGCTTTGCTGGCAGCACTGGGCCTGGAAGTCTACCACATGTGTACCAAGGCCGGTTATTTCACAGAGGTGGATCATTTGCTGCACAGCCTGCTGACCATCGTGGTCGGTCTGGAGTTTGTGCGAATGCTCATCGATACCAC
>SVKV01000012.1 GCA_015068305.1 Oscillospiraceae bacterium
TGGTTACGAAAAGTATGTCATTGCGAGCCAGTGCGCACACTGGCGTGGCAATCCGTACCCCTCATTGCGAAGCAATGTGTCGGCCCACCGGGTCGACAACGTTACCCCTGTAAACGATAATTTATCTCAAGACAAGGAGAAAACAAACATGAGCGACATGAAAGCGTTTCAGAATTTTCTGGATACCTCTGTCAGCGCCTATCATGCCACTGCCAATTTGCAGGGCATGCTGGAGGCGGCTGGCTACGAGCGGCTTTTTGAGCACGAAAGCTGGAGCCTGGAGCGGGGCAACAAGTATTACCTGATCCGGGGCGGCACCACCCTGATTGCCTTCCGGGTGCCCACAGTGAAGCCCTACGGCTTCATGATGAGCGCATGCCATACCGACCGGCCTACCTTCAAGCTGAAGGAAAACTGCGAGCTGCGGGGCATCTACACCCGCCTGGCCACGGAGGGCTACGGCGGAATGATCATCTCCTCCTGGATGGACCGGCCTCTGTCCATCGCCGGCCGTGTTATGGTGGAGACGGAAAACGGCGTGGAAGGCCGCCTGATCAATATCGATCAGGACCTGCTGCTGATGCCCAATGTGGCCATTCACATGAACCGCAGTGTGAACGATGGCTACAAGTGGAACCTGGCAGTGGACACGGTGCCCATGCTGGGCGGTGCCGACGATGCCGATAAGTTCTGGCCCCTGGTGAAGAAGACCGCCGGCGGAAAGATCCTCGGCCACGACCTGTATCTGTATGTCCGGCAGAAGTCGTCTGTATGGGGTATTGACGGCGAGTTCATTTCCGGCCCCGCACTGGACGATCTGGCCTGCGCCTGGGGCACCATTCAGGGCTTCCTGAATGCCCGGGATAATGAGGCTGTGCCGGTGTTCTGCGCCTTCGACGACGAGGAGGTGGGCTCCAACTCCCCCCAGGGCGCAGCGTCCACCATTCTGGAATTCACCCTGGAGCGGATCTGTGATGCCCTGGATCTGGATATCCACATGATGCTGGCCCAGTCCTTCCTGGTGTCTGCGGACAATGCCCATGCGCTGCATCCCAGCCATCCTGAGCTGGCCGACGCGGCCAATGCCCCTGTCATGGGCCGGGGCGTGGTGCTGAAGTTCAATGCGGCGCAGCGTTACACCACCGACGGCGTCTCCGCCTCCGTATTCCGGCATATCTGCGGCAAGGCAGGGGTGCCCCTGCAGCGCTATACCAACCGGCCGGATATCAAGGGCGGCTCCACCCTGGGCCATATCTCCCTGACCCATGTGTCCGTGCCCACGGCGGATATCGGCCTGCCCCAGGTTGCCATGCATTCCTGCTACGAGACGGCTGCAGTGGCGGATCTGGAGCATCTGGAAGTGGCTATGACCGAATTCTTCGGCTCTGCGCTGAAGGTCAGCCGTGACGGCGGCGCCGAAATTCTGTAAAATGCCCTAAAGCCCCGCTGAAAAGCGGGGCTTTTCCTCTGGGGTATCGTAAATGATCGTTTACATTACTATGTACGGTAGGGCGGGGGCTTGCTCCCGCCGACAGCAGGCACCACTGAATTTGCCTGAAGTCAGGTGAATTCGTAACATTGTACCGCCGGCGGGGGCAAGCCCCCGCCCTACATTCGTGTGCAGTTAGTACGCTAAACCATCATTTTCCTAAGAAAAGAGATCGGAATACAACATTTCATGCCCTTAGGCATAATGCCCAAGGAAGAATGTAAATAATTGTAATAAAAAACGGTTGCGCAAACGTTTCCAGTATGGTATGATGTGCGTATCCAGGTGAAGTGCGCCTACTCCACAAAAATAGACGTTCATTCACTAAAATAAAGGAGGATAAACCCGTTTGACTCACGGTGCGGCAGTGTGGAGACCTGTCGTAATGCTTCCGGGAGAAATGCTTCCCGGTACGCGAGAACGCACGCGAAAATGGTAGGTGCGTTTAGAGTCGAGAAAGTATGGCATCTTTAAGCCTGAGAAACATCACCAAGATCTACCCCCACAGCGGCGACGACGCAAAGGCCGCAAAGAAGAAGAAGAAGGGTGACGAGCCCGAGAAGAAGAAGGTCAACCTGAAGGTTACTGAGCAGGGCGTCATCGCTGTCCAGGAGTTCAACCTGGAGATCGCTGACAAGGAGTTCATCGTTCTGGTTGGTCCTTCCGGCTGCGGTAAGTCCACCACTCTGCGTATGGTCGCCGGCCTGGAAGAGATTTCCGGCGGTGAGCTGTACATCGGCGACAAGCTGGTCAACGACGTGGCTCCCAAGGACCGTGATATCGCCATGGTCTTCCAGAACTACGCTCTGTACCCCCACATGACCGTTTATGACAACATCGCCTTCGCCCTGAAGCTGCGCAAGACTCCCAAGGATGAGATCGACCGCAAGGTTAAGGAAGCTGCTGAGATCCTGGACATCACCCAGTACCTGGGCCGTAAGCCCAAGGCTCTGTCCGGCGGTCAGCGTCAGCGTGTTGCCATCGGCCGTGCTATCGTCCGTGAGCCCAAGGTTCTGCTGATGGACGAGCCTCTGTCCAACCTGGACGCCAAGCTGCGTAACCAGATGCGTGCAGAGATCATCAAGCTGCGTCAGAAGATCAACACCACCTTTATCTATGTTACCCACGACCAGACTGAGGCTATGACCCTGGGCGACCGCATCGTCATCATGAAGGATGGCGAGGTCCAGCAGATCGGCACTCCTCAGCAGGTCTTCAATCATCCCTACAACCTGTTCGTTGCAGGCTTCATCGGCACTCCTCAGATGAACTTCTTCAACGATGCCAAGCTGGTCAAGGTAAATGGCAAGTACGCTGTTTCCCTGGGCGGCCAGACCGTCGAGCTGTCTGATGAGAAGCAGGAGAAGCTGGCTAAGAACAACGTTGCCGAGCAGGATATCGTTCTGGGTGTCCGTCCCGAGCATATCACCCTGGAGAACGCCGGCTTTGAGGGCAAGGTTGACGTTTCCGAGCTGATGGGCTCCACCGTCCACCTGCACGTCAACGCTCTGGGCCGCGATGTGGTCATGGTCGTTTCCACCATGAACATGACTGCCGCTGAGGTCAACGCTCTGGCTAACGGCAACACCGTTAAGTTTGCCTTCCCCGGCCATGTGTGCCATGTCTTCAACAAGGAGACCGGCCTGAACCTGGAGGCTTAATTCCACAATCCCAAACAGGCCTGCGTAAGCAGGCCTGTTTTTCTTTTTCTTTTCCTAGTGAATGTGGGTATATTACTCCTGTTTTGGGAATATATTCTTGACAATATGCCAAAAATTACACCGCCGGAGAACAAAACGGCGGTTTTTACTTGACAAATGGATAAAAAAGTAATATCCTGTTAGCGTGAGACTCTATTGGAAACGTTTTAAAGTTGGAAAAAACTGGGTTTATCCCTCAAAGACATATGTTTTCCATACGCGGAAGTTTACCGCGGTAAAGTGTCTGCGATAATAACATAAAGGAGATAGAATTATGCGAAGCAGCGGCATTCTGATGCACATTACCAGCCTTCCCGGCCCCTATGGCGTCGGCACCATGGGCAAGCAGGCCTTCGCTTTTGTTGACTTCCTGAAAGAGGCAGGCCAGTCCATGTGGCAGATCCTGCCCCTGACTCCCACCGGTTACGGTGACTCTCCCTACCAGTCCTGCTCCACCTATGCAGGCAACCACTATCTGATCGATCTGGAATCCCTGATCGAGGAGGGGCTGCTGAAGAAGGAAGAAGTGGAACCCATCGACTGGTGCTGGAGCGATACCAAGGCAGATTTCGGCCGGCTGTACAACAACCGCCTGAAGGTTCTGCGCATTGCCTACAGCCGTTTCCAGGGCGGCAACGAGTTCGAGCTGTTCATGGAGGATAATGAGTCCTGGCTGCCCGACTTTGCACTGTTCATGGCCCTGAAGAGCAAGTATGCAGGTTCCCCCTGGTACAACTGGGAGGAAGGCCTGAAGATGCGCCGCAGCGACGCTATGGAGGCTGTGCGCGAGGAGCTGGCAGATGAGCTGCGTTTTTACAGCTTTGTGCAGTATCTGTTCCACAAGCAGTGGAGCGCACTGCGTGCCTACGCCAACAAAAACGGCATTTCCATTATCGGTGATGTGCCCATCTATGTGCCGCTGGATTCCGTGGAGGTCTGGTCCAATCCTGAGATGTTCCAGCTGGATGAGACCCTGACCCCCAAGGTCATTGCCGGCTGTCCTCCCGATGCCTTCTCCGCTGACGGTCAGCTGTGGGGCAACCCCATCTACGACTGGGAAAAGATGAAGGGCGATGGCTTCCAGTGGTGGATCAAGCGGCTCGGCGCCGCCGGTGAGTGGTACGATATCGTCCGTATGGACCACTTCCGCGGTCTGGAGGCCTACTGGTCCGTGCCCTACGGCGCTGCCACTGCAAAGACCGGCCACTGGGTCAAGGGCCCCGATATGGCATTTGTGGAGGCTGTGAAGAACGGCCTGCCCGAGCTGAAAATGATCGCGGAGGATCTGGGCTTCCTGACTCAGGAGGTGCTGGATCTGCGGGACAATTCTGGCTTCCCCGGCATGAAGGTGCTGGAGTTTGCCTTCGATTCCCGCGAGCCCTCCGAGTACCTGCCCCATGTATATCCCAGAAACTCTGTTGTATACACCGGCACCCACGACAATATGACCATGCGCCAGTGGTTCGAAACCGCTGATCCCGAGGCAAAGGCCTATGCCATTGAGTATATGGGTCTGACTGAGGCTGAGGGCCTGGTTCAGGGCACCATCCGTACTGCCATGAGCTCTGTTTCCGATATGTGCATCATCCAGATGCCCGACTGGCTGAACCTGGGTGCCCATGCCCGCATGAACTTCCCCGGCACCCTGTCCGATGCCAACTGGACCTGGAGAGCGGAGAAGAGCATGTTCAGCAAGGACCTGGCCAAGAAAATCTACAATCTGACCCGGCTCTATGGCCGTCTGGCAGAGGAAAAATAAGTACAGCGGAATTCCCCCCGCTTTTTAGAATGGAGAATGAAATTAATGAACTATGATTGCATGAGCATTGTAAAGTGGACTGAGGCCCAGCTGAAGTACACTTACGACGTCAGCCTGAAGGAAGCCACTCCCCAGGAGCTCCATGAGGCTCTGGGTCAGGCTGTTATGATGGCCATTTCCGACAACTGGAGCGACTCCAAGAAGGCCCGTATGCACGAGAGAAAGGCCTACTATATCTCTGCTGAGTACCTGATCGGCCGTCTTGTCTATTCCAATATGTTCAACCTGGGAATCCTGGACGAGATGAAGAAGCTGTTCGCTGAGCGCGGTGTGGACCTGGCAGTCCTGGAGGACATCGAGGACGATGCACTGGGCAACGGCGGTCTGGGCCGTCTGGCTGCCTGCTTCCTGGACAGCGCCGCTTCCTGCGACCTGCCCCTGAGCGGCTACGGCCTGCGCTACCGCTTCGGCCTGTTCAAGCAGCGCTTCGACGGCGAGGGCAACCAGGTGGAGATGGCCGACGACTGGACCAAGTTTGGCGATCCCTGGTCCTACCGCCGCTACAACCACACCGTGAAGATCCGCTTCCCCGAGCACACCGTGCTGGCTGTCCCCTACGACGTTCCTGTCATTGGCTACGGCACCAACAACATCAACACCCTGCGTCTGTGGCAGTGTGAGGCTGAGGAAGAGCTGGACTTCAACGCCTTCAACAACCAGGATTACCGCCGGGCTCTGGATGCCAAGAACAAGGCTGAGGATATCACCCGCGTTCTGTATCCCAACGACTCCACCTGGGAAGGCAAGCGCCTGCGCATCAAGCAGCAGTATGTTCTGTCCTCCGCATCCCTGCAGGATATGCTGCGGACCTACAAGCTGGCTCACGGCAGCGATCTGAGCAAGTTCTCCGATTACTATGCTGTTCAGCTGAATGATACCCACCCCGCCATGTCCATCCCTGAGCTGATCCGTCTGCTGATGATCGAGGGTATGAGCTTTGACGATGCTTTCAAGGTGGCCCAGAAGACCTTCTCCTACACCAACCACACCGTCATGTCCGAGGCTCTGGAAAAGTGGCCCCTGGACCTGATGCGCTCCGTTGTTCCCGAAATCGTGGACATCATCTGCCGCATCGACGAGAAGCTGCGCTGGGAGCACCCCAACCTGTTCATCGTCCGCGACAACACCGCACACATGGCTAACCTCAGCATTTATGTGGGCACCTATGTCAACGGCGTTGCTGAGATCCACTCCCAGATCCTGAAGGATGACTGCTTCAAGGACTGGTACCACGCTTTCCCCCAGCGCTTCCAGAACAAGACCAACGGCATCACTCCCCGCCGCTGGCTGGGTCTGTGCAACCCCGAGCTGACCGCAATGGTCCGCGAGAAGGTGGGCGCCGACTTCCTGAAGGATCTGGAGCTGATCGGCGGACTGAAGGATCACGTCAACGATGAGACCGTTGCCCGGTTCAACGCCATCAAGCGCGCCAAGAAGGAGCAGCTGTGCAAGGTGATTGCCAAGCAGGAGGGCGTTATGCTGAACCCCGACTTCATGTTTGATGTTCAGGTCAAGCGTCTGCACGAGTACAAGCGCCAGCTGCTGAATATCCTGTCTGTTGTGGACATCTACTTCCGCCTGAAGGAGGGCCGTCTGCCCGACTTCCAGCCCACCGTGTATCTGTTCGGCGCCAAGTCCGCCCCCGGCTACGCCCGGGCCAAGGCTATCATCCGCTACATCAACCGTGTGGCCCGGATGATCAACAACGATCCCGTTGTGGCTGACAAGCTGAAGGTGATCTTCGTTCAGAACTACAACTGCTCCTATGCTGAGCATATCATCCCCGCCGCCGACGTTTCCGAGCAGATTTCCCCTGCCGGCACCGAGGCTTCCGGCACCGGCAACATGAAGCTGATGCTCAACGGCGCTGTGACTCTGGGTACCCTGGACGGTGCCAATGTGGAGATCGCCCAGGAGGCCGGCCGCGAGAACGAATATATCTTCGGCCACACCGTCGAGCAGATCAACGCTGCCAAGGGCTCCTACTACTCCCGCGGCATCTACGATACCAATGCCGACCTGCGCCGGGCCATCAACACCCTGGTGGACGGCACTGTGCCCACCGACGACGGCCAGCGTGACCTGTTCCACGCTCTGCTGGACGGCACCCACTGGCACAAGGCTGACCACTACTATCTGCTGCTGGACTACGCTTCCTACTTCGATCAGAAGCTGCAGGTCAACAAGGATTATGCCGACCGCATGGCCTTCGGCCGCAAGTGCCTGATGAATGTGGCATCCGCTGCCAAGTTCTCCTCCGACCGTACCATCCGTCAGTACGCTGAGGAAATCTGGCACATCAAGCCCACTCAGAGATAAGTGAATTGAGAAACCCCGCCTGTTTTTTGCAAGAAAACAGGCGGGGCTTTTGCATATGCCGAAAAAGAATGAAAATGATCGTTTAGCGTAAGAATACCATACGCCTTTGTAGGGCGGGGGCTTGCCCCCGCCGCGCGGTAAAATGCTGCGAATTCACCGGAAGTCAGGCGAAAACGATAGTGCCTACTGTCGGCGGGGGCAAGCCCCCCGCCCTACCATAGTGCTACCGTCAACAATCATTTTGCTGGGGAAAAAATCACCGGGGAGCGGATGCTCCCCGGTGGGTGAATCAATTGTCAAACTGGATCAGAGCCTGGATCTGATCGTTCGTCAGCGGATAGACTCTGCCGTCGCTGACCCGGTAGACCCGGGCGCAGAGGGCCAGCACGGAGGGGCGATGGGTGGCGACGATACAGGTGACACCCCGGTTGGTCAGATTTTTCAGAACCTGACGCTCCGTGTCGTAGTCCAGGGCGCTGGTGACTTCGTCCAGAAGCATCACCGGAGCCTGCCGGACCAGTGCACGGGCGATGGCAATACGCTGGGCCTGTCCTTCCGAGAGTCCCTTGCCGTTTTCGCCGATGACGCTGTCCAGACCATCGGGCATCTGGCTGACAAATTCCCATGCACAGGCGTCCTTCAGGGCCTGCTCCATCTGCTCACGGGTGACCGCCGGGTTGACCAGCTGCAGATTTTCCGCAATGGTGCCGGCCAGAACCGTGTTGCCCTGGGGCACATAGGCAAACAGATGCCGGGTGTCAGCGCCCAGGGAGAAGCGGGTGCCGCGGGAATCCTCCAGAACACCTTCGCCGGAATCGGGCTGGATCAGCCCCAGCATCAGGCGGATCATGGTGGATTTGCCCTCGCCGGAGGGACCCACCAGGGCGGCGATTTCTCCGGCGGGTACGTGGAAATTGGCGGAATGGAGCACCTGCCGGCCATCTTCATAGGCGGCGGATACATCGGTGAGGGTAACACTGCAGCTTCCCGTGGCTTCTGCGGCCGTCCGGTTCCGGGGCTCCTTATCCAGATGGGTCAGCTCCTGAAGCCGCTCTGAGGCGACAGAGCCGGACAGGGCAGTGGGAATCAGGGAGATCAGGGAGGAGAAAGCGCCGGAGAGATTGGCCCGCTGCTGCAGGAACAGCACCATGGTGCCCACCAGGATTTTTCCGCTCCACAGCTGCCAGAGACAGTAGCCCAGGGCCAGATATTGCACGGCGGAGCCCATCATGGTCAGAATGATGCTGGTGCGCACGGAAAAGTCGTTATGGGCGATGACCACATCCCGGTAGGCCTTCTGCCAGTACTGGAGTTTATCCTCCATGCTCTGCTCCACACCGAAGCTTTTCAGCGTGTCCACATTCCGGAAGGTCTCCGATTCGAATGCAGACATGCCGCTGCTGATGGAGCGCAGCTGGAGATTGAAGCTGCGCTGGCGGCGCATCAGCCGCCGGGAGGTGAGGATCAGTGCGGGGGTGCTGGCCAGGGCGATCAGGGCCATGACGGGATCGTAGTAGAGGACCACCATCAGCGTGGCCAGCACAGTGAAGCACTGGATCACCACATTGGGCAGCCAGCTGACCGCGCAGCTGGCAACAGTGCTGACATCGCCGGAGAACCGGTTCATCAGGTCGCCGGTGGAAAACTGGCGGATCTGAAGCCAGCGGGAGGACAGAAGCTCCCGGAAGACCAGCTTCTGGACATGGTTGCGCATGGTCACATTCAGCCGGGCGGAATAGCGGGAGCTGATGCTCTGCAATGCCAGGCCGACGATGGCGCTGATGATCATCAGCACAGCCAGGGGGAGCAGTCTGCTGCGGTCGAAGGTCATGATGCAGTCGATGAGATACTTGCTCACAACGCCGGTGACCAGATTGAGGCTGCTGACGCAGATGCCCAGCAATGTATAGATGATAATCTGCACCCGGTGCCCCCGGGTGAAGGACAGGATCCATTTCCAGTCCTGGAATAGTTCTTTCAGGGATCCGTCCCGGACCTTATGCCGGAGGATCCGGAGGGCCTGGGAACCGGAGGCCTCCTGCCCGGAGGGGTCACGCTGTTCCATTGGCTCACCGCCTTTCGTTTTCTCAAAGAGAAGTATTGCATCTGATGGAGCAAATGTGATATAATATAACCTAATGTTTTAAAGGAGGTGCTGAATTTGACCGATATCCACTGTCATATTCTGCCGGGTTTTGACGATGGCGCAGCGGATATGGCCGAAGCGCTGAATATGATCCGCATGTCCCAGGCGTCCGGTGTGACCGACCTGGCCGTGACACCCCATTTCATGGGGGAACGGCAGTCCCTGGGTCTGCTCAACAGAATGTATGTCCGCTATGAGCGGCTTACCCACGCTGTCCGCACCGAGGGCATCCCCATCCGGCTGTATCCCGGGGCGGAGATCCTGTGCCTGCCCCAGACGGTGGAGCTGGCCCGGGAGCATCTGCTGCCCACCCTGGGCAATTCCAGCTATGTGCTGTGTGAATTCTACTTCGACACGCCCTTTGAGGAGATGGATGCCATTCTGGATGAGATTGCCGCCTGCGGCTATCAGCCGGTGGTGGCACATCCGGAGCGCTATGAGGCGATCCAGAATGACCCAAGAGGGGTGGACCTGTGGTTCCGGAAGGGTTTTGTGATCCAGCTGAACAAGGGCAGTATTCTGGGGGCCTTTGGCTACCGGGTGCAGAAGACGGCGGAATGGATCCTGGGCGGAGGACTTGCCCATGTGGTGGCCAGTGATGCCCACTCCATCAGCCGCAGAACCACGGATATGCAGCCGGTGCGGGAGCATCTGCTGCAGAAATATCCTGCGGAATATGTGCAGATTCTGACCCAGTACAACCCGGCCCGGCTGCTGCGGGGCCTGGAAATGTTTCCGGATTTCCGCCTCTGAAAAACCATTATACCATGGGTTGCCCGGAAATGCTACCACGGATTTCCGAAAACCGGGTAAAACCGGTGGTTTTCCGGGAAAAATACAGTTTTTTCTCCTTTGGGGCAGCGCTTGAGATATTTACATCCCGGGAAAACAATGGTATAATAAATTGATATCATGAAAATTGGTTGATTAGGAGCCGTTATGAGATATACGAAAATTATTTTGATGGTGCTGTTTTTGCTGGTGGGCGGCCTGTTTGCTGTGACCACCGCGCAGGGCATGCTCTCCGGTGAGACGGAGGGACCGACCATTCAGTGCGACGCTGAGCAGATCGAGGTATCCGTGTCCGCGGATGCATCGCAGCTGCTGGCAGGCGTCAGTGCCCATGACAAGCAGGATGGGGACCTGACTGGAAAAATCCGGATCCAGGGCGTTTCCAAGCTGATCACCGACGACACGGCCAAGGTTAGCTACATCGTCTTTGACAGCCATGGGAATTTTGCCACCACCTCCCGGATGCTGCACTACACCGACTATTCCCGGCCCCGGTTCCAGGTGAAGGAGCCGCTGGTCTATGCGGAGAATGAAACCATCCGGATTCTGGACCGGATCGGCGCCCAGGACGATCTGGACGGCGATATTTCCGGCACCATCCGAATCAGCGCGCTCAGCGCTACCTCCGATCCGGATGTCCAGTCGGTGACGCTGCAGGTGACCAATTCCATGGGCGACACCATGCGGCTGGATCTGCCGGTCATCATCCACACCGGACTGGTGGCCCGGCCCGATGTGGAGCTTTCCGAATACCTGATCTATCTGGAGAAGGGCGACACCTTCCAGGCGGAGAAGTATCTGCGGGCTGTGCAGACCCCTGTGGGTGCAGGAAACAAGAGCGAAGTGCAGATCTCCGGCAAGGTGGATACCTCCACTGACGGCGTGTACTATGTCTATTACCGCTATCCCTATGGCGTCAGCACCGGCATCGCCGTGCTGACGGTGGTGGTCGGATAAGGAGGGAGGAGCCATGAAGCAGAATAAATTCCATTTATCAGACCTCTCCCTGCCCTGCCTGCTGCGGGCTGTCCGCCGTGATTTCTGGACCGTGATCGTGGCGGCTCTGACCTTTGCCATGAGCATCAGTCTGGTTTTCGGCTGGTTCTACACCCCCAAATACAGCGGCAGCATGACCTATGCGGTTATGTCCCGGAAGACCTCCTATACCTCCGGCTACAACGCCCAGTCGGCCAGAGAGGTGGCATCCCTGCTGTCGGAGATGATGGGCACGGATATGGTGCGCCGGCAGATCCGGGAGTATGATGCCAAGCTGGCGAAATTTGACGGCACCATTGAAGCAAAACAGGTGGGAAGCACCAATTTCGTGGTGCTGACTGTTACGGACGACTCTCCGGAGCGGGTATTTCTGGTGCTGCAGGCCACTATGGAGGCTGCGCCCACGCTGATGGAATATGTGGCGGAGAACAGCCTGATTCAGGTTATCCGCAATCCCCAGGTGAGCAGAAGCCCGGTCAACAGCGTAAATGTGGGCCGCTGGAGCCTTCTGGGCGCACTGGCCGGCGGCGGCATCATGATCGTGCTGCTGTGCTGGTTCTATCTCTCCAGAGAAACCATCCAGACCCGGTCCGGTGCCCGCAGAATGCTGGCGGCTCCGGTAATTGCGTCCATTCCCAGAGAGATTCCCAGAACCATTAAGGGCAAGATGAAGAAAAAGCGCAGGCCGGTGCAGGTATTTGCCCCGGCGACCAGCTTTGCCTATACCGAGCAGATCAACACCGTTTGCTCCCGCCTGGAGCATGAGGCGGCGACCCGGGACAGTAAGATTTTCCTGTTCACCGGTGTCGGCGAGAACGAGGGCAAATCCACCGTGGCGGGCAATGTGGCGGCTGCGCTGGCTATGATGGGCAAGCGTGTGGCGCTGGTGGACTGCGATCTGCGCAATCCCAGCCTGAATGCCTTCTACGGCAAGGCCTATACCGCTGAGCTGCCCCTGAACCAGATGCTCAGCGAGAACTTCAGCCGGGAGAATCTGCTGCGCTGCATGCAGGTACATAAGACCCTGAAGGTCTTCATGCTCTTCCCCAGAGATCCCGACAAGCGCTGTGCGGAGCTTCTGTCCGGCAGGACCATGGACCAGCTGCTGCGTCAGCTGCGGGTCTTCGACTATGTCATCCTGGACACCCCGCCCATGGGCTACTTTGCCGATGCAGAGGCTCTGGCGGAGAAGGCCGATGCATCGGTGCTGGTGGTGCGGCAGGATACCACCCCCGCACCGGATATTAACGATCATATCGACCTGCTGCGGGGTGCCAATGCCAATTTCCTGGGTGTGGTCCTGAACCATATGACGGCCTCCTTCACGGAAGGCTACGGCTATGGCTATGGTTACGGCTACGGCTATGGCTACGGTCACTACGGCTACGGCAGCAAATCCTCCTCGGGCAAGTCCTCCGGGAAGAAGTCCCGGAGCGGCCCGGCACAGGAATAGAAAGGAGGCACCGACATGGAATCTGAAAAGATACCGGAGAAAATTGATCTGATGGCGTTTATGAGCCGGTTTATGAAGGTTCTGAGCAAGCTTTGGCTGCTGGTGCTGATCCTTGCTCTGGTGCTCTCCGGCGTGAGCTATCTGCGCGCCAGAAGCAGCTTCGTGCCATACTATGAATCCAAGGCGGTCTTCTCGGTTCGCTCCGGCTTCGGCGGCGATGAGTCTCTGGGAAGTGCCTACTACTACGATAACAGCGCTACAGCCAGCCTGGTTTCCGCATTCCCCAGCATGCTGGGTACAGACATGATGCGGGATATGATCCTGGCGCAGCTGGATAAGGGCTATATCAACGGCACCATTATCCCGGCCCAGTTTTCCGACACGAATCTGTTTGAACTGACGGTGCGCAGCACCGATCCGGAGGATGCCTACCAGATCCTCTGTGCTGTGATCAAGTGCTATCCTCAGGTCATGGTCTACACCATGGATGCCGCGCAGATG
The DNA here is from genome assembly GCA_015068305.1 of Oscillospiraceae bacterium. Taxonomy (GTDB): domain Bacteria; phylum Bacillota; class Clostridia; order Oscillospirales; family Oscillospiraceae; genus Faecousia. The sequence goes on from SVKV01000012.1 coordinate 13,216, forward strand.
ATCATCCGCCAGGAGCCCACTATCCCGGAGGAGCCGGTCAACCGCTTCAGCGGCACCGGTGCCCTGGTCAAGGGACTGGTGCTGGGGCTGGTGCTGGGAATGGGCGTGGTGACGCTGCTGGCACTGCTCTCCCGGACCATTGTGGATGCCAACGAGCTGAAAAAGCTGGTCAATCTGCCGGTGATGGCCTCCATCCCCTTTGTGGCGGAGAAAAAGCGCCGCAACAGCAAGCAGATTGTCCTCAGCGCCGGAGATGATCCCGGTTTGGCCGAAGCGCTGCGGGGTCTGCGTACCAGGCTGCACAAGCATCTGAGCGATACCGAGGGTAAGGTGGTTCTGCTGACCTCCACAGTTCCCGGCGAGGGCAAGAGTACCATTTCCATCAACCTGGCAATCTCCCTTGCGGCGGAAGGCAAGCGTGTTGCCCTGGTGGACGCGGACCTGCGCAACCAGAGCGTCCACAGAATGCTGGGAACCAAGCCCAGAAAGGGCCTGATGGACTTCATGAAGAACAGCAAGCTGGATGTGATGGAAAATCTGCGGAAAATCGGCAGCCGGGAGGTGTACTACCTCTCCGGAGAGAGCACCAGCAAGCGCTACTACAACATCGATTCCCAGGCAGTGGAACGGATTCTGGACACCCTGCGGCCTGCCTTTGACTACATCATTCTGGACAGCCCCCCCTGTACGGTGGTATCCGACGCAGCACTGCTGGCAAAGCATGCAGATGCTGTGGTATACGTGGTGAAGCAGGACTATGCCAACGAGACCCAGATTCTCGACGGCATTACCAGCCTGCATGAGCATGGCGCGGCTCTGGCCGGCACAGTTCTCAACGCGGTTCCCCGCCGTAAGGGCGGAAGCGGCAGCTATGGTTACGGCTATGGCTACGGTTACGGCAATAAGTACGGCTACGGCGCCAAGAAATCCTGAACAAAAATCTCCCGGAGTTTTTTACACTCCGGGAGATTTGCTTTTGCGTCCGTGCTCTTGTTTGCGCCGGGAAAACATGCTATAATTATAGTGACACGAAGAGGCAAACCCTTTCACATCCCAGGAGGCGACGCATTATGAAAATTCAGTTTATCGGTGCCACCCATGAGGTTACCGGCAGTTGTACACTGCTGGAAGTGGGTGGAAGGTATTATATGGTGGACTGCGGAATGGAGCAGGGGGCGGATATATTTCAGAATATCCCGCTGCCCATCAGCCCGTCCATGCTGGAGGCAGTGTTCCTGACCCATGCCCATATCGACCATTCCGGCATGCTGCCGAAGCTCTATAAGGACGGCTTCAAGGGCACTATCTATGCTACCCATGCCACCTGCGACCTGTGCAATATCATGCTCCGGGATTCCGCCCACATCCAGGAGTCCGAGGCCCAGTGGCAGAACCGGAAAAATGAGCGCTCCGGCCGGGCACCCATTGAGCCCACCTACACCTTGGCAGATGCGGAGGGCGCCCTGCGGCTCTTCCGGCGCTGCAATTATGCCGAACCCATCCGCGTTGGCGAGGGTGTGGTGCTGCGCCTGACGGACATCGGCCATCTGCTGGGCTCCGCTGCAGTGGAGCTGTGGCTGACGGAGAACGGTGAGACCCGGAAAATTGTATTCTCCGGCGACGTAGGCAACCAGGACCAGCCCATTATCAACAATCCCAAGCAGGTGGAGGAGGCGGATTACCTGGTCATCGAGTCCACCTACGGCAACCGGAATCATCCCGGTGAGCGGGGTGACGCCGTGGCGGAAATGGCGGAATACATCCAGCGTGCCTTTGACCGGGGCGGCAATGTGGTGATCCCCTCCTTTGCCGTGGGCCGCACCCAGGAGATGCTCTATGCCATCCGGGAGATCAAGCAGAAGGGCATGGTGAAGGGGCATCCGGACTTCCCTGTGTATGTGGATTCCCCGCTGGCGGTGGAGGCCACCGGAATTTTCCTGCAGTGCGACATGAGCTGCCTGGATCCGGAGACCCAGGCTGTGCTGAAGGCAGGCTACAATCCCATCTGGTCCCCGGGCGTTCAGCTGAGTGTCACTGCAGACGAATCCAAGGCCATCAACTTTGACAGAACGCCCAAGGTGATCCTGTCTGCCAGCGGCATGTGCGAGGCCGGCCGTATTCGCCACCATCTGAAGCACAACCTGTGGCGCGAGGAGAGCGTGATCCTGTTTGTGGGCTACCAAGCGGAGAATTCCATGGGCCGGAAGCTCCAGGATGGCGCCAAATCCGTGAAACTCTTCGGCGAGGAAATTGCAGTCAATGCAGAGATTGCCACGCTTCACGGCACTTCCGGCCATGCGGACCAGCAGGGACTGCTGAATTGGCTGCATGGCTTCAAGCAGAAGCCTGCCACCGTGTTTATCAACCACGGCGATGACGAGAGCGTCAAGGCCTTCAAGGAGATCTTGGTGGGCGAGGGCTACAATACCGAGGACCCCTATTCCGGAACGGAGTACGATCTGATCACCGGAAAGATGACCATCTACACCGAGGGCAAGCGTATCGACCGCAGCGTCACCGCCAAGGGTACCCAGCGGGCTCAGGCTGTATTTGACGAGCTGGTGGCAGCGGCTGAGGAACTGCTGCGCCTGGTCAAAAAGCGCCGCAGCATGACCAATAAGGACAATGCCAAGCTCACGGATCAGATCCGCGCCCTGATCAGCAAGTGGAAGAATTAAGATAAATTGTCGTTTAGCGGCGCAAGCCGCTTACGCTTCCCCCGGGGGGAAGCTGGCTGCCCGAAGGGCAGACTGAAGAGGAATGCGGGCAGAAATGTTGGATCTGGTACGCAGAAACAGACTTAGTAAGACGTAACCCATCAGTAAGTCCTTGCCTGTACTACGAATTCGGCTATCTCCCGAATTCCTCTTCCGACCCGCTTCGCGGGCCACCTAATGAATTATTGTGTGATTGCCCCCGGCAATCACCATCATTTAGATTCGCTGCGCGAAGCACCACCCCCGGGGGAAGGATTGCGCTTCGCGCGTAAACGATAATTTAGACAAAAACCGGTCTCAGGAGGGGCAGTGCCCCTCCTGATTTTGCAATAAGGAGATTTATGAAGGAAAAAATCCAGCTCTGCCGCCCCGCTGCTGCGGCATTTTTGACCATGATGGCCATGGCTCTGACCTCCTCCACGCTAAGCTTCTTCCTGGAACCGGTGTGCAGGGAGCTGGGCATCAGCCGGGGAAGTTTCTCCCTGATTTTCAGCCTGATGACCATCGCCGGAGCTCTGACCAATCCGGTTCTGGGCCAGCGGGCTGGCCGGAAGGGTGTCCGGGGGATCCTGCTGGTCTGCGGTGTCTGGGGCTGCGGCAGTCTGCTGCTGTTTTCTGCGGCGCGTCAGCTGTGGATGGTCTATGCTGCGGGCTTTCTGATGGGCCTGTTCGGTACCAACTGCGTGGCACTGTGCGCCAATGTGATGGTGCAGAAGGCCTATGACCCCGGCCGGGCAGCCTCTATTCTGGGGCTGGTCATGGCCGGCTCCGGTGTGGGCGGTATGATCTTCAACATTCTGATCCCCGGAGTCATGGCGGCAGCCGGCTGGCGCAGTGCCATGGTGGTCATGGCCGTTGTGTGGATGGGATTGCTCCTGCTGGGCGCGATACTGCTGGGCAGGGAAAAACCCGCGGAGCAGCACACAGCCGCTGCGGGGATCGGGCTGGGCATGACCCGGGCAGAGGCGCTGAAGAGAGCCAAGCTATATCTGTTGATCCTGATCATTGTGATCATTACCGCGGCCTGCGGCGTTCAGCAGCAGCAGCCGTCCCTGCTGGCAAGCTATGGCTTTGAAAACAGCAGGGTGAGCCTGCTGCTCTCGGCCCAGACGGCGGTGCTGGCCCTGGGTAAAATCGGGCAAGGCATGCTCTACGGCAGGCTGGGCGTCCGCCGGGGCGGGTGCATGACGCTGCTGATTTTTGCAGCTGCCTTCGGGGCACTGCTGATTCCGGAACTGGTATATCCGGGACTGGTGCTGATGGCCATCGGACTGGGTATTTATACAACACTGCTGCCCCTGGTGACCCGTCAGCTGTTCGGTACCCGGGAATATGGGGCGATTTGGGGACTGCTTGCCACCTGCGGCAGCCTGGGGACCATTGTGGCCAATCCCCTCTGGGGCAGTGTATACGACCTGTGGGGCAGCTACGCGCCGGCGATGATTGTCTGCGCGGTGCTGCTGGTGGGAGCGGCCTTCGTGCTGAACAAGCTGCTGAAGGAACTGCGGTAAATGATTGTTGTGGTTATTCCCTTTCGTAAGCACATGGATAAGCCTGTCATTCCGAGGGCCTTTAGGCCCGTGGGAATCTCCTGTAAAGCAGTATCAAACTTGTAGCGAACCAATTCACATCGATAAATCTTGGATGTACAATGTTAATTGACACTGACTGGATCGTACATCTCAGCCGGAGATTGCACCAGAGGCATTCCCTTCGGTCCCACGTCGCCCTTTTCGGGCTCCTCGCAATGACATCGTATTCGGAGATGTCCTGTGAGTTTTGAAATATTGCTTAGTTAAGATGATAACCGCGATGATTGTTTATGCCGTTTACTGCGCAGCCAAATGATCCTTTTACGCAGACAGAAAATGCCCGGGACTTCCAAGGAAGTCCCGGGCGAAATGCATTTCTTAGGCGTTGAATACGTACTTGTCCAGACGGTCGAAGGCCTCCTGCACACGGCTCAGGGGCAGAGCCAGGTTCAGGCGGATATGGGTGGGGCCGTGGAAGGCGCGGCCGTCCTGCCACACAACACCCACGTCCCAGCCTGCCTTCAGCAGCTCGTCCATGGTCTTGCCGGTCTTCTCAAGCCAGCCTGCGCAGTCGATGAAGAGCATGTAGGTGCCCTGGGGACGGCTGACGGTGACACCGTCGAAGTGCTTGGCAATGTAGTCGCAGGCGAAGTCTACGTTGCCGGTGATGACCTGGCGCAGCTCCTCCACCCACTCGTAGCCCGCGGGGCTGTAAGCGCCGATGAGGGCGTGCATGGACATGACGTTCATGGAGTTGTAGTGGCCCAGGGAGGATTCCTTGTCGCAGCGCTCCTTCAGCCACTTGTTGTAGATGATGTGGTAGCTGCCAACCAGACCCGCCAGATTGAAGGTCTTGCTGGGGGCGTACATGGCAACGGTGCGCTGCTTTGCATCTTCGGATACGGACTGGGTGGGGATGTGCTTGTAACCGGTGAGAATGATATCGGACCAGATCTCGTCGGAGATGACATACACGTCATGCTTCTTGTACAGCTCCATAGCCTTCTCAATCTCCCAGCGCTCCCAGACGCGGCCGGTGGGATTGTGGGGGGAGCAGAAAATGGCGGCGTGGATCTTGTTCTTGACGATCTTGGCCTCCATATCCTCAAAATCCATACGCCAGATGCCCTGCTCGTCCAGCTTCAGGGGGGAATGGATGATGTGGTAGCCGTTGTTGTTCAGGGTGCCGGTGAAGCCCACATAGGTGGGGGAGTGCACCAGAACGTTGTCACCCTTGGAGCACAGCACAGCCAGTGCGGTTGCCACACCGCCCAGAACGCCGTTCTCATAGCCGATGTTCTCCTTGGCAACGACGGCATCGTTGTGGTCCTTCTGCCAGTCGATAATGGCCTGGGTATATTCCGGACGGGTCATGAAGTAGCCGAAGGTGGGCTGCTTGGCCCGCTCGATCATGGCCTCCTGAATGGTGGGAACCACAGGGAAGTTCATATCGGCGACCCACATGGGGATCACATCGAAGCCCTCCCGGGGGGCGGGGTAAGCAGAGATGGGACCACCCACCATATCCACGGCGATGGCATCCTTGCCTTTACGGTCCAGAATGGAGGTAAAATCGTATTTCATGACGGAATCTCCTTTATAAAATGGTTATGCTCCCATTATAGAAGCTTCTGCGGTAAATAGCAAGCATCTTCGGATAAATGGCAGAATACCCAAAAATAATCGGTTATTTTTGACTCCATGCCCCTTGACAGCCCGGCGGAAACAGGCTATAAAGGAGAAAAACCAAAAGGAGTCTGAAAAATATGGACTACGCAAAGGAATCGCTGAAGAAGCATGCCCAGTGGGGCGGTAAAATTGAGGTGGTCTGCACGGTGCCCTGCGGGACCCGGGAAGACCTGTCCCTGGCCTATACCCCCGGTGTGGCGGAACCCTGCCGGGAAATCCAGAAGGATGTGAACAAATCATATGAGCTGACCCGGCGGCACAATCTCTGCGCCGTTATCACCGACGGCAGCGCCGTGCTGGGTCTGGGCGATATCGGCCCGGAGGCGGGCATGCCGGTGATGGAGGGAAAATGTGCCCTGTTCAAGGCCTTTGCAGATGTGGATGCCTTCCCCCTGTGCCTGAAGACCAAGGATGTGGATGAATTTGTCAACGCCGTCTACCTGCTCTCCGGTTCCTTCGGCGGCATCAATCTGGAGGATATTTCCGCGCCCCGGTGCTTTGAGATCGAGCGGAAGCTGAAGGAAAAGTGCGACATTCCCATCTTCCACGACGATCAGCATGGCACTGCTGTCATCGTTCTGGCAGGCCTGACCAATGCGCTGAAGGTGGTGGGCAAGCGCAAAGAAGATGTGAAGGTGGTTACCGTGGGCGCCGGCGCTGCCGGCATTGCCATCGTGAAGATGCTCCTGTCCGCAGGCTTTACCAATATCACCATGTGCGACAAGCAGGGCGCATTGTATGACGGCTGCCCCGGCATGAACTGGGCCCAGGCAGAAATGGCAAAAATCACCAACCCGGACCAGACCGGCGGCACGCTGGCGGAGAAACTGGTGGGTGCGGATGTGTTTATCGGCACCTCGGCCCCGGGACTGGTGACACAGGAGATGGTGGCCACGATGAACCGGGATGCCATCATTTTCGCCTGCGCCAATCCCACGCCGGAGATTTTCCCGGACGAAGCAAAGAAAGGCGGCGCGAAGGTGGTATCCACCGGCCGGTCTGACTTCCCCAATCAGATCAACAATGTGCTGGCATTCCCGGGTATTTTCCGGGGGGCCTTTGATGTCCGGGCATCGGATATCAATGAGCAGATGAAGGTGGCCGCAGCCATGGCCCTGGCGGAACTGGTGCCGGAAGAAGAACTCAGCGAAGATAACATTATGCCCCAGGCCTTTGACCCGAGAGTCGGTCCCGCGGTTGCGAAGGCTGTGGCGGAAGCTGCAAGAAAAAGCGGCGTGGCACGAATTTGATTCCGGTGAACCCCCTCCGAATGGAGGGGGTTTTTGTATGCCGGAAGGGGAGAGGATCATTTGCCGGTGCGGTTGCACAAAACCGTGCAACCATCGGGCGATTTCGGGGTAGGGCTAAAAGGAGGTTTTTCTATGATCATTGCAAACATAGCGGTAGACCGGTTAACTGCCCGGGTCTGCAGCAGCGCGCCCATCCCACGGGGAATCGTCGGCGCACAGGTGACGCTGGAATTCCGGGACCCCATCTGGGAAACCCTCGGTAAAACCGCCGTATTCCGGGGCGCGGTAACCCGGGATGTGCCGGTGACCGGGAATCAGGTGACCATTCCCTGGGAAACGGTGACCCGGGCCGGAGGAAAACTGTACCTGGGACTCTACGGCACCGACGGTACCGGTGCTCTGGCTCTGCCCACGGTCTGGGCAGAGCTGGGGGATATTGTGGGCGCTGCGGATCCATCCGGAGATCTGTCTGTGGAGGCTACCCCCGCGCTGTGGGAACAGACCCTGGCGCTGATCGGTGATCCCGAGACACTGAAAACCCAGGAGAAGGCCAATCTTGTGGGGGCAATTAACGAAATCGCCATCCGCAACGGCCTGGACCCGGAGCAGCTGCGTTTGACGGTGGAAGAGGCCCTGGCTGTGGCCAGGGACAGCGGTGATTTTGACGGAGAGCAGGGACCTGCGGGGAAGGACGGTATTTCTCCGGTGATTTCCACGGAGAGAACAGAGGATGTGGACGGCAGCGGCAGAAGCGGCCTGTGGGTGAAGGCCACTCAGGGTACCACAGACCCCGATGTGCCTGTGATGACTTTCAAAATCGGCAATATCTTCGATGGAGTCGGTATCGATTCCGTCACGGTGGAAACCCTGGAGCCAGGACAAAATGCCACAGCCAGCATCACAGCGCCCGTGGCGAAAACCCGGGTGCTGAATCTGGGCATTCCCAGAGGCGCTGACGGCAGTGAGAATGCGATCCCGCTGCCCGAATCTGCGCAGGTCGGGCAGTACATCGTGGTATCCGCGGTGGACGAAAACGGCAGGGTGACAGCAACTCAGGCGGTGACAGGCGGCGCGGATCTGCCGGAAGCAGAGGAGGCGGTATTCTAAATGGCTCAGATGTATCTGTACAACGATTACCGGCTTTCTGCGCTGCCGTATGTGAACCGCACGAACTATCCATATGTCGCGCTTGCGAGGCGTACGGACGGATCCTGGCGGGCGATATTCAGCACGAAAAAGTATATTTTTCAAAGCAGTGATTCTACTTACCGCCCTAATGGCGCATCCGTCGTCATGTATGATAGAGCTGACAACGACACTGCTGAATGGGAGTACTCTGGTACAAGTGCCTATTACTATGGACACGACGAGTCCGCCTTTCACTTTGTCTGGGCAGACTACAATGTCCTAATTGATTCGGACAGCTCAAATGTTTTTCTCAGGGGCAGCGGCATTGTCCGGGCAGATAATCCGACGACGGAAAGCGCGGATGCAGCAGCGGGAGATGTGATCGTGGCGGCTGTGGCGGCGTGCTCGGATACGACATTTTCGGATGGGTGGGAGGTGATTCATACCTCTGACTCTATGACGGAGACAGCAGGCTCCCACAGAATGTATATCCTGACCAAACGGGCGGATACGGATGGTCCGGTTTCTCTTACGGCAACACAGGTAACTGCCGGAGCCATGTACATGGAACTGAAAAATCTGGGTAAACATGCAAGGGTCTCTGTGGACCAGAAGTATGTAACTTCGTTCTCCTACGCTTATCACAACATTTCAAGACCGCAAGCTGATCTGTATCTTTGGTGTTTGTACAGAAGCAGGACCAGAAGCACCGCGCCATTCAATAACGAGTGGAACTGTACGCAGATTCCTGCCCGTACGAGCCCTTATACAACACTCGAGGATGGTCGGATGAGTATAATTGAAGATGTCGGACCGGCTTGCAGAAGGAACTTATTTCCGTCCATGACGAGTCTTACATCACAAGAGGGCAGTCCGTATATCATAGCTGGACTTCGTGTTGACTACGGCGCCGCGGAAGATACCTACAGCATTACAAGAGAAGCGCTGAGCGCATTCACCCGATCGATTAAAGCTGCTGCCGGATATACAGACCCGGCTGCACTTGGTGACCTGTCCGCGCATATCAATGGTCAGCTGGACGCGCTGGCGGAAGGAAAAAGCTTCTTCCTGCACACGCAGAGCGCCACGAAAATTGCCGCAAATGCATTTAAGCAAAGAGCAGAAATCCTTGGCGCCTATTGTCCGAATGTAAAGACCGTGGGCGATTACGCGTTCTATGCGTGCGCGAATATGCGCTCTGCGTATTTTCCGGAAGTGACGACCATCGGCACATATGCCTTTGCTCTGGCATCCTACGACAGCGGTGTTATGCGCGATATCAATTTTCCCAATGTGGTCTCCGTGGGAAACTACGCCTTCCGTGGCCGAAATCAGTTGAACTTTCATTTCCCCAAAATGACCAATGCGGGCAAGGAGGCGTTCTGGAACTGCAATAGCCTGGATGAGCTTAACTCGGATGTGCTGCTATCTGTTGGCGAAGCATGTTTCGAATACTGCCATAGCCTGAAAACAGTGGATGTGAAGGTTCTCCAGAGCATTGGTAAAGAGGCATTTAACGGATGCGGTGTACTGGCTACCTTTATTATCCGGACGGGACTGGTAGCTACCGCCGGTACGGACTTCCTGAAGGACACGCCCATCGCCGGAGGTACCGGGTATATCTATGTACCTGCTGCGCTGGTGGAGATGTATAAGGGTACCTCTCCCTGGTCTACCTACGCCGCCCAGATCCGTGCCATAGAGGACTATCCCGATGTGTGCGGCAATGAATAGTTTGCCCGAAGGAGGGCCGGTGCCCATCGAACTGGAATTGTGGGAAATCAACCTGATCCTGTCATTGCTGGCGGAGCAGCCATACAACCGGGTAGCTGCCACGATCCGCAGGATCCAGCATCAGATCGAAAGTCAGGCGTAAAACACCCCCTTGCCGAGCTTGCTTCGGCAAGGGGGTATCTTTTTATACCTGCATGGCTTCGTCGAACCGCTGCAGCACTGCCAGCAGGTCCGGTGTCAGACGGCTGCGGCACTGTTGCTTCAATTCTTCCGGAACACCGTAGAAGGCTTCGGCAATGGAGCCTGCAATACAGGTGAGGGTATCGCAGTCGCCGCCAAGGGAGACCGCGGTGCGGATAACGTCCTCAAAATCACAGCCCTCCAGGAAGGCGGTGACAGCCTCGGGCACTGTCTCCTGGCAGCTCTCCACATGGTGGTAGGTGGGACGGATCTCATCACAGCTGCGGCTCAGGTCGTAGCCGAAGGTTTTGGTGATATAGCTGCGGATAGCGGCCTTGCTTTCGCCCCGGCGGGCCAGGAAAATGGCGGCTGCGGTGGCCTGGGCACCTTTGATGCCCTCAGGGTGGTCGTGGGTGACCTCGGAGGAAAGCCTGGCCATCCTGAGCACCGTTTCCAGGTCGTCGAAGAGCCAGCCTGCGGCGGCAACACGCATGGCACTGCCGTTGCCGAAGCTGCCGTAGGGCTTGGGATGGTAGCTGTGCAGCCATCTGCTGAACCGCACGCCGTAGCCCGCATGAGGATACCGTCTTCCATGGAAGCGCATCAGGAAGGTGATCCGCTGCCGGATCTGCTCGTCGGTGGATTGGGGTGTGATATCCATCAGAGCCTCGGCTACGGCCAGGGCCATGACGGTATCGTCGGTAAATTCACTGGTTTCGGAAAAAAGAGGAAAATTCTTGGTCTTGGAGCCCCGGTCGAATTCATAGGGGCTGCCGATGATATCGCCTAAAATTGCGCCGTACATACGCATCATCCTTTCTTCTGATTTTGTGGGAAAATGAACCTTACTGCTTGCGGCGCTTGCGGAAATCAGCGTCGATCTTTTCCTTCCAACCGGCGGACATAGGCTGGGAGGCGCGGAAATTGCATACGGTTTCGTTGACTGCGTCGTACAGTACGCCGGTGCCGATGTGGTCGGCATGGTAGTTGGCTGCCCGGTCAGGGGCAATGCCAAACCGGGCAGCTTCCCGGGCGGCGTCAATATTGGCGCCCAGGAAGAGAAATTCCCAGCCATATAGCGCCTTCTGGGTTTCGATCATGGACCGGACACGCTCGTAGCTGTAGCAGCGGCTGGCATTTTCCATGCCGTCGGTGGTGATGACAAACAGGGTCTTCTCGGGACGGTCCTCCTCCCGGATGTACTTGTGGATGTTGGCGATGTGGGTGATGGCCTCGCCCACCGCATCCAGCAGGGCGGTGCAGCCCCGGACATAATACTCCCGGCGGGTCAGCCGGGGGACCCGATCCAGGCGGATCCGGTCATGGATGACCTGGGAAAAGTTGTCGAACAGAATGGTGGATACGCAGGCATCGCCGGGTTCAGTCCGCTGCTTATCGATCAGGGCGTTGAAACCGCCGATGGTATCCGACTCCAGACCGGCCATGGATCCGCTGCGGTCCAGGATAAATACAAGCTCCGTTAAATTCTTCTGCATAACACTTACCTCCTATAATATGGGCTTGATTGATCTTACACCCGTATTATAGGAGGCTTTGCGATGGATTTGGTCAACTGCCAGGTGACATTTTGCCGGAGTCGGTCCAGAAGGGCTGCTGTCTGGCAACATAGGCGGCCACATCCTTCATGGTATGGATATGGTAGGGGATCCTCAGGGGCGGAAGTATGGTGTCCCCATCGCAGATGGAACCGTCGATCCAGCTGTTGTAGTACACACATCGGTGCTCCGCGTCATAGCGGGTCTCCCAGCGGAAGGTAAGACCGTCCTGTCTGCGCCGTCCGGAAAACAGCACGGCATCCCGGAACATCCGGTCCTCATGGAGGCTGAAGGGCAGCCAGCTGCGACGATGGTAGGAAATGTACCACAGAAGTTCATTGTGCTCGGTAATGTGAGCGGGAATCTTCAGAACCTGGGGCGCTTCCTGCTGGGGGGCAGGGAATTTGCCCTGGAATAACCGTCTTGATGGCGGATTCTCGGTGCAGACGACCTCCCGGCGTTCGGCGATATAGGTCACCTTGCGGCCGGAATTGACCAGCAGCATATCGTCATCCAGATCACCGGACCGGGACAGGGGCAGGGTGGGATAGCGGCGGCGCACCAGCCGGCGCAGGTCCTGCTCGGTGAAGAAATCCAGACGTGCATCGTGCCAGTTCTCCCGGACCAGGCAGGCGGTGTTTTCCCGGAGCCACTGCCTGTGGAGCACCTTGCCCAGGGACGACACGTAGCGAATATCCGCATCCGGTGCCAGCCACAGAAGTACATCCTCGCCGCCGTTATCATCCGGTGCAAAATCCAACCGCCACCAGGGCTTATGCTGGCGGATATAGGCAAAAAGCTGGGGCTTGGTATTCACGGAAAGGGGAATCGGAAGCTCTTCCGGGGTGGAGTCCACCGGCTTTTTGCCGGTCATGCCCCAGCTGCGCTGGAAGGCTACACGGCGCTGGGCATCATAGCGGATTTCCCTGCCGATATGGCCGTTGGTGAGGTGAATGCTTTCAAAGGAGAGCTGCAGATCGGAATTCAGAAGCTGCTGCTCCTGGAATTCTTCCCGTCCGAAGTCCCGGACGATCAGAACCTCACGGCCTGCAGGCAGAATGCAGTCCCCCGGATTCAGGGGATAGATACCCGGTGCCAGGATTTGATTGCCCAGCCAGGTTTCGGCACTGTCCGGTCCGATTTTCAGCTGCCACGTGCCGTTATCCAGAAGGAATTCACCGTGATCTGCGGAAAGAAATCTTCCGCCGGGAAGGTGGGACAGGTCCAAATCCCGGAATTTGCTGCTGCCGAAGCGGATGCGGTTTCGCCGCAGGGTGAGTTCCCGGCCAAGACTGGGCAGATAGAGGGTCAGGGCGGGCCGGGTCGGAGCGGATGGAACGATGGGTTCGTCCCAATGGTGTGGGGAAGGGGGAATTATCATAGTGTGCTCATTCCTTTCCTCTGTTTGATGCCGGAGCGGAGGGTTATGCCCCCAGCAGGCTTTGGTCAAATTCAAAAAGTGCGGCGTTGATGTCGTAGAGATTGTAGTTGCCCTGGCTGATAAAGTACATGATGATCAGGTCGAACTTGCTGCTGCGGGTCAGGGCGTAGCCTGCCCGGCCAATCAGGTCCCTGGTCTGCTCCAGATCCAGCTCCAGGGCGATGGCGAAGGCAATGGCAGTGGGTTTGGTGGGCTTATAGTGGGGGTTGTTGCGGATTTTGGAGAAATGCTGCCGGGAGACATTTGCCCGGTTATAGATTTCCGAGTCTTTTTTGCCGGACTGGTCGATGAGCTTCAGCAGCGTCTCGGAGAAGCCTGCATCGGTGCGCTGCAGCAGATCACGGAGGCTGAGGGACATTTTGGGCGCAGAAGCCCTGGGGCGGCGCGGCTTCTGCTGAGGTATCGCCTGCTTCGGGGCGGTATATGCGGCGCTGGACTCTTCCCGGAGGATCCTGGGAGCCTGACAAATGTCAGAAGCGGCGGTGTCCTGCTCCTGGCGGCGCCGGACAGATTCCTCCGGCGGTGCCATGCCGTATTCGATCCGCTGGGTTTCCAGAACGTAGTGCTCATCGATGAAACTGGTCACATCCCGGAACAGCTTCTCCGAAAGGCGGAAGGCCTCCCGGTTGAACACCACCAGATAGACGGTCATCTCCTGCTCCAGCAGGAATTCACGGATGGCGGCCATGGCGATCTGCAGTGCCTTCTCCGGAGGAAACCCGTAGTTTCCGGTGGAGATCAGGGGAAATGCCACACTCTGGCAGTGATATTCTGCGGCCAGCTTCAGGGAGGAATCGAAGCAGCTGCGAAGAGTTTTTGCTTCGCCGAAGACACCGCCCCGCCAGACAGGTCCGACGGTGTGGATCACATAGTGGGCAGGCAGATCAAAGCCCGGGGTGATGGCGGCGCAGCCGGGACGGATGGCGCCGATGGCCTGCCGGGCTTCCAGCAGGGCGGAACCTGCCTTGCGATGCACCAGGGCGTCGCTGCCGGCGCCGATGACCGGCCGGGGATTGGCGGTATTGACGATGGCGTCCACCTGCATGGCGGTGATATCGTTTCGTACAATCTGAAAAGGCATGCCGTTACCCTCTTTCTGCAATCATGGCTTCAATTTCCTCCCGGCTCAGCCGGTAATCCCCCTCGCCGCAGCGCCGGTAGGCGCCACGCCAAAGATCACTGTCCAGATAAATGGGGCGCAGCCGGGGCGGGGCCGGAGGGACGCAGATGGAAATAATTTGTTTTCCGTCGATTTGGTGCACCTGAATATCCTGCTGCGTCAGAATATTGGCGCTGACACGGAGGGGATCATTCAGGATCGTCAGGAAATCCTCAATGAGCCACTGAGGGTCCAGCAGGTCCAGCGCATGCAGCGATTTGTCAGGCAGCTCCTCCACGCCCAGCAGGATGATACCGCCGTCTGTATTGGCGAAGGCGGAGTAGGTCTCCCAGATACTCTCGGGCAGGCCGCCAAGAGCCTGCTTGGCTTCGATGCGGTTGTTTTCGCGATAATGATGCAGATTATGCAGGTCCAGCATGGGACATCCCTCCGGAAAAACTGTGCTATAACAACAGTATATCACAAATTGGTTCTGCTTCCAAGGGGGATGGAGGAAAATGGACAGACAGTAGCGAATAAAGTAATGCGAGGTGATGCGCTATGCTGACAGCCGTATGGCTGATGATGAGCTCCCTGCTGTATTCCCTGCAGCTGTCTACCGGGAGTTTCCCCAAACCCTTGACCGAAGAGGAGGAACGCCATTACCTGGCCCTGGCGGCCCGGGGAGACCTGGATGCCCGGAATGTGCTGATCGAGCGAAACCTGCGCCTGGTGGCCCATATTATGAAAAAATATTATGCCCAGACTGCGGACCAGGAGGACCTGATTTCCATCGGTACCATAGGCCTGATCAAGGGAATCTCCACCTTCGATGCGTCCAAAGGCGCCCGGCTGGCCACATATGCTTCACGGTGCGTGGAAAATGAAATTCTGATGCATTTTCGTGCTCAGCGCAAGAGTGCCCAGGATGTGTCACTGTCGGAGTGCATTGAGTCCGGTGCCGATGGCGCGCCGCTGGAGCTGATGGATGTGGTCAGCGACAACTGCGACTTACTGGAGCAGGTGTCTGGGAAGGAGATGACGGTAAAACTGCGCAAAGCCCTGGGGGAATGCCTCACCGGACAGGAGCGGCAGGTGGTCTGCCTGCGCTATGGACTGAATGGGGAAGCCCCTCTGAAGCAGCGGGAGGTATCCAAAATCACGGGAATCAGCCGCAGCTATGTATCCCGGATTGAGAAAAGGGCGCTGCAGAAACTCCGGATGGCGCTGGAATAACCGGGACTTGCACTTGCGGGCAAAATCCGATACAATATAGCAAATACTTTTCAGGAGGCACGATTATGGAAAGACAGGAATTGATCGATTGCTTTCAGGATACACTGGAAAAATCCCGCACCGGAGCCCTGGCTGAACTGACCAGGAAGGCGGCGGAATCCTCCCGGGTCTATGGGCCGGGCTTTGGATCGGAAAAAATGTATATGCTCAGCAAGTGCCGTATACAGGTGGAGAATTGCACCAGCCTTGCTGCTGCCAGGCGGAATCTGGACGGCGGCCGGGTGGCGGTGCTGAATTTTGCCAACCCCCACTATCCCGGCGGCGGTGTGACCCGGGGCGCCATGGCTCAGGAGGAATGCCTGTGCCGCAGCTCCAATCTGTATGCCTGCCTCAGTCACAGCCGGGTGTTTGCGCCGTTCTACCAGTTCCACAGGACCAAAACCGACCATGATTTTTCCGACCGGCTGATCTATACCCGGAATGTGACCGTGTTCAAGGATGACAGTCCGCTGCCTGTGCAGCTGCCGGAGGAAGAATGGTTTCATGTGGATGTGATCACCTGTGCCGCGCCGTATCTGGCGAAGCGGGCTCATGTGAATCAGGCAGTGCTGTTGGAGCTTCTAAGCAGACGTATCCGGAATATTCTGGAGGCGGCCATCGACAATGAAGTGCGGGTGCTGATTCTGGGTGCCTTCGGCTGCGGAGCCTTCCGGAATCCTCCGGAACTGGTGGCAAGGGCATTCCGGCTGGTTTTGGAGGAAACACGCTACCAGGGAGCCTTCAGCCGGGTGATTTTCGCGGTCCTGAGCAGCGTGGGCTCGGACCCCTATTCCATCTGCCCCAATCTGGCGGCGTTCCAGATGGAGTTTTTGGGGCAGTCCCAGGAGCTGGAGAAGCGGCGCTATGTGGGCGGGGCTCAGGATGACCCCAGCCTGTTTGATGTGCGGATGCCCGGTGGCCGGGTCCGCTACCGGGGCAGCGAAAGTCGGGCCTATCACCAGTGGCAAAGGGAAAATCCCTACTATGGCAAGCAGTTTTCCGTACTGGGAGATTCCATCAGCACACTGGAGGGCTTTAATCCCCGGGGACATCAGCTGTATTATACCGGTGATGCAGGTGCAAGGGCCGGCGTAACAGGCAGCATGGATACCTGGTGGGGCAAGGTTATCACATTCTTCGGCGGAGAGCTTCTGGTAAATGACGCATGGTCCGGCTGCAGGGTTTCCAGGGGGATCCAGGCGCAGGAGCAGTTCCCCTCGGGATGCTCGGATGGCAGGACCGGAAGACTGCATGTGGGCGGTGTCCGTCCGGATGTGATCCTGGTGTACATGGGTGTCAATGACTGGGCCACAGGAATTGCCCTGGCACCGGAGGGAGAGGTGCAGCTGAGCAGCGCAGACACCTATTTCTCCATGGCCTATGGGCTGATGCTTAGAAAGCTGCGGGCCAATTATCCGGACAGTGAAATCTGGTGTCTGACGCTGGGAAGGACGTTCATCCAGTCGGATCCGAACTTCTGTTTCCCGGATGCGCCCGGAGGCGTCAGCATCCGGGAGGTGAACCGTCAGATTGCCAATGCGGCTATGGCAAACGGATGCCGGGTGGTGGATATTTACGGGCAGGGAATTTGGATTGACACGGTGGACGGTGTGCATCCAACGGCCATCGGCATGGATTCCCTGGCAGTCAGTGTGATTCGCCAGACGGCGGATGCCCTGGGCTGTGATATGCTGGATTGTGAACTGCGGCACGCGCCCCGGGAAGGCGTATGCCGCCTGTGCGGAAAGCGCGTGGAAGAGCACAAACCCCGGCAGAAAATGCTGCGGCTGCAGATGGGGTCGGGGGAAATCCTGGCGGCCTCTGGCTGGCAGGTGACATTGGGCAGAAGCCGGGAGTGTGATTTGGTTTTGGAGAATGCCTATGTGGCGCGGTTCCAGTCGACCTTTACCTGCCGGGAGGGACAGTGGTTTCTGCGGGATAATCAGACGCGCAACGGCACATACCTCAATGGGGGCCGGCTGGAGCAGGATCGGGAATATCCTCTGCATGGGGGCGATGTGATCAGCTTTGCCCGGAAGGAGGATGCGGTGTTCCTGGAGTGATAGAGCCGTCATTTCAAAACGAAGCAAATAAATTGAAAATAGGGCTTGACAAGCGGAGGGATGCGTGCTATAATACTCAGGCACTCAAGAAGTGCGCCTGAGATATCGCGGAGTAGAGCAGTTGGAAGCTCGTCGGGCTCATAACCCGGAGGTCGTAGGTTCGAGTCCTGCCTCCGCAACCATAAAACAGCCGGTTTCACCACGAAACCGGCTGTTTTCTTAACTTTTTAGACCATTTTGCTTGGCCCCGAAAAGGCTTGGGGTTAATTTTGGGGTTACCTCTGATTTTGGGACTTTTCAGGGATAACTTTCCGTATTATTCGAGTAAAACCCATATTTTCGAAAGATAATCGAAAAAAGTTGAGGATTCCGGCTTTTGGAACCCTCAACTTTTTTATGCTTTTTTCTTCTTTTTTGCGGGTTGTTCTCTCGTGGAGAATACGCCGCCGCGAACTTTAGCGGCCCTCGCCTTGGCAACTGCGATCTGATGTGCGTAAATATTTGCGGTGGTTGTGGCGTTTGCGTGGCCCAGTTCGCTTGCTGCGGTTACAAGGTCAACGCCATTTGCAATCATTGTAGATGCTGCGGTATGCCGGAATGCGTGGGGATGAATGTGGGGAAGATTATGTCGCTCGCTGAACTTTCTCAGCCAGCTGGTGATGCTGTCAGGGTTCATCACGGTGCCATCGTCATGGGTAAAGATGAAGTCAGAACGGACCCAGCGATCGCCATTGAGAATGCGGAGCCGAAGCTGTTCTGTGTGCCATTTGTTGAGAAGCTCCAAACTCTGGGGGGCGAGCATCACAGCTCTGGGTTTGCCGGTTTTGGTTTCTCCTTCGTATGTGCCCTTTGAGGCGGTGTAAAGAAGTGCGTGGTCAATAATCAGCAGGCCAGTATCCAGTTCAACATTATCCCACTTCAGTCCCATGACCTCTCCTCTTCTGCAGCCGGTATCGATCAGCAGATAGGTAATGGCTTTCCACCGGAGCGGTTCGTTCTCCAGGGCCTTGAGAATGTCATCCATCTCATCAGGCTGGTAATAAGTAGGCTTCGGTGCCTTGGGTCTGGGTGGGGTTGCTTTTGCGGCTGCATTGTAAACCACGATCATCTCTTTTTCAGCCTGGGCCAGAATGGTGGAGATTAGTCGGTGGTGCTCCAGTACAGTCTTATCGGAAAGCGGAACTTTCTTGTCATCAACCTTAAAGAACTCATCAAATTCACCTTCCAGAGCTTCCGCAATCGCTTCTGCACATTTCATGGAAATGGGCTTAAAAGCAGTTGCTGCGGTTATGGTGCTTGCAGCTACACCGGATTCTCTGGCAAGCCGGCCCTTGCTCCACTCCATTTCCCGGAGGGTATTATTGAGTGTTCGTCTTGCAATTGCTTTCGTTGTGTTCGAGCAAGTGCCGTTGACCTGGAGGTCCTTGTACAGCTCATTCAGATGCTGCGGTCGAATCTTGCCCAGGGGCAAATGCCCAATGGCGGGGTTGATTCGCCGGAGTAGCTCGATGTATCTGTCGATAGTCGAGGGACGAACGCCGGTTCGCTCTTTCAGGTCGAGAACATACTGAGCATAGTCGCAGAATTTCTGTGTCTGGTCAATCATGTAGCCATTTTTGACCTGTTCTTCAAATTTGTATGCGGCGGCGGTTGCTTCCTTCAGCATCTGCCGTTCGGTCATATCATGGCGGGGTGGCGTCCAGATGCATCTTCTGCGAATCTGATCGCCTTTGAAATCAATACCGTCGGATACGACAATTCGGTAGCTCGTTACTTCGCCGCGAGCATTCCGACGGGGTTCAATATATGGCATTTCCTTCGCTCCTTTCAAATGATCTTGATGCTATGATAGTTCATAAGACCATTTGAGACAAATGTGCAAACCTTCGAACTATTTGACATTAAATTGGGCCGTTTTCCTCGAAAATATGGTTATCGCAACCATCCGAGCAGGTGGCCCATTCGACCAGTTTCTTCCATGAAATCAGATAGGTTTTTCCAACCACGCGGCAAGGAAGCTGTCCGGTACGGATTGCACGGCGAACTGTATATTCGCTGATCGACATACCGTTCTGTCGAGCACGGGCAACGACTTCCTTGATTTTCAGAACATCAATACAAGAATCAGTAGGCATAGTAACACTCCTTTCTTTCAGGTTCCAAATCTGCATACGCAGAAAATATCGTCATAAAAATCGCAGTCATGGCAATGACCGGTACAATTGGGACCGTTTTTGTAGTTGTAAGATGCGAGCCAGCTTTTTCCCTGGTATCTGGGGTCGTATTCCTGATGCCGGGTGCAATCCTGGAATCCCCTGTGGTATCCATCTTCATAACCATCAGTAACACCAGCCATGTAGCCTTTGCGATAATCTGTTTCGGTTCCAACAGATATTTCACGGATTCCGTATTCTTCCATGGGCTTGATAATGATGTGTCCATTTTCCCTACTGACGATAAACATGGGATCTTCTTGCTGATTGATGATGTGCTGCAGCTCCTGGGGAACAAGAACTGCGATGCGAAGTTTTACCTCCACGGTAATCATCCTTTCCTTGATTTCTTTATAGTCTCAGCTAATAATCACCGTGAGATGGTTATTAGGTGAAACTACAAACGGCAAGGTCCGAGAAATCAGACCTTGCCGTCATAGATATAATTGTTGTCAGTCTCCCCAAACTCCGTTCCTATCCCTGGATCTCAGCGACGTACTCCTCTGCTGGTGCGCTCATATCATCGCGTCACTTTGCCCAGAAAATGTATCCCATCTGGCTGATCATGAAGTTTTCAAGGTGCAGGTGGTGTTTGATGACCACGCCTAGATTATATCCTATGTCGTTTTTTCGTGTTAGGGACTGGTTGTACTATAAAGGGACAGATTGTCCTCTTTCCGGGAATTCTGCTCAACAAAGGACTGAAGTTGCTCAGCGAGGGACAGTGCTGTTTCGTTGAGAGGTCGCTGTATATTCCGGTTCATTAGCAGGAAATCGACCGTCACATCAACAGTAGCGGCGAACTGCATAACGAATTCAAATGAGGGCCTCCTGATTCCGCGCTCGACCTTTCCCAGATAATTCTCTGAGACCAGAAGCCTGTCTGCCATCTCCTCCATACTGATACCCATGATTTGTCGCAGGTTTCTGATTCTCTCTCCAAATGCCTTGTCATCGAAATTCATAATGATTCCTCCAAATAAAAAATCTGCGAATCGCAATTCGCAGAGGAACCATAAACCATGGTGGTGATATGGGAGGTGATACGGAGGTGATATGAAGGTGACGCGGAGGTGATATGGAGGTGATATGAAAAATCGGGTGATATGGAGGTAATACGAAGGTGATATAGAGGTGATATGGGCCGTCAACGGGATTATTAGCGCAAATAAAGTGGGCAGTCCCGGTATTGTGGGACTGCCCATTGCGCATCTAAGGATTCAGTTATCTTGGATTTCCAGCTTCTTCAGAAGGTCATCGTAGTCATTTTCTGTCAGGGCGTGCTTTGCAGCTTTCAACTCGTTCCTTGCAATCTCACCCATGCCCAAGTGGTTCATTGCGTAAATCAGCCAGTAATAAGCATCAGCGCTGCCTGGAATGGCTCCCAGGGCGATGTTGGCATATTCCAGAATACACACATAATCATTGGCCATGTCCAGTGTGGACAGTAGCTGATTGATAACGCCGGCATACCGGAGACTGTAATGTGCCACTGTGGGCATGAACCAGTGTTCGCCGCTGTAAACATCCATCGGGCCATGCTTATACAGGTCCATTGCCTTTTTCAGCAGGTGTCCTTTGGCCTGGAGATCAGCGGTTACTTGTGCCTTGTTCCACAGATCCTCAAAGATTCCCAGATCTGTGATGATATTCAGATCAGGACTGAGCCAATAACCGCTGCCGGTGGATTCGATAAGCCGGTAATCAGAAATCAGGCTGAACATCTGCTGGCAGCGGTAGACCAGACTTTTGACATTCATGCCTGCTTTGCTCAGATCGTCCTCAGGCCACAGATCCCGGACAATCTCATAGGGCGATGCCGGTCTTCTGGTATGCTGCAGAAGATATACGATCAGTTTATTGATCTTGGGAGATTTAAGATCCTTTTCTGTGAGAACGCCCTTGGAGGTGATGATCTGCAGTTCATCAAAGACATTGATGATAATGTCGGAGTCCTTCTGGATGACATCAGGAATCATCTTCAGTTTGGTGCTGTCCATCAGCCTTTTTTCGTTAACAGAGGATACTGCGACAAAAGCCATCATCTGCAGCAGACTGCTGCGGTTCAGATAACGCTTGGGGTTCCGAACAATCAGAAAGCCGGTGGGCCGTTTCCAGAAGGGTACTGCGATGATGGAGGTGACACTATTCTGTTTCATAAATGCGTATTCCAGGGGCGAGGATTTTGCGATATCTTCGATGTCATGAATGACCATGGGGGTGCCGTGCATCAGCGCATCGATCCAACGAACCAGATATTCACCTTCCTGAAGATCACCAAAGCTGTTGGGGGTCATACCGTCGGTCTTGCGGTTATACCACCAGAGTGTAGACCAGACCTTCATGGTCAGATCAGCTTCCATAATGCCTGCCCAGTCGCCGTCATAGAAAGTGACTGCGGCTACAAGCATCTTTGTGATAATTTCCTCGGGATCGTCGCTGTTGTGGAGATTCGATTCGAGACTGCTTAAAGCCTGCTCCACTTCCAGCGCATATTGGATATGCTCGTTCTGGAATTCCTCTGGTAATGTGGTCATTTTCATTACACTCATCTCCTTCGGGAAATAAACAAAAAGCCGCAGTGCGCCTAACCGTCTTGTATGACGATCTGGCAGCTCTGCGGCTGATTTCATGTACACAATACTGCCAAATCTCTTTGACGGCACCATGATTGATATGTGCGAAGCTATTTGGAACGGAGCAGTTCTGTTTTATACTGCATCAATTCGTCGATTACTCGCTCGATATACTGGAGCTCATATGCGGAGCAATTATCCAGTTTGGGAGCAATACGAGAATTGATAAGATATTGCTGATTTGCTTGCGCGGTATCCATCAAGAAATAATCCACACTGGAATTCAATACAGTGGCCAACTTGATGATCAGGGCGAGGGATGGTCTATGGGTCCCGGTTTCCACAGCGCTAAGATGATTGCTGGTGCATCCACAGGCATTTGCAACATCTTCCTGGGTCAGATTGCGCTCATTCCGAACAGATTGAATTCGCTTACCAATTTTGGTGTAATCAATTTCTACAGACATGGCAACCACCCCCTTCGCTTTTTCTTAATTATACATCCGAGAATTTTGTATTCCCACCAACTATTGCGAGGGATTCCGCGCACCATATTGATTTGCAGGAATAATTTGTTGGAATTTCCATATATTACACGGAATTGCGCAAAAAGAGCCGGGGATCATAGCCCCGGCTCTCAATAAAGCATATTCTCTTCAGGCAGTATAATGTCAAATAATACGCTGAATGCAATGCAAGTGTTTCCTATTTGGAAAGAGTGTCAATAAGGAGACAGCCTTCTGCAAGTGACCGGTATCATAGAGCTAAGAAAAGGCGTTTGACCATATACGTAATCGATGGTATGATTATTAGAGAAAAAGAAAGGAAGGTTTTGAGGAATGCTTCGCAAATTTACGCTAATTTCGAATAATATCTGTTACGGTCCATGTCCAGAACCTTCTGATGAGATTGAGCAAAGGCTTACGGTTGCAGCCAATGGCCGTGTATGGTTTACGGGATATGTTTTCGGTAAAGTGCCTGGAAAGCATCCGGTTGGCAGGAAAGCCTACAGCAATATCGGCGCAGCATCAGCTCAAAAATTGCTGGATCTGCTTGAACGGTATTTTTCTGATGAAAACCTAATTCCTATGGCGACTGATGTAGGCAGCTGGACCTTATACCTTCATGATGGCGAAGCCAAGAAGGTATACCAGGGTTCTTTGTGCGAAGACTTAACAGTAAACGATACCGCACTGTCATGGTGTATGCGCAGCTTAATTCCTATTGAAGGACTTATGGTTTTTGACGGGAACATGGTAATGTAAATAGAGTAAAGGTGAGATCGTTAGAATCTCACCTTTTTAATTGGTCAATAAATCCTTGCGTTGGTCAAATTTGACGCATTTCGGTCGTTTTGTATTGCATAATCCGGCTAATATTGATATAATTAAAAAATCTATATGGAGGTGTGCTCATGAATACTTGTTATAAAAAGCTGTGGAAGCTTTTGATTGATAAAGACATGACCAAAGCTGATTTACATAAGGCCGCCGGATTGTCTTCAAGTACCATGACAAAGCTTCGTCATGGTGAAGACGTATCAATGACTGCGTTGAAGAAAATATGCGTGGCACTTAATTGCAATATCGCAGATATTGTAGAATTTGTGCCAACGGAAAATGAATAAGTCCAGTTTATTGTCCTGTAGCAGTGTTATGATATTGTCAGATAAATGTGTTGAGGTTATGCTATGAGCCGTATTCAAGAATATAGTGGAGCATTAACTAGAGAGCAGTTCTTGTTCTACGAGATCAGAATTGCAGCGAAACTGTACCTGGCCGGAACAGAACTAAAAGCTGCGATAGCTCAAATTAAAGATGAGAATCTATTTCAATTTCCGACAGAACGCGAAATTGCTAGTATGGTACGGGTGTGCTATAAGCGAATTAAGGCATTGGAGAACGACTCTTTAATTACTGCGCTCGTGGAAGCACCCGCAGCTATTGCAAAGCAAGTCAACTTATATGCGATTATGCGTAGTAACGGTCTTGTCTGGGACTTTATGTCGCAAGTGGTTGGCGAGAAATATCTAAATCAGGATTTTGCTTATGAACGCAAAGACCTTAATATTTTCTTTTCCAGATTGCAGGCTCAAAATGATATTGTCGCAGCTTGGAGTGACAGTACAATTACCAAGATTAAAAGTGTGTTGACGAGAATGCTCGTGGAAGCTGAGTATTTGGATAGTTTTCGGGACACAACGCTGCATCAAATTTACTTATCAGAGGAGTTAGAAGCAGGTATTCGAGCTAATGGTGATTTAGATATTTTACCTGCCTTCAACTGCTTCCTGTAGAGGTGTTCACTATGATCAAGCAACAATTAGATAAAATCAAGGACAGAATATCTAACCCAGATTTCCTGGCGAACAAGGGACTGAGCAATGAGGTCGGTATCCATGTGTTCTGCTATGAACCGAAGGATGAGATTGTTGTTCAGGAATACATTTCCATGCTGAAAAACGAATCCAACACACCCTACCGCATTGTGGAATGCGACTTATACGAGATTTTCTTGTCACTTCTGGAAGACAAGCGTGTCCTGCGCTCTGTGGACAGCTTAGAATCCAGGAAAGGGAAAGACTATCTGCTGGCGCAGCTTCAGAAGATCGCCACGCCACAGGCGATTCTTTCAAAGATGGACTACGAGCCCCATCAAAAGGGGCAGGATGTCCTGTTCATGACAGGTATTGGTAAAATTCATCCGTTTATGAGATCTCATAAAATGCTCGATAGCATGCAGCATCTTTTTGCGGATATTCCCATCGTTATGTTTTACCCCGGAATATTTAATGGACAGAACCTCAGTCTGTTCAATGAGTTCCTTGACGGAAATTACTACCGGGCATTCAGCCTGCTTTAAGACCGGAGGATAACTATGAAGATCCAAAATATGTTTCAAAAGGATATCGAAAGAGATATCAACGGCGTCGTGAAGGTCGCGCAGAATGACGAGAACAGTCTAAAGCAGGAACTGAGTGAATATATCATTACCCGCGAACTTCGCCGCCATTTCAACACCTTTTTTGAAAACTACTCCAGAGCAATCGACCGCCCCACCGATAAGATTGGTGTCTGGATCTCCGGCTTCTTTGGCAGCGGTAAATCTCACTTTCTGAAGATGCTGTCTTATCTGCTGTCCAACCAGGAGATTTGTGGCAAGAAGGTCATCGACTATTTCTTCGACAAATTTGATGATTCTATGATGCTTGCCCAGGCGGTTAAGTGCGCTTCTGTACCTACTGAGTCCATTCTGTTCAACATTGATATCGTAGGTCCCATCAACAAAGATAAAACCGCCGTACTTCGCGTTTTTGCCAAGATGTTCTATAACCATTGTGGCTTCTATGGTGATGATCTAAAAATTGCTAAGCTGGAGCGGTTTATTGAAAAACAGGGGAAGACACAGGAATTTCGGGATGCTTTTGAGGAAGTCAACGGTGATCCCTGGATCGACTCCAGAGATGCCTTTGCTTTCTTCGAGGATGATGTTGTGGAAGTCCTGCAGTCCGTCTTGGGTATGAGCGAGCAGGCGGCCAGAAATTGGTTCAATGGAGAGGAAACCAACGAACTCAGTATCGAGCAACTGGTAGCCGATATCAGAGAATATATTGAAAAAAAGGGCAAGAACTTCCGTCTGCTGTTTATGGTTGACGAAGTGGGCCAGTATATCGGCGACGATGGTGATCTGATGATCAATCTCCAGTCGCTGGTAGAAGAGATCGGTACTCAATGCCGTGGTCAGGTATGGGTTATGGTTACCAGCCAGGAGGCAATTGATTCCGTTGTGAAGATCTCCGGCGATGATTTCTCTAAGATTCAGGGGCGTTTTAACACGCGTCTGAGCTTGTCCTCCTCTTCCGTAGACGAGGTCATCAAAAAACGAATCCTGGGTAAAACATATGAAGCAGAAATGCTACTTCGTATGGTCTATGATAAGCAGCATGCTGTTTTGAAGAACCTTTATACGTTTAACAATCCCGTCAAAGATATCAAGGGTTTTACAAATGGCGAAGAATTTGCGGCATCCTTCCCGCTGGTTCCTTACCAATTCATTATCCTTCAGAAGGTAATGACTGAGATTCGCAAGCATGGCAATTCGGGTAAGCATTTCTCTGGAGCCGAAAGATCCATGCTTTCTGCTTCCCAGGAAGCAACACAAAAAATGAAAGACAAGGACGAAAACGCGCTTGTTCCGTTCTATTTATTCTATGATACGCTGCTTACCTTCCTGGAAAGCCCCATCCGCCGAGTCATTGACCGCTGCCAAACTGCAGCAGATAATCGTGATGGTCTTGAACAGGATGATGTCTGTGTTCTGAAGACACTTTATTTAATCCGCTATATTGAAGATATCAAGGCCAATGTGGATAACATTGCAATTCTGATGATTGATGATATCCACACTGATAAGATTGCGCTTCGGAACAGGATTTTCGAGTCTCTGGAGCGGCTATTGTCTCAGAACTATATTTCTCGCAATGGTGACACGTATGCCTTTTTGACGGACGAGGAGCAGGATGTTGCTATTGACATAAAGAACACCGTAGTCGATAGTTCTAATATCATCAGGGGTATTGCAGAGACTGTCTATGGCGATATCTATCCCTCTAAGCGCTATACTTATGGCAAGTATGTTTTGCCTTACGACCAGTACATTGATGAAATGCTGAACGGTGCAGGAACTGGCGGCATGCGTCTGCGTCTGGTCACGGTTGTTAGCGACTACTTTACCGCTCCCATTCAGAGATTGATCATGGATTCCAAGGTCAATAATGAAGCGATTGTAATTCTTTCCAATGAAACACCCTATTTTGATGAATTGGAGCAGGCCGCTAAAATCAAGAAGTATGTAAATAATCATAATGTATCCCAGATGTCTGAGAGCATGCAGGACATTGTGCGCAAGTATCAGTCTTTGGCTCGTACGCTTGAAAAGCGGGCACGGGGATATATTGAACAGGCCATAGTAGATGCCCGTGTCATTGTTCATGGCGAAATTATGGATATCAAAACCACCAGTGCTAAGGAAAAACTCGAAGTGGTCATGCGCAGCCTAACAGAGAGTGTCTACTCCAAAATTGGCATGGTTAACCGTTTCGTTGAGAGCGATGCAGATATCATTGCTATTCTGAATGGTTCTGAAGATGACGCAATGATGATTGTTGGTAGCGGTGCCAATAACGAAGATGCCTTGAATGAAATTGGCCAGTGGCTCGAAATGAAACAAGGCGCTCTGTCCGTTACCATGGGAGATGTACAGCGTAGATATAGTGCTATCCCGTATGGCTGGCGAGAGATCGATATTGCAGCACTAATCGCCAGACTGATTTCTAAGCAGAAGGTTGTCATCAAATACGGTGGCGTAATTGTTGGCAAGACCGAACGCAGGCTGGTGGACTATCTGCGCAAGAAAAATGAGATTGATCGCGCTGTTGTCACCAGAAAGGTATCTGCACCCGAAGAACTGTTGCGTAAGAGCGTTGCCTTCTTGAGGGATTATTTGAGTGCCATGGATATCCCTGGCGATGAGGACAACCTTGTTCTGTATATTGTTGACACATTTGAACGTAAGTTGTCGCATTATGAAGACCTGCTGACTCGTTTCTATGCACAAGGAAAATATCCCGAAAAAGACGTTGTAACTGGAGCACGGGATTTGATGAAAAACATCCTGAGTCAGCAGAAGGATAACGTAGCACTTTTGAACCGAATGCTCCAGAAGCAAGACGATTTGCTGGATTCTTTGGAGGATTGCGAAAACATTGAGTTCTTCTTTAAGTCCCAGTATACCGTTTACGATGAAGCCCATTATCAGATGGACACCATCATCCCGGAGCAGGATTATTTCTCCGCAGATTTAGCTGCACAGGATACCTTCAAAAAAATCACTGAGATTCTAATGATGGCAAAGCCTTATCATCGCATCGGCGAACTGCCTGAACTGATTTCTGCTGTAAAGCAGGCATACAAACTGAAGTTGGATGAAAAACGTCGGGTGGTCAACGATCACATCAACCAGTGTCAGCAAGATGTATACCAGATTGGTCATCAGGTAAAGGATGCTGATCAGCTTCTGCGAAGCTCCGATGCTTTCTTTGAAGGAAAGTATCAGGCAATGAAGCAGGCCACTTCTTTGACGCAGCTGGACGCTATGATTACTCAGTGCAACACTCATCGGGATGTTACCTGTAAGCGTCTCGTTTCCATGCTTGATGCACAAAACCGCAAGCCCGATGACACGAAGCCCAACGATCCTCGGCCCAGGAAAATCAAAATTGCGAATGTCCGCCGAAACGACATGTGTGCTGTCAAGCGTCTGAACAGCAAAGCGGATATTGATGCTTACGTGGAAGAACTGAGACAGAAGCTGAACAGCTATCTGGACGGAAACGATGGAATTCAAATCACCTGATATATGTTTAGGGGGATAGATTTGGGACGTCAAAGACGGCAAAAGATTCGGGCTCTCCAGGAGCAGGAAAACACACTGGATACCCAAATCGAAGAACTCGAAGCAAAACTTGGTGAGCTTCTGGATGAAAAGACAGCCCTTTCCGAGCAAATTCGTGAATTGAAAATGGCGGAAGAAGCCAGTAGATTCACCAAAACGGTTTCTAAGATTAATAAAGAGAATTCCATGGTGGAGTCTCTTTATGAGTACACCAAAACAACTCCCATTATGGATGCTTTCGCATCATCGGACAAAGAGTTCCTTGTTTTTCGTAATATCTTCCGCTTGGCACCCTCCTGGAAATATGTATCCCTGATCATGACCAAAAGCAGAGGTGGAGTCAAGTATGCCCATTCAAATCTGACGATGACAGATTTGAAGAAGGCATCCGGCACGCATATCAGCAGAAATCTGGTAGATTACATGCCGGAGAGTGACAGGCTCTACCCGCTTTACCTGGAATTGACCAGGGTCGGAAAGAAAGCTGCCATGATGGAAGGCCCCATCCGTTTTGATAAGCCCTGCTTATTGGGTGGACAAACCTATCGGGATCAGACAGGCTTCGGCTGGGAGTATTGTGGTGAGGAACTGGTTCATCGTGGCCGGGAATACGGTGAAACCACAAAGTTTATGATTATTGGCATCTGGGTCGATCCCAGTAACCAGTGAAAGTAGGATAAAGATATGAACAAATCGGCGATTCAGAAATATGCAATCTGGGCGAGAACGGAAATGATAGCCCAGGTGGAGCAGCGTGCCTATCAGTATGGCATTACCAAAGATGGCTATGGCGAGGAAAATGCCATGGTCGTTCAGGGCCGCGCGCTGTCCAATCAGGAGCAGGAGCAGCGCTGGGAGCTGATCCAGCAGATCAAGCACAAGGGTTTCACACAGGTGATGGAGGAGGTTGCCTATACCTGGTTCAACCGCTTCATTGCTTTGCGATTCATGGAAGTCAATAACTACCTGCCCACCCACATCCGGGTGTTCTCCGACTCCACCGGTGCCTTTAAGCCTGAGATTTTGTCCAATGCGATGCAGATTGATCTGGATGGCCTGGATCGGGCAAAGGTTGCTGAGATGATCGACGCCAACCAGACAGAGGAACTGTACCGTTATCTGCTGGTGACCCAGTGTAATGCCCTGAATGAAGCTCTGCCTAAGATGTTTGAGAAGATGGGCGGCTATACGGAAATTCTGCTGCCCAACAACATTCTGAGGGCCGATGGTGTTCTGGGCCGGATGGTCAGCGAGATCCCGGAAGAGGACTGGAATGTGAACGCTTTGGATGCTGATGGTAAACCGCAGGGACAAGTTCAGATTATCGGCTGGCTGTACCAGTACTATAATTCCGAACTGAAGGATGATACTTTCGCTCTTCTGAAGAAAAATGTGAAGATCACCAAGGAGCGGATTCCCTCTGCCACCCAGCTGTTTACCCCGGACTGGATCGTCCGCTATATGGTAGAAAATAGTCTGGGCAGGCTGTGGTTGGAGCACCTGTCTGCATCCGAAGAGGGCTATCATTACCTATACGACGAAAATGGTAATTGTACATCCTCTTTTGTAAATATGCCTGAACCCGTCCAAAACCTTAAATCCAACTGGAAATACTATCTGGACGAAGCTCCGCAGGAGCCGCAGGTTCAAGAACAGCTGAAGAAAATCCGTGCCGAGTATGCCAGCCTGAAGCCTCAGGATATCAAGGTCATCGACCCCTGCATGGGCTCCGGCCATATCCTGGTGTATGCCTTCGATGTTCTGGTGCAGATCTACAAGTCCTACGGTATCAGCGAGCGGGACGCTGCGAAGCTGATTCTGGAAAAGAATCTCTATGGCCTGGACATCGATGACCGTGCTGCCCAGCTGGCTTATTTCGCCGTGATGATGAAAGCACGGCAGTATGATCGACGAATCTTCTCCCGTGGCGTGGAGCCCCATATTTATGCGATTCAGGAGAGTAACAACATCAACCGTCGCCATCTGAAGTTCTTTGGCTGGCAACTGAGTGATCTGGAACGGAATATGGCTCTGAATCAGCTTAATGCAGTTTTGGACGAGTTCAACGATGCCAAGGAATATGGTTCCATTCTGAACATCAGTAAGCAGGACTGGGAACTGCTGTATCGCTTTGTGCTGTCTGTAGATTATAGTGGACAGATGACCCTGGAAGCTGTGGGCCTGGAGGACACAAAGGACAAGCTGTTCGAACTGGTGCAGATCGCGGCTACAATGGAACAGAAGTATGATGTTGTGGTGACCAATCCACCGTATATGACCATTAGCAATGCTGGCAGAAAACTAAATGCTTTTGTCGTACAGAATTATCCTGATTCTAAAACAGACATTAGCACAGTGTTTATGGAAAAAACACTAAATATGTGTGAAAACCACGGATATATGGCGATGATAAACATTCCAGTTTGGATGTTTATTTCTCGCTTCAAGAAGCTGAGAGAGAAGCTACTCACCAATTACTCTTTTTCCTCTATGTTGCATTTTGGTCGTGGTGTCTTTGGTGCCGACTTCGGAACAACAAGTTTTGTTATGTCCCGAATGCGTTATGCAAATTATCGTGCCAAATATTATAAACTATTTGATAAACAGAGTCATGTTGGGACTCCTGAATCCAAAGAGGCAGACTTCCATAAGCGAAAAGGCGAGTTCCTCACAACGCAAGAGAATTTGATGCGACTTCCTGATTACTCAATGGGTTATTGGGTTTCAAAAGATATGGCCAAAACCTTCACTTTCCCTGAGATGAGTGAGGCTGCTGAAGCAAGAATTGGCCTTGCGACAGGCAATAACGATTATTACCTTCGCTTTTGGTATGAAGTTGCACTTCATGGGATAGGATTTGGATTCACACGTGAGCAAGCAAAGAATTCGCGGCTTCGCTGGTTCCCTTACAACAAGGGTGGAGAATTCAGAAAATGGTATGGTAATCGTGATTATGTTGTAAACTGGTACGATGATGGCCATGAATTACAAACGAAGCGACATCCTGATGGTACTAGAATTTGGGCGCATAATTTCAATTTGGACTTTATTTTCAAAAAAAGTCTCGCGTGGTCGGATATTACTATAAGTAGTTCGTCTTTCCGCGCATTTGAGCAAGGATTTATTTTTGACTCTTGCGGTACATCTGCATTTGTATTTGATGAGAACCAGTATTACCCAATGCTTGGATATTTGAACAGTAAGCTGGTTAATCGCATGACGTCAATCTTGAATCCAACTATTCACTTTACCCCAGGAGATTTCGCACATCTACCATATTTGAAAGAAGCGGCTGACAATAAACAAATGGCACATATTGTGCAAAATACGGTAGCTTTGTCGAAAACCGATTGGGATTCCTTTGAAACTTCTTGGGATTTCGATTGTCATCCTCTCATTCGCATGATTGCCAAAGGCGGCGTGTTCTTTGACATTGGCCGGATCTCTCTGGCTGAATGCTATATGCTTTGGGAATCCGAATGCTCCGAACGCTTCAACCAGCTGAAAGCCAACGAGGAAGAACTGAACCGCATCTTCATTGACATCTACGGCCTCCAGGACGAACTGACCCCCGAAGTGGAGGAAAAGGACGTTACCGTCCGCAAGGCAGACCTTGGCCGGGATATCCGCAGTCTGATCTCCTACGCTGTAGGCTGTATGTTTGGCCGCTACTCCCTGAATGTGGACGGTCTGGCCTACGCCGGCGGTGCGTGGGATGCAAGCAAGTATCAGACCATTATTCCCGACGCTGACAACATCATCCCCATCTGCGACGATGACTACTTCGACGATGACATCACCGCCCGTTTCGTCCAATGGGTGGAGACTGTCTACGGCAAGGAAACTCTGGAAGAAAACCTGAAGTTCATTGCCAACGCACTGGGCGGCAAGGGTACTCCCCGTGAGGTCATTCGAAATTACTTCCTGAACGACTTCTACGCCGACCACCTGAAGATCTACCAGAAGCGCCCCATCTACTGGCTCTTCGACTCCGGCAAGAAGAACGGCTTCAAGGCCCTGATCTATATGCACCGCTACCAGAGCGATCTGCTGGCCCGGATGCGCACGGACTACGTCCACGAAATGCAGGAGCGCTACCGCACCCAGTTGTCCCATCTGACCGAAGCCGTTTCTCACGCCTCCGCTTCTGAGCGCGTCAAGCTGAACAAGCAACTCAAGAAAATCCAGGATCAGGCACTGGAGCTGCAGAAATACGAAGAAAAAATCCATCATCTGGCCGACCGAAATATCTCTATCGACCTGGATGATGGCGTGAAGCACAATTATGCTCTCTTTGGCGATGTGCTGGCGAAGATTAAGTAAAGGAGGCCTCTGAATGTTTGGTAACAGTGCAGTGAATTATGGTCAGCCGAAAACAGAAGTACCTCTTATTATCGTATGTGACGAGAAGGATATAGCTTACGCCAATTATCTGATTCAGCTGATTGGTCAGAAGGATGACGAAAGCGACAAGGTTGTAGGTATTGTCGATGATTCTGTTTCTGCGGCTATCTATACAACAAAATTCTATCTTAGTAATCTCCCGAATATCCCGTCTAAACAGCATACTCTGTTCATCGGTCATTCCAGTGTAGCCAAGGAACAGCAGCAGACCGTTCAGGACAAATTCTCCAAGATGGGTATGCACTATGGCTGGCTCGGCAAGCGGGCTGTACTTTATGTGGATGATCCTGCTTCTGAGTACGTTCAGATGATCAAGCTGAAGGAAAGCAGAGAACACTATGATGAGTTCCTGGCGTTCAGCAGGGAACATGGTGTTGAGCACACAGATGCCCTGCACGCCTATGCAAGAAAGCAGGGCGGATTTCTAAACGAGATATTACCTGTCGCTATTGGCGCTCCCAAGATGCTGTTCGATCGCAACAAAGCAATCAGCGAGATTAAGATGCAACAGTACAGAACCCTTGAAAAAGTATTCTACGAGAACGGTTTAAGACAATTCATGGAGGGATAAACGATGACCGCCTTTGAGGAAGGTTATGCCTTTTTTGAAAAACAAGCCGGTATTCAGGTCTCAGTCTATGAGGGCGGCGGCTACGTCGCCCAAGTGGATGCCGAGATAGCAAGGCTCATTGCTGATCTGAATGCTTTTGATGGCTACAAAACAGGTGCAGACAAACTCAAAGGCGACATCGCTGAGTTCTGGCACGCAGACACGTTCAACATCGATGCCGTTGCCGGCGGCAGTGAACACCGCGCTTATGTGGATCGGAGCCATGAATTTGCCTCTGCAGACATAAGTGGAAACTTTGGAAAACTCTTTGGTCTGAAATATTACAAAGATGGTGCAGAAAGTGCCAAGCAGCAGGCGAAAAGTGTTTTTGAACGCTTTAAAAACTATCGATCCGCCGGCGGAAAAGACACGTTAGAGGTATTTCTCGAAAAGCGTGGGTTCTCAGATGATTCCGTTCTCCATGACCCGATCTATGCAGGACAGATACGGATTATTCCGAAGGATCAATTGGAAGCAGCCTGTGAATGGCTCCAACAAAAGATAGCCAAAGAGTCCGTGATTCGACCTGACCAGGTTGCACGATATAAAGAAACCCTGGCGATGCTGTCTGATCGGCTCATGGATGGACGAGGAACCGAGTCGGTACCTTTAACCGAAGAGGATGCTAAGGCATTGGCAATCCTTGCCAAAGAGGGAGATATTAGCGCAGAAGAACTGAAGCTTTTGGGTGTCTCTGCGGATCAAATGATTCAGTTTGAGTATCTTGCAAAACAGGCATTTCAGTCCGGCCTTTCTGCTGCGACGATTTCCCTGGTGTTGGCCGTTGCTCCTGAAATATATAAAGCCATTGACTATTTGATCAAGAATGGGGAGTTGGAAGAAAAACAGTTCCAGCGCATCGGTTTTGCTGCGCTCAAAGGCAGCGGCGAGGGATTTGTTAAGGGTACTGTTTCGGCAGCTATCACCATTGCTTGCAAATCCGGCATGCTTGGCGAGGCGTTCAAGGCTGTATCACCGAATATTGTAGGCATGGCAACCGTTCTGGCCTGGAACACTATGAAGAATTCGTTCAAGGTTGCAAATGGTAAGATGACACGTTCGGAACTGGTGCAGGAGCTGATTAAGGAATTGATTATTTCCTCTTCTGCGCTGGCCGTTGGTACGGTTGTTCAGGCGTTCATTGAAATACCTGTTGTTGGTTTTATGATCGGCAGTTTTATAGGTTCTGCAATTGGTTCGTTTGCCTATACCTGCGGTTACAATGCTGTAATGAGCTTCTGTGTAGATACTGGGTTTACCATGTTTGGGCTTGTGAAACAGGACTATTCCTTACCGAGTGATATTCTGGAAGAGATTGGTCTCGATGTGTTCCATTATGAGAGATTTATACCCATACAGTTTAAGCGGCAGGAATTCCACCCAACAACTTTTAATTCCAAACAATTTGAGCCGGACTCCATCGGCATCCATATTTTGCGCCGTGGTGTAATCGGAGTAGCTCAAGTTGGATACATATGATCCCATAAGTATGATCGGGTGACTGGATATTCTCGTTACCGGTCCGATCTTGTATAGAAAGGAATAAGGCAGATGTCTACTGAATCAATTCAGACTGCATTGCGGGAGCGATTCGCTGCTCCGCTGCAGGAATTCTATAAACGCCGGATCATCTTCTGGCAGGATGAGGACCGGGAATTTGAGAAAATGGTGGATGAGATCAGCGTTCCCGGCGTCACAATTATCAAGCTCACTGGCAACAATAACTTCGCTGTGAAGAAGCTGCTGCTGCACGACGATCTGACCGGAGATTATCTGATTTACAACCCTATTTCCTATGAGAAGCCCCAGGATAACTGGCTGCGGGATATTGAACTCTGGAGCGAGGAATACCGGGCCGACTATCTTTCGATGCTGATGCGGGAGCTACATGTGGAGCCCACCGCCGCCATGCGAAAGACCATGAAGGTCTACGCCAGGTTCGTGGAGAGCAAGGAGTTGCGGAAAAAGCTGCGCCGGGTGGGCCGGGACTATCTGCAGCCCTTGCCGCTACACACCGACATTATGGCGGTGCTCTGCGGCCTGAACGGCGGTAATGCCCAGGATGTGATCATTGCCGTTCTGGCTGCCGGTCTGGACGAAGATAGCAACGATGCGCTGAATAAAATCAAGAAATATGGCAACGTCGATGCTTTCTGGCAGCTGGTGCGTAAGTATACCGGCTATATCCACGAAGACGGAGATCCTCTTGGCTTCTTTGCTGCCCATGTTTTGCTGACTGCCGCTTCCCAGACCATGAACCACAGTTTATTCAAGGGCCTGGACCGGTTCATTTCCGACACCAATAAGGCCTACTGCTACAGCATCGTTCATGAATGGCGTCACCGGGATGACAACGAAGTGCTGTATGATCTGTGCCGTACAGTGGAGCAAGAAATGCAGCTGGTCAATCGTCTGGACAAGCAAGAGATCGAAACCCTGCTCACCGGTGATATTTTCCCGGCAATCCACGAGAGCATTCTCAAGAAGTTCTACGGTGAGATCGGGGAGCAGATCGTCAGGACTGATATGATCCTGAAAGCAACGGAGAATCGGCGTACCTCAGGTTGGTTTGCTCATTTTGTGCATTATTATGACTGCTTGTACTATATTGCAAAAATGCAGCAGTTCTACCAGATCCACAGCGGCAATTTCCATATTGTGGACCCCCAGAAGGTATGGAAACTGTATGCCGACACCGCTTGGGAAATGGATAGTTACTACCGGCACTTCCATCAGGCCTTTGCAATGTCTCTTCAGGATAGTAATGCCGTATTGGATGATGCGCTGAAAAAGACATTGGACTATGTGGAGGGGCTGTATCAGAATTGGTTCCTGCAGACCGTAAATACTTGCTGGGCCAATGCAATTGAGGATGATTTGGCAAAAATCGGCTATGTATCGGAAATCGATCGTCAGCGTGATTTTTATGCCAAGTATGTTCGCCCCGTGACTAAAAAGAGCAGAGCATTTGTAATTATTTCCGATGCACTGCGCTATGAGGTGGCTGTTGAGTTGAATGAACGGCTCATCCGGGAAACGAAGGGCACTTCAAAGCTGGACGCTGTTCAGGCCATGTTCCCCACGATTACGAAGGTCGGCATGGCGGCTCTGCTGCCCGGTTTCAACATGAGTATGGATAGCAATATTGACGTGCTGCTAAATGGACAGCATACAAGATCTACTGCCGAACGTCAGAAGGTACTCTGCAACGCAAATCCCAACAGTGTAGCTATCCAGGCTACCGACCTGCTGAATATGACCAAAGAGGATCGAAAATCTCTGTTGGGTGGGAAAGAAGTAATCTACATTTATCATAACACGATCGATGCCATCGGCGATAAAGCTCCTACCGAGAAAAAAGTCTGTGAAGCCTGTGCTGATGCAATCGATGAAATCATGAGTCTTGTGAAGACCGTCATCGGAGGAGACATTCGTGGCACCGATATCGTAATTACCGCAGATCACGGCTTCCTGTATACCTACAGTCCGCTGCGAGAAAACGATAAAATTGATAAGTCTGTATTCGAAGGGAAAGTTTATGAACTGGGAAGACGTTATGCCATCGCGGAGAGCTGCACCGTTGACTACATGATGCCGGTCCGACTGCAGGAGCAGCTTCATAGCGCTGAAGCTATGGGCTTTGCACCGCAGGAAACCATACGCATCAAGGTACCTGGCGGTGGTCAGAACTATGTTCACGGCGGCATCAGTGTCCAGGAAATGGCCGTCCCCGTCATCACATTCAAGAATCTTAGGGCGAACAACAAAAATTACGTAGAATTGAAGGATGCAGAGCTGATACTCTTGAGCGAGAATCGGAAAATTTCCAATCTGCTGTTCTCTCTGGACTTCTTCCAGCAACAACCCGTTGGAGAAAAAATCCAGCCCTGCGCTTACACCATCTATATGACTGATGATGCCGGAGCGGTGGTTAGCGACAGGCAAACTATCATTGCTGACCGAACCAGCATCAATGCAGCTGAACGAGTATTTCGTGTTCGCTTTAATCTGAAGGCAGGCAGTTATAACCGCAAGAAAATTTATCGCCTCGTAATCGCCCGTGAAAGGGATATTCCTATTGAGGTCGAATTTACGATCGATATTGCTTTTGCTGATGATTTCGGATTTGATCTGTAAAGGAGGTATCTGTAGTGAGCGAGTTAGAAATAATGAATTCGACCGATGACTCAAATCTGAGGCTGAATGCGAAACTTCGACAAACTTTTGACGGGCGAATTGTTCGGAAGGACTTGACCAAGAAAATCAAAGAAGGCGCAAACGTACCTGTTTATGTACTTGAGTTCCTTTTAGGGCAGTATTGCAGTTCTGATGACCCCGATGTGATTGAAAGTGGCGTACAAAATGTTAAGCGGATTCTGGCCGAAAACTATGTGAGACCGGATGAAGCACAAAAAATCCTATCTGTTCTGCGTCAACGTGGCAGTTACACGGTTATCGATAAAATCACAGTTAATCTGAACATTAAGAAAGACTGCTATGAGGCAGAGTTTTCCAATT
This sequence comes from Oscillospiraceae bacterium, assembly GCA_015068305.1. Lineage (GTDB taxonomy): Bacteria > Bacillota > Clostridia > Oscillospirales > Oscillospiraceae > Faecousia. The sequence continues at coordinate 51,654 of SVKV01000012.1, forward strand.
TGGGTATTAAGGGGATTCTCATCGATGAAGAATATCCAGCTAAGTATGATCGACTGCTCTGCGGCGGTATCTGGTGTATCGTGCGACTGGAATATGAATTTATTGAAGAGGATAGACATGGTATTCCTATCACGATTCAAAAGCTGACCCCAATCCAGATGCCTCATGTAGATATTGATGAACTAAAGCAAGGAAGACAAGCCTTCACAAAAGAGGAGTGGATCACGGTTCTTCTACGATCCATCGGTATGGAGCCCGATAAGCTGAAGAATCGAGAAAAGTGGCTGCTACTTGCAAGAATGCTTCCTCTTGTAGAAAACAATTTCAACCTCTGCGAGTTAGGCCCCAGAAGTACAGGCAAATCTCATATCTATAAAGAGATTTCCCCCAACAGCATTCTGGTATCCGGAGGACAGACAACGGTCGCAAATCTGTTCTATAATATGGCTAGAAAGACTGTTGGCCTTGTGGGACTGTGGGATTGTGTTGCCTTTGACGAAGTAGCTGGCATCAATTTCAAGGATAAAGACGGCATCCAGATTATGAAGGATTACATGGCCTCTGGCTCCTTTGCCAGAGGTAAAGAAGAGAAAGCTGCCACTGCATCTATGGTGTTCGTTGGTAATATTAATCAGAGTGTGGATGTCCTGCTAAAGACCTCGAGCCTGTTTGACCCATTTCCCCCTCAGATGGGTACCGATACAGCTTTCTTGGACAGAATGCACTGTTATATTCCGGGGTGGGAGATTCCGAAATTCCGTCCGGAACACTTTACAAACGACTACGGTTTTATTACTGATTATCTGGCAGAATTTATCCGAGAGCTGCGTAAGGAACAGAATGGCGATGTTCTGGACAAATACTTCCGTCTGGGGAAAAATCTGAATCAGCGCGATACTATTGCAGTCAGAAAAATCGTTGGCGGCTTCATTAAGCTCCTCTATCCCGACGGCTGTTATGCGAAAGAGGACATCGAAGAGATTCTGCAGTTTGCTCTTGAGATGCGCAGACGTGTGAAGGAGCAGCTGAAGAAGCTAGGCGGCATGGAGTTCTACGATGTCAATTTCTCCTATGTTGATCTGGACACTTTTGAAGAAAAGTATGTAACTGTTCCCGAACAGGGTGGTGGAAAACTGATTCCGGAAGGAATGAGCAATCCTGGACAAATCTATACGGTTTCTCAGGGTAAATCTGGCATGATCGGTGTATTCCGGCTGGAGTCCCAAATTCTTCCCGGAAATGGCAAATTTGAGCGTACTGGAATCGGCTCTGATACAAAATGCAAAGAGGCGACAAATACTGCATTTAACTATCTAAAAGCGAATGCTGCACGAATCAGCGGAAGTATTAGTACCACCACCAAGGATTACATCATCAACTACCAAGACATGCAGGGTATTGGCATGACGCAGAAGCTTGCGCTTCCTACTCTGATTGCTCTGGCATCCATAGCACTTGGTAGACCAACACAAAGCGCTATGGCGGTCCTGGGAGATATCAGCATCAGCGGAACATTGCTGAAGGTGGACATGCTGGCCAATGCTTTGCAGGTATGCTTGGATAGCGGCGCAAAAAAGGTCTTACTTCCTCTTACCTCGGCTGCTGACCTTGGCACAGTTCCTGCTGAGTTGATTGGATCCTTCAATCTAATTTTCTACAGCAGTGCTGAAGATGCGGTGTACAAGGCTCTTGGTGTAGAATAAGTTCCATTCCATACGAAGGGAGGTACAGCAGATGGCTAGGAGAAACCATAAGAAGAATAGCAAGAAATGTCCAGAACCATTGAATACATTAATTGATATTGCCGGTGGCTTGGCCATGAACGCTGTGGCCGATCATATGGAAAAGAAATACCACTATTCGAAAAAAGGGAAAATCAATCCCTATAAGGTATCTGCGGTGGGAATTGCCTCAGGAAGAATGAAATCCACAAAGGATATTGTTCGTACAGGTGCAGTGTTAGGTGCACTGGGTTCTTTTGATGTAGATGAAGAAGATATCCCCGAAAAAAGAACATATAGATCTGTTGCTGAGCTTGACAGCGGCATAGTCCTATCATCTACCAGAAACAGATATGCATGGCGTCTAAACTGTGAGGATGGAACGGAGTATGGTATTGATCCAAAAGATTACGAAACAAGAGAATTGTATCACGAGGCATTAAGCAAAGCCAAAGGCATCACTCCGGATTCGCAGGTGCAGAGTAAGGTTGCGAAAATGTTTGATAGCAGCACCTATTCAAATGATGTGTTTGTCTATTGCCGAGTTTCCAGATTAGATAATGGAGTAAATGATTATTTTATTCTTGAAGGTACATTACCACAAATTGGGGACACCATTACAGTTCCTACTGAAAAAGGCGAAACTACGGCCATTGTGATCGGAATAGCAGAGTATTCATCAGATCAGGCGCCTATACCGCCCGATAGAACCCCACGAATTACCGCCAAATGATTCATTTGGTGTACGATTCAAACGTAATAGATCGTTTCGACTAATTTTCATAGGCAGTAAACTCAATGTGGCCGGCACACTCTTCTGTGCCGACCACATTCTTTTATTTAATTAGCTCCGCCAGAATTACAAAAGGCAGGATCAGGATACACAGAAACCAGATCATATTATCTCCTCCATTCAGTCGTCATCCAATGTGTCGAAGTCAGCATCAATGGTGTCATCTGCGTCGCCGGACAGGTGATCCAGGAAAGCAAACTCTGCTGATTGTTCCAGTACATTTATTTCTCCATCACCGTCAAAGTCGAACAGTCCACCGAAAATTCCCTTGAACATTGTAATCAACCTTCCCTTTTGAATTTCTGACTACGTTAACTATAATATCGCATATCCGCAGTCCAATAAAACGGACACTTTAATGTATATAATGGCTCTATCTTGAAATAAACATCATCCATCTGATATAATTTCTTCAAGGAAAATGAGTTGATAATTATTGTGCGGCTATCGTCAAGTGTGTTTGTCAATTAGAAACTGCATAAAAAGGGCTCCAAAAAGTACAGTACCCGGTCAGCACCGTTTTGGCTTTGAGAAGCCTTGTTTCTGTAGTTTGTAGAGCCCAGGCACTGCATTTTTCGTG
>SVKV01000047.1 GCA_015068305.1 Oscillospiraceae bacterium
AATGACTCTATCGCCAATTTCCAGGAGATCTCCAAGATCAACGTGGGCGCTGCCCTGATCGTCAAGGGCACCCTGGAGCTGACCCCCGGCGCCAAGCAGCCCTTCGAGATCCAGGCTTCCAGCGTCAGCGTGGAAGGCCCCTCCACCGGCGATTATCCCCTGCAGCCCAAGAAGCACTCCATGGAGTTCCTGCGCTCCATCACCCATCTGCGTCCCCGGGCCAACACCTTCCAGGCTGTGTTCCGTGTCCGCTCCCTGGCAGCCATGGCCATCCATGAGTTCTTCCAGGACCGTGACTTCGTCTATGTCCACACTCCCCTGATCACCGGCTCCGACTGCGAGGGCGCCGGCGAGATGTTCCAGGTCACCACCCTGGACCTGAACAACATCCCTAAGACTGAGGACGGCAAGGTGGATTTCTCCCAGGATTTCTACGGCAAGCCCACCAACCTGACCGTTTCCGGCCAGCTCAACGGCGAGACCTTCGCCATGGCCTTCCGCAACATCTACACCTTCGGCCCCACCTTCCGGGCTGAGAAGTCTAACACCACCCGCCACGCCTCCGAGTTCTGGATGATCGAGCCCGAGATCGCCTTCGCTGACCTCAGCGACGACATGCGCCTGGCTGAGGATATGATCAAGTATATCATCACCTACGTCATGGAGCACGCTCCCGAGGAGATGAACTTCTTCAACTCCTTCATCGACAAGGGTCTGCTGGAGCGTCTGAACCATGTTGTGAACTCTGAGTTCGGCCACGTGACCTACACCGAGGCCATCGAGATTCTGGAGAAGAACAACGCCAAATTCGACTTCCCCGTGTACTGGGGCTGCGACCTGCAGACCGAGCACGAGCGTTACCTGACCGAAGAGGTCTTCAAGCGCCCCGTCTTCGTCACCGACTACCCCAAGGAGATCAAGGCCTTCTACATGAAGCTGAACCCCGACGGCAAGACCGTGGCCGCTATGGACTGCCTGGTCCCCGGCATCGGCGAGATCATCGGCGGCTCCCAGCGTGAGGACAACTACGACATTCTGAAGGCCCGCATTGAGGAGCTGGGTATGAATCCCGAGGACTACGGCTTCTACATGGACCTGCGCAAGTACGGCTCCGCCCGCCACGCCGGCTTCGGCCTGGGCTTCGAGCGGATGGTCATGTACCTGACCGGCATCGGCAACATCCGCGATGTGCTGCCCTTCCCCAGAACCGTTGGCAACTGCGAACTGTAAGAAAAAATTTACCGGCGCTCCAAAATGGAGCGCCGGTTTTCTGTTATGCACTTGCTGTCTGCTGCTTTTCCATTTTCTGCTTCCACAGGAAGGAGATGCCCACCGGCAGACCGAAGAGGCCCCAGAAGCCGAAGAGCCGCAGGCCAACAAACATGGCAACCAGGGTGATGATGGGATGCAGTCCCAGCTGGGTGCCCACGATCTTGGGCTCCACATAGTTGCGGATCACGGTCACAATGCCGTAGATCACAAACAGCTCGATGCCCAGCTTTGTATAACCCAGCACCAGGGAGATCACCGCCCAGGGGATCATGATACCGCCGGTGCCCAGGATGGGCATGATATCCAGCACCGCAATGACAGCCGCCTTCAGCACAGCATTTTCAATACCGAAAACGGAGAAGAGAATGCTCAGCTCCGTAAAGGTCAGCAGCATGATCAGCACGTAGGAGCGGATCACCACGAACAGGGTATCCGTCAGGTAGATGCGGATGTTTTTCAGCACCCGCTTCACACTTTGGGGCAGATTTTCCGATGTGAAGGAAGCGATTCGCTCATAGTCTGCCACCACAAAGATGGTGGAGAAGATCATGGTCAGCAGGCTGAAAATCAGAGACGGAATGCCTGTTGCCAGACCGGAGACCAGATTCACCGCAAAGCCAGAAATGGAGGAAACCAGATTCTTAAGGCCGGACAGTAGGCTCTCAAACACGCTCTCCAGGGCGCTGAGCAGCGCCGGGTCCAGATGCTCCAGGGTATCCACGCCCCAGTTGTAGACCAGCATCACCAGGGGCTGCAGCTTCTTCTCATAGACCTGGGGCAGCCATTGGATCAGTCCCGAGACCGCGTCCACACCGCGCACCACTGCCCAGGCGATCAGCAGGCCGATCACACCGTAGATCAGCACGGAAAGAACGATGCGAAACACTCTGTTTTTGCAATGGAGTTTACCGGAAATCCAAACCACCAGCCAGGCCAGCAATACACCCAGAATGCAGGGCATAAAAACAGGCAGTAAATATTCCAGAGCCAGATAGGCGCCTGCAATGATCACAGCCCAGTAGGCACAGTTAATCAGAAAATCACGCTTTTTCTGTATATCCATAGCACACCTCCCAGTTATCTCTATGCTCCATTATACAGATTATTGCGGGTCCTGTCCATAGTGTTCCGAAAACTTTTACCATACAAAAAGTCCGAAGCGTTTTGCGCTTCGGACTTTCGTTTCTAATTAAATTACACAGCCAGGAAGAACTTCACCAGGAACAGTGCGGAGATGGCGTAGGTCAGGACAGAAACTTCCTTGGCCTTGCCGCCGAAGACCTTCATGATGGTGTAGCTGATCAGGCCGATGCCGATAGCATGGCCGATGGAGCCGGAGATGGGCATACCGATCAGCATCAGGGCAACGGGAACCATCTGGTCCATATCGTCAAAGTTCACGTTCTTCAGGCCCTGCAGCATCAGCACGCCAACATAGATCAGGGCGGCGGAGGTTGCGGCTGCGGGGATGATGGCAGCGATGGGGGCGATGAACATACAGGCCAGGAACAGGACGCCGCAGGTAAGGGCAGTCAGGCCGGTACGGCCGCCGGCTTCCACGCCGGAAGCGGACTCGACGAAGGTGGTGACGGTGGAGGTGCCGGTGCAGGCGCCGGTGATGGTGCCGATGGCGTCGGACAGCAGGGCCTCCTTCATGTTGGGCATATTACCGTTCTCATCCACCATATTTGCACGGGATGCGGTGCCCACCAGGGTGCCGATGGTATCGAACATGTCGATGATGCAGAAGGTAACCATCAGGGTGATGACGGTGAACCAGCCGATTTCCAGGAAGCCTGCAAAATTGAACTTGAAGAAGGTGGTCTCCATCATGTCAGCGAAGGGAGGCAGGAAGGAAGCGGTGGCCAGGGATGCAAAGGGATTGGTGTTCAGGAAGGCAAAGGAGCCTGCCCAGTAGACCACGGAGGCAATGAGCATGCCGAACAGAACGGCGCCCTTGATGCCCTTCTTGGCCATAGCCACGATGGCAAACAGACCAACAAACATGGTGATAACGGTCAGGATCATGGTGGCGTAACCGGCGTCGCCCATGTTGGAGTGCAGCACGCTGGGGGTCAGAGCGCCAAAGAAGTCACGCATCACGAAGAAGGGGGTGGTGAAGCCGTTGCCCTCTGCGTAGATGCCCACGTTGGAGCCCAGGCCGATGTTCATCAGCATCAGGCCGATGGCGGGAGAAATGCCCAGGCGGATGCCCAGAGGAATGGACTCCACGATCTTCTCCCGGACATTGAAGATGGACAGGACCACGAACACAATACCCTCAACCAGGATGATGATCAGAGCTGCCTGGAAGGAAGCCACATAGGTCATACCGGTCATGGCGACAATGTTGCCCACAACCACAGCAAAGAAGCTGTTCAGGCCCATGCCGGGGGCCATGCAGAAGGGCTTGTTGGCCAGGAAGGCCATGCAGAACATGCCGACGGCGGAAGCGATACAGGTGGCCATGAACACGCCGTTCCAAAGCTGGGAGCCCTCAGCGCCGAAATTGGTCAGCAGATTGGGGTTCAGAGCGATGATGTAGGCCATGGTCATGAAGGTGGTCAGACCGGCAACCAGTTCGGTTTTGACGTTGGTGCCGTTTTCAGACAGTTTAAAAACCTTTTCAAACATATCTTTTTCCCTTTCTTTTCTTGGTTTTTCCTTGTTTTAAGCAGGATACCTATATTTTATCACCTAAAAGCGATTTATCAATTAGGTAAGGCCCCAAAATCATGAACGGATCATGAACAGCTTTTGTCGTATCTCACAAAGAAGCCGGGGCGGATCACCGCCCCGGCCGATATTGGTTCGATTTTACTTCTTGGGACGCTTACGGGTCAGGTATTCGTCCAGCTTTTCCTTCATGTTCTCGGGGATTTCCTTGGCGACGGGCATCCGCACAGCGTTTGCCATCCGGTCGGAGAAGGCCACCAGGAACCGGATATCCTCAGCCATCTGCTCGCCGCTCATGAGGGCGATGGTGTCGTAGCTGTTGTGGATGGTACCGGTGGGGGGAGGTGCCAGCCGGGCGAAGGAGATGGCAGGTACGCCCTTGTCAGCGAAGGGAGTGGAGTCGGAGGAGTAGACGCCCTGGCGGGCCGCAACGGCCATGCCATTCTCCATGCCCACATACTCGATATAGCCCACCAGCTTTTCTTCCGCGGTGGCGCAGGCGATGAACTTGCCCATGATGCAGCCGATCATGTCCAGGTTGATATTCAGAGCGCAGTTCTTCAGGTTCTCCTCGTTGGCGCAGTAGGCCTTGGCACCCAACAGGCCCCGCTCCTCGCTGCCGCACCAGATGAAGCGCAGACCGTAGCGGTGGGGATTCTTGGCGAAGTGCTCCGCGATACCCAGGATACCCACGGAGCCGGACATATTGTCGTATGCGCCCTGGGACAGGGAGGTGGAGTCATAGTGGGCAGTGAAAGCGATGTACTCATCCACCAGGCCGGGCATATCCACCACCACATTATGGGACTGGCCCACATACTCGTGCTGGCGCAGGATGATCTTTGCGGTCTTGGCACCGGCGCTGATCAGCTTCACGGCGTCCTTGGCATTGATATTCACACCGGGGATCTTGTTACCCTTGTGAACATGGGAACGCAGCTCCCGCTGGTCGATGTCCCGGTCGGCATAATTCACATTACCGTCGTAGGTGATGAAGCCCACAGCACCGTTTTCCAGCAGATCCTGGTACATCCAGTAGCCCATATAGCCGTCCACCATGACGATCTTGCCCTTGCACTGAGACAGGGAATACTTGTCGGTGGAACGCAGGTAGTAGAAGGGTGCCTCCAGCTCAGCATTGCCGGCGTTAAAATAGCCCTTGCAGGTGATCTCCTGGCCGTCGACCAGCAGCTTTGCCTCCTGGATGGTAGCCATGTCCACATCAAAGGGGACGATCTCTGCATTCAGACCCAGTTCGGCGCATTTTGCCTTCAGGTACTCGGCAGCCTTCAGTTCTTCCACGGTGCCGCCCATGCGGACGTAGGCGGTGTCCTCAAAGATTTTCATGATTTGCTTGGCATCCATGTGTGATAACCTCCTGTATTTTTATCTTTTTCTATGGTAACCGATTTCCCTCGATTTTGCAAGGGAAATTACAGCAGTTTCTCCCATTCAGCTGGCTTGAAGCCCACCAGCACCACATTTTCCGTCACCAGGATGGGACGCTTCACCAGCATGCCGTCGGTGGCCAGCAGGCACAGCTGCTCCTCCTCGGTCATGGTGGGCAGCTTTTCTTTCAGGTTCAGCTGTTTATACAGCAGGCCGCTGGTATTGAAGAACTTTTTCAGCGGCAGGCCGCTTTTTTCGTACCATTTCTTCAATTCCTCATAGGTAGGATTCTGCTCCTTGATGTGCCGGTCGGTATACACGATTCCTTTCTCATCCAGCCATTTTTTCGCCTTCTGGCAGGTGGAGCAGGGTGGATATTGGATAAACAGCATGGGGATCACTCCTTTTCTTATTTGCATGCAGCCGGTCTCTATGTATCTTTGTTTCCGGCTGCATGATACATTTGATAGCACTTAGAAGGAATTTACTTTCCGCAGTTCATTGTAGCGTATTTTTCGGACAAGCACAACCTCTGAACGGAAAAAAGTCCGGTTCCGCACAGGACGGAGCCGGGTAAAAGCATTCTCAGTTAGTTTTCCTGGGGCTTCATGGTGGGGAATTACCTTCTCGCCACTGCATCCACCGCCAGAGCACTTCATATCCCTTCATTCGCTTTCTTTTCCGGTGTTCATACAGCTGCGTATTGCACCGGGAAAAATGCGAAATTGTTGTCAAATTGCTGTCACCGCAGGATATTTGTTGTCAGACCTTTCGGCGCTGAGAACCCTTCTCAGAAGATATCCAGTTTTGACAGGTTTTCAAATATTTGTTGCTTCTTTCGATCCGTCGCTTCTGCATAGATGTCCATTGTCGTTTCGATATTCCGATGGCCCATGATGGACTGGATCACTTTCAAATTGGTTTCGTGTTCGCAAAGCCTGGTACAAAATGTATGCCTGAGAATGTGGCAAGAATAATCGGGCAGAATAATCGGCTCTCTCCGCTCGCGCTTAGCTTTCACAACTTCCTCTGCATTGTAGCTGTGAGCGATCCGCTTAATCGTACGATTGATGGACTGCGGGTTAGGCACACCACCATTCCGGTTGACAAATACGAATCCGTTCATTCCATCAATGGTGGTCTGGTTGAAGCCGTTTTCTTCCTGTTCCTCCCGCTCCAGCATAAATGCATCGTATACCGTATCCAGCATTGGAACGGTTCGGATACCTGCTTCGGTCTTTGGCTTTGAGATGTGCTGAACTGAGGTGCGGGAATCTCCCACCGGATAATACACCATGCTGTGATTGACGCTGATAACCCTGTTTTCAAAGTCAAGGTCCTCCCAGCGCAATCCCAGCGCTTCACCAATGCGGCAGCCGGTACCCAGCAGAATGGTGAACATCGGCCACCAATGGTAATAAACCGGATGGTTGGCGATGTACTCCATAAAGGCCCGCTGCTGTTCAATGGTCAGCGATCTGCGAACACCTCTGGTCTTGTCCGATTCCCTGGCGATTTCCTTCATCACCCCATCAGAAGGGTTCTTGCGGATAATCTCATCCCGAACCGCCAGCTGAAAGGTCGGATGCAGCAGTGTGTTAATATTATCCAGAGTGCTGAGCGCCAAGTCCTCATCGTTGAGCAGGTAAAGATAAAACTGCAGAACATCGGAATATTTGATATCTGCAATTCTCTTTCTGCCAAAGGTATCTCTTACATACTTATCGTACATATAGATGTAATTGCTACGGGTGGTCTCCCGCAGTTTAAATTTGGTAGAAAGATAGCGGTCAAAGGTATCATTGACCGTAGCTTTGCCGGCCACATACAGATTCAAACCGTCCAGTTGGTCTTTTACCAGCTTCTTTTCCTTCTCACGAAGCTCAGCCAAATCATTTGCGTATATGAACTTACGCCGCCCCAGTGGGTCAGTGTAGGTATACATATAGCGCTTGTCCGAAGATCTCTGAACCTCTCCTTTTCGGAGTGCTCTTCCCCGGTCATCCTTGCGTGCTTTCGCCATGTCACTTCCTCCTTTATAAGAAAATAAAGAAGGATTCCATAGCACTCATTCTTTCTTGGATAAAAATTTCTCCAAGCTTTGCAGGGCAACATCTGTCTTTGACAGTTTATGCTCGGCAGCATATTCAACGATTCTCTTGTACAGATCCTCTGTCAGGCGAATCGTAATGGTCTTACGCTTCGCGTTTTCTTCCTTCGGCCGTCCAGTTCTCATCGTATCACTACCTCCGCATACACAGATTATACTTATTGTAAGACAGAAAGTCAACCATCTGTGCCAGAAATCCCAATGGTTTTACTTAGAATTCACGGAATGTTTCCAAGTACTTTTCAAACAGCTCACAATTTACCAAGGCAAGGCCGTCGATCTTATATACCGCCTTCGCCTCCTTGGCAAGCTCCTGGAATTTGGTCAGTCCAATGCTATATTTCTCTGCGCCCTCTTTGTACCGCACAAACTTCTTCATAAAATGCTTTGTTGCTTCCACATCTTTTTGCTGATAGCCCATTGCTATACCTCCTCTGAGAATACCTGTTAAATAATTGCACCGCCGAAAACGCAAAAACGCAGCAAGTTATCAAAACTCGCTGCGTTTGAATAAAGCTATTTACTTGTAGCTGCATTTTCTGCAATACAAATATATCACAGTTTGCTTCTCTTGTCATCAGCAATGACCTGCCAATTTGTTTTCACCTTTTTGCCACCAAAAACGGGATTGAGGCTGCAACCCTTTTATTACGAAAGCCTCAATTCAAGTCTGGAATTCGTGATAAAACACGTCCAGAATTCCGTTATACCCACTTTTCCAGGGTTTGTTTTTCCCATAGTAATGGATGATTACAACATTTTTCCGTACCCATTGGAGGTCCAGAGGCTGATTCCTTGGATTCGCGTTATGATAAGAGAGCAGTCTGTCACTTAAGTTGTAACGCATCGTATCAACCAGTTTGATTCGTTCACCGTGCATGACTGTGAGTAAATCCTGATCGGGCAGCAGGAATGTGTGCATCTTTTTCTGTGCTGTTTCCCTGATCTGCTCAATCGTCAGGTTCTCCCGCAGCGTAGTCAGATTCATTACCATGACACCTGTATTGATATAAGGAACGACCTCCTCCACACCCAGTCGAAGCTGATTAAATTTTGTCAGCAGTTCTTTTACATGGCTGCAAGCCACATAGTAATTCCCCTCAAAATCAGTATGGTACAGTTCCTCCAGAGAATTGATCACCATCAGCTCCACATCCAGATACAGAATTCTATCAAGCTCCCTCGGCAGAAGCAGCGGCGCTGCAAGGCGGTAGTAAATTTGCTTTGGATATCGATTAGATTCCGGGAATCCTTCGAACATCGCCTCATCTACCGTAATGAAATGGAAGGTAACCTTTTCGCCAGCCACCTGGTTAATACGTGTTTTATTGTCATCCTGCAAATCCGAGTGCAGAATATACGCATCGTAGTGGTCCGCTCCACCGTTTTTGACGATGGAGCGGATGCAGTTACATAACAGGTCCGTAAAATTTCTGTTGATCGCAAAAAGTAGATTCATGCTTTACTCACTTCTCAATGCCACAACAGGATCTTTCTTGGCTGCACTGCGGGACGGAATCAAGCCGGACAGCATCGTCAGGACTACGCTGATTGCAATCAGCACCAGCGCTGCTTCCCAGGGCAGGAATGCTTTCAGATTGCTGATGCCGGTAAAGTGCTGCAGCACCGCATTGATGGGATAGCACAGCAGCTTTGTGATCAGAACACCCAGTGTACCGGATGCGAAGCCGATGATGATCGTTTCTGCGTTGAACAGATTCGACACATTCTTCTTAGAGGCACCGATGGCCCGGAGAACACCGATTTCCTTGGTCCGCTCCTGAACAGAGATCAGGGTGATAACGCCGATCATGATGCAGGATACAACCAGAGACACCGCAACGAATGCAATCAGAACATAGGTAATGGCATTGATGATGGTTGTGACGGAGCTCATCATGATTCCCACATAATCTGTATACTGAATTTGGGATAGCTCGTCCATGCCTTCATTATACTGTGCGATCACATCCTCGATAGTATCCTTGCTTTCGAAGGTTGCGGCATACAGGTTCACAGAGGCAGGTTTGCTAAGATCCAGATAACCCAGAGTCAGCAGGTTGCTTTCATAAGAGGAATCCGAGAATTCCAGAACCTCATCATAGAAGACAGCACACTGCTGCGCGGTATAGCTTTCCATCTCCGCATCCAGTGCAGCGGAAAGCTGGGTAGGCTG
>SVKV01000013.1 GCA_015068305.1 Oscillospiraceae bacterium
TGACTGATGAGGTGTAAAAAGAGGATTAAACGCCGCTTTGCGGCTACACCTCATCCGACCTCGCTAACGCTCGGCCACCTTCCCCTCAAGGGGAAGGCTTAGGAACTGATCGATAAACTGTAATTTGAATGCCTGAGCTATCGAACCGGGAGAGGCCAGGGGCGTTGGTTAATTGCCGGCCAAACAGGCTCGCATTGCCCATCGGGGCATCCCGATAAACGGTAATTTGACATTTTCTCTTACTGGATATCATATCAAAAAATGATCCCGCTTGCAACGGTTCGTTGACTTTTTCATCTCCATTTGGTATGGTAAAAACATAGAAAAAACAGGAGGGAAACTTGTATGAACCGCTATTTGTTTGTGATTGACTATCAGAATGATTTTGTGGACGGGGCTCTGGGCTTTCCCGGTGCGGAAAAGCTGGATGAGAAAATTGCCGCAAAGGTAAGAGCCTACGGCAAGGGCCGTGTGCTCTTCACCCGGGATACTCATTTTGAAAACTATCTCCAGACCCGGGAGGGAAAGAATCTGCCGGTGGCGCACTGCATCAAGGGGTCTTTCGGCTGGGAAGTTTACGGAGAGACTGCCAAAGCCCTGGCAGAGGTGGAGGCAAAGGCCATTGACAAGCTGGTCTTCGGCATGGATGTGACGGACCCGGCCACCGCCGCGGCTTTGCCGGAAGAAGCCGATGAAATCGAACTGGTAGGTCTGGTCAGCAATATCTGCGTGGTGAGCAATGCGGTGGTGCTTCAGAGCAAGTATCCGGAGGCAACCATCGTTGTGGATGCTGCCTGCACCGATTCCTTCGACAAGGCACTCCACGAAAAGGTGCTGGATGTGCTGAGCGGCTTCCAGGTGAAGGTCATCAACCGATAAAAAACAGGGGCCGGTCCTTCGGGACCGGCCCCTTTGCCGTCTTACGATACGCTGCTGCCCCTGGACAGGGCCAGAATTGCTTCCGCCAGCACCTCCACCGCCCGCAGTGCCTCCGGATGGGTGTTCCCGGCGGCACCCACTTCAATCAGCAGGGCCCCGGGGCTCAGATCCTGGTTGAACCGCTGGGCCCTTAGGTTTACATAACGCATGATTCCCGGGGCGATCCGCTCACACTGGGCCTGCAGTTTCAGCCCCAAGGCCAGATTTTGCTCCCAGTCCGGGTGCTTCAGACCGGAGGCGGAGGTGCCCATCACCAGCATCAGCTGGGCCGAGGGCTGACCCTCTACGGTGGCCTCGGTGCGCATCTGGTTACGGTTGCTGCCGGAGGCATCCCGGTGCAGGTCCAGGACCAGCCGGATAGAGGGGTATTCCTCCAGGTAGGCAGCGATAGACTTCCGGGCGTGGTTATAGGAGCCGCTGTAGGAGGGGTGGTCGTGGAGGGTTCTGTCCTGGATCGCGGTGATGCCCCCTGCTTCCAGAAGCTCTGCCAGATGCTCTCCCACGGAGATCATGTTGTAGTTTTCGTCCAGGGTCCGGAAAGCGGAGCTCTCCTCGTAATCCTCCCCGGGGGATTTGGTGTAGCTTTCGGTTGCGTGGGTGTGGAGGATCAGCACCGCAGGCTCCTCCGACGTCAGATCCCAGCTTAAGGGGGCGGTGATCAGCCGGGCGGCATCGGGCCGCAGGGAGCAGTTGTAGCGGAAGGGGATCTGGGCCCCATCCTCGGCGGTAAAGCCGGGAAGCAGGGTCAGATTTTCTGCTTTCTGAGCAAAATCCGGGGTATGGGACTCCATGGAAAACACTTCCGCTGTCTCGGAAGATTGAGAAAACCGGACGATCCGTCCGGTTTCTAAGTATATCAGGAATGATGCAATTTTCGGATCTGTAAGGAAATCTGCAATGGGCTGGAAGAAACCTCCCGCGCCCAGCCGCAGCACCAGGGCGCAGAGGATTGCCGCTGCGCCGATGCGCAGGGTTTGCCGGTCGTGATCCAAAGCAGGCCTCCTTTGAAAAGTCGAAAGAAACGCGAAAAAAGTGAAAAAAGTCGGTGAACCTACCGCTCCGGCCGCTTCCACCTGGGGCGGCTGCGAAGCTCCACCCGGAGATTCCGGAAGAATTCTGCCAGCAATGCGGCGGCTTCTTCCTCCCGGATGCCTTTTGTAACCTCCGGGTGATGGTTGAATTCCATGGAAAACAGATCGCACACGGAGCCGCAGGCGCCGCACTTGGCATCGGAAGCGCCGAAGACCACCCGGGGGATCCGGGCATTCACGATGGCGCCGGCGCACATGGGGCAGGGCTCCAGGGTCACATACAGGGTGCATTCCCACAGCCGCCAGCCGCCCAAATTACGGTTGGCATCGTAAATGGCTTCGATTTCCGCATGACCCAGGGCGGTTTTGCCGGTTTCCCGGCGGTTGCGGCCCCGGCCTACGATCTCGTCGCCCCGGACAATGACACAGCCCACGGGCACTTCCCCCTCGGCGGCGGCCTCCCGGGCCAGGCGCAGTGCCTCGTCCATAAATTTCAGATCATCCATGGCTGTTTCCCTCCTTTTGGATATATCATACCCGAAAGGCAGGAGATAGTCAAATTCCAGTTTACCGCGCAGTGCGCGGTGACAATGCGTGCTCGGTGCAGCAACTGTCGTAACTGCCCTAACCCGCTCGGTATCGTTCCTGCGGTAGTCAAATTACAGTTTATAGGGATGCGGATTGCCACGTCGGCCTTTCAGGCCTCCTCGCAATGACATAGAAACTTGGTGGTTGGCTGCGCTAAAAATGGTGCGGAATGTGTCGAATACTACTGTCATTGCGAACCAGTCCGCAGACTGGTGTGGCAATCCGTTCTCCTCGATAAACTCCAATTTGGCCGCTAATGTTCCGAACCGGGAGCGCCCTATGGCGTCACGATTACTACCGGCCTGGCAGGCCCGTATTGCCCGCCGGGGCATCCCGGCAAATTCCAATTTGGTGCTCACTCCGCCAAAAGTGCGGCGAAGAGGGCGGCCAGCTCCTGTCTGGAAAAGGGCCGGTCCGGGCGGCGGTCCAGCTTCCGGTCCGCCGTCTCCACACAGGTGCCCAGCAGAGCGGACAAAAGCCGGACCTCCTCCGCTGTGACCGCCTGGCCGGTGAGGAGAAAATCGGTGGATACCTGCAATTGTCTGGACAGCGCCACCAGAATCTGCACCGGTGGCTCCCGGCGGCCCTGCTCGTACATCCCCATGGCGCTGGGACTGATCTTCAGAAGCCGGGCAAGCTCCGCCTGGCTGAGTCCCCGGGCCCGCCGCAGGGCCCCGATCCGTGCTCCCAACATCCCAAACCACCTCGTTTTCTTTCCTTGGGGAGATCATACCACCTGTGCTGCGAAAAAAAGGGGGAAATCTGAGCACTACACGTTTCGACGGACTCTACACGGTTCGTGTAGTATACTTTTTTATGGAAGCCGGTGGCAGTGTAATCGAAAATGCGCTGTCCATTCGACAATTTACACGGGGAGGAACGGAAGATGACGGAAGGAATTGAAAAGGTGCTCTATTTTGACCCCCAGCAGGCAGCCTTTGTCTGCTGCAGCCGCTGCGGCGGTGCCCGATACGCGCCGGGATACGGCTGTATCCGTTGCCAGAGGGACGGCCATGACACTTGAGGAACTGAGCCGCTGCTATGAGGAAGCGGCGGTGCCCCTGCGCAGCCGGCTCCGGGAGCTGCGTTTTTTGCTGGCGGAGACGGAGGATCCGGAGGAAATCTGGCACATCAAGCGGCGGATCGCGGAGCTGACCCCCATGCTGACTCAGATGAATGAGCTGGCGGAGCTGACGGCCCACTACTACGACAGGGGGTACTACCGCAGTGAAAAATATACTGTATGAGGGCTACGAAGGCCCCCGGCTTCCGAAAGAGGTGCAGCTGAAGCGGGTCCAGCGGGTGATCCGGGAGGAACTGACGGAAAAACAGCGGCAGATCCTGCTGGCCTATTACATCCAGGATCAGACCATCCCCCAGATCGCCGAAAGCCGGGGCGTCAACAAAAGCACCGTATCCCGGACGCTCCACCGGGCGGAGGAAAAACTGAGAAGATACCTGCGATACTGATTTTTGCCGTGACGGAAGTCACGGTTTTCTTTTTCCGGACAGTGCCCGGTGACAAGGCGTTACGGACAGCTCCGGTCAAATAACAGTTTGTCGTTCTGTTGCAACGCACTGCCAATCATGTCATTGCGAGGAGGGGCTTTGCCCCGACGTGGCAATCCGCATCCCCAAACGTTACAATAAATCCGTAACTACCGTTGAAAACGCAACATTTTAGAGAACGGATTGCCACACCAGTGTGCGCACTGGTTCGCAATGACATATTAGGGTAGACTGCGCGGCAAATTCCAATTTAAACGCCCGGGCATCCCGGTAAAAAACCCGCGCTGCGGATGGCAGCGCGGGAATGATGGATGGGATATCAGGCCAGCCGGTACTTTTCGGCGTAGGCGGTGTAGAGCTGGCCGAAGTCGGAGTAGTCGATCTTGGCGGAGCGGATGGCTTCGTGGGTGTTCATGTTGTGGTTGTGCAGGTCGATGATACAGCCGGCGATGTTGGAGCAGTGGTCGGAGGTGCGCTCCAGAGAGTTCAGAAGATCCGACCAGATGAAGCCGGTCTCGATGGAGCACAGTCCCTGCTGCAGCCGCAGGATGTGGTGGGTACGCATCTTTTCCTTCAGATCGTCGATGACCTCCTCCAGGGGCTCCACATGATAGGCCTTTTCCAGATCGTGGTGGATGAAGGCATCGGTGGACAGCACCAGGATCTCTTCCACGGCGGAGACGATGGTCTTCAGCTCGGCCTTGGCCGCATCGGAGAACTGCAAGCCCTTCTCATTCAGCTCGGCAGCGGACTCCATGATGTTCTTGGCATGGTCGCCGATGCGCTCGAAATCGCTGATGGCTTTCAGGAGCATGGTTGCCTCGGCGTTGTCCTCGCCGCTGATCTTATGGGAGCTGAGCTTGACGAGGTAGGAGCCCAGGATATCTTCGTAGTGGTCGGTTTTCTCTTCCAGCTCCCGGATGGTGTCCGCCAGCTCGGGGGAGAAGGAAGTCAGGGCGGAAACACTGCTGCGGAAGGTATCGGTGGCCACACCGGCCATTTCGGCGGTGAGAGTCTGGCACCGCTGCAGGGCGATGGAGGGGGTGGTCAGCAGACGCTCATCCAGCTCTGCATTGGCCTCCTGGGCCTTGGGATCGTCGGGAACGATTCTGCAGACGATCTTTTCCAGAAGACTGCCGGAGGGCAGCAGGATGGCGGTGCAGAGGATGTTGAAGACTGTATGGCACACGGAAATGCCCAGCCGGGTGGCGCCGTCTTCCAGAATGGCCGGGGAGAAGAGCCAGCTGACAAGAAGGAACAGCACCAGACCGATGACGGTACCTAAGATATTGAACAGCAGGTGCACATTGGCGGCCCGCTTGGCGTTCTTGGTGGCGCCCACGGAAGAGAGCATGGCGGTGACACAGGTACCGATATTCTGGCCCATGATGATGGGAATGGCGGCGGCATAGGAAACGGCGCCGGTGGCGGACAGGGCCTGGAGGATACCCACGGATGCGGAGGAGGACTGGATCACGGCAGTCAGCACCGCACCTGCGATGACACCCAGAACAGGGTTGGTAAACAGCAGGAACAGGTCTGTAAACCAGGCTTCGTCCTTAAGCCCCTTCACGGCGCCGGACATGGTATCCATGCCGAACATCAGCGTGGCAAAGCCCAGCAGAATGAGGCCGATGTCCTTCTTCTTGTCGTCCTTGATGAACATGTAGTAAACCACACCGATCAGAGCCAGAACGGGAGTGAAGGAGGTGGGCTTGAGAAGCTGAACGATCAGGTTGTCACCCTCGATGCCGCTCAGAGACAGGATCCAGGCGGTGGCGGTGGTACCCACGTTGGCACCCATGATCACATTGATGGCCTGGCCCAGATTCAGAAGGCCCGAGTTGACAAAACCGACCACCATAACGGTGGTGGCGGAGGAGGACTGGATCACGGCAGTGACCGCAAGGCCTGTCAGAAAGCCCAGCATCCGGCTGGTGGTCAGCTTGCCCAGCAGGGACCGGAGGCTGTTGCCGGCGGCCCGCTCCAGGGACTCGCCCATGATGTTCATGCCGAACAGGAACAGGGACAGTCCGCCGACCATGGTCAGAATATCGAATAAATCCATAATGTGTCGACCTTTCTGTGAAAGATGGTTTTATTATAACGGAAGGGAGGAATCTTGGCAAGGGTTTGGTAAAGAATTCATACAGAAACCGAAGTGCGCCCCCGGCTTTACTTTTGGCCGGGAATCTGCTATCCTATATAAATACAGAAAAGGAGGGGAAGGCTGTGAAAGCCAGACGACTGACCCTGATGGCCATGCTGACAGCCATCGCCCTGACGATTTTTATGATCGAAGCCCAGATCCCGGCCCTTGTTCCCATTCCGGGCATCAAGCTGGGCCTTGCCAATATTGTAACCGTTTTTGCCGTCTTTGCCCTGGGACCGAAGGATGCGGCGGCGATCCTCTTTGTCCGGATCTTTCTGGGAGCGGTGTTTGCGGGCAATTTCAGCACCATCCTCTATTCCGGCGCTGGAGGGCTCTGCGCCATTGCCATCACCATCGGACTGCGGCGGGTGCTCACCGTCAAACAGCTCTGGGTGGCAGGCTCCCTGTCGGCCATCGGCCACAGTCTGGGCCAGATGGGGGTGGCCATCGCCGTCACCGGCACACCGGCCATCGCGGCATACCTGCCTGTGATGGTCCTCTGCTCCGTGATCACCGGCTTTTTCACCGGCCTTTGCGCCCAACTTCTTCTGAACCGGGGGAATGATATATGGAAAACTTTTTTGAAATGAACATGCCGAAACAGGAGATCGACGCCATTTCCAACCTGGGCCTTGCCCATATGGGCGACTGCGTGTTTGAAATTCTGGTCCGGGCCTACCTGTGCAGCAAGGGCGAAAAGACCGTGGACAAGCTCCACCGGGATACCATCCGCATGGTCAAGGCAACGAGCCAGGCGGAATTTGCAGACAAAATGCTCCCCCTGCTGACGGAAGAGGAGCTGGCCTATTACCGCCGGGGCAAGAATTCCCATGTCCACGCGGTGCCGAAATCTGCCACCCCGGCCCAGTATGCCAAGGCCACCGGCGTGGAAGCACTGTTCGGCTTTCTGTTCCTGTCCGGACAGAAGGAACGGGCAAATGAGATCTTTAATCTGGTAATGAACGATAAGCCTGTCATTGCGAACCAGTGACCGATGTCACTGGTGTGGCAATCCGCATCTTTGCGGTACAAAGCACCGCGCGGCTCATTAGAGCCGCAGGGGAACGGATTCCCACGCCAGTGTGCGCACTGGCTCGGAATGACATGGTAATTGCGGAGGAATCTATGGCTTTTGATGCTTTTTTCTTAACGGCGGTGATGGCCGAGATCCGGGAAAAGACCGCTGAGGCCCGGGTGGATAAGATCCACCAGCCCAGCCGGGATACGGTGATCTTACAACTCAAATGCCGGGAGGGGCGGCAGAAGCTCCTCTTTGCCCTGAATCCCACGGCGCCCCGGCTCCATCTGACGGCCTCCAGTCCGGAGAATCCTGCGGAGCCCCCGATGTTCTGCATGCTCCTTCGGAAGCACCTTTTGGGTGCAAGACTCATCAGGACAGAGCAGATCCCCATGGAGCGGTGCGCCATGTTCACCTTCGACTGCATCGACGAGATGGGCGACCATGTGGAAAAGATGCTGGTGGCGGAGCTCATGGGCAGAACCTGCAATCTGTACCTCCTTTCTCCCGAGGGCCGGATCATCGACTGCCTGCGCCGGATCGGCCTGGACGAAAGCGCCAAACGGGCGGCCCTGCCGGGGCTCAACTACCAGAAGCCGGAGCCCATCACCAAGGAAAATCCGGTTTCCTGGGAAAAGGAAGATTATGTAAACTTGCTGACCAAACCCGGAGCAGATGTGCTTTCCGAGCGGCTGATGGATGCCCTGGGCGGCCTTTCCCCCCTGGTTTGCCGGGAGGCGGCGCTCTTTGCCGCAGGCTCCACCGATGCCCGGGTAGAGGGCCTGGAGGCAGAATGCACGGCGGAAAAGCTGAGCCTCTTCTTCCGGGAGCACCTCCTGCATCCGGCACCTTACTACTACTGCCAGGCTGACGGCACCCCCAAGCAGTTCGCCTTCTGCCCCATCCGGCAGTACGGGGAGTACAAAACCGGGGAATCCTTCGGCACACTTCTGGATATGTACTACACCCTCCGGGACCGGAACGACTCCATGCGCCAGAAGAGCCAGGCGGTGCGCAAGACGGTCCAGAATCTGTGCACCCGCATTACGAGAAAGCTGGCCATCCAGGAAAAGGAGCTGGCCGCTACCTTCGACCGGGAGCGGCTTCGCCAGCTGGGCGATATCGTCACCGCCAACATCCACCGGATCGTCAAGGGCCAGACGGTGGTTTCCTGCGAGGACTTTTATGATGAGGAAATGAAAACCGTGGATATCCCCATTTCCCCCATCCTTTCTCCCCAGCAGAATGCGGCCAAGTTCTACAAGGATTACGCCAAGCTGAAAAATGCGGAAAAAGAGCTGACCCGGCAGATGGAGCTGGGTGAACAGGAGCTTCATTATTTAAAAAGTGTCCTGGAGGAGCTGAACCGGGCCCAGACCGACGGGGAACTGGAGGAAATCAAGCAGGAGCTCCAGGCCGGGGGTTATCTTCGCCCCGACGGCAAGAAAAAGCAGAAGCAGGCGAAGCTCAAGCCCATGGTCTTTACCTCCACTGACGGCTATAATATCTATGTGGGCCGGAACAACCGGCAGAACGATGAGCTGACCTTCAAATCCGCCCGAAAGGACGACATCTGGTGCCATGCCTCCAAGGTCCACGGCTCCCATGTGATCATCGCCTGCGGCGGCACCACCCCTCCCGATGACACCGTCACCCAGGCGGCCCAGCTGGCGGCCTACTACGCCGAAACCACGGCCGGACGGAACATCCCGGTGGATGTGACCCCGGTCCGGCAGGTCAAAAAGGTCCCCGGCGCCAAGCCCGGCATGGTCATCTACCATTCGTACCGCACCGTCATCGTCAATCCCTACAAGGATATTGTGGTGGATGCGCTGAATGCAGAGAAAAAGCCGGAAGAAGAATAAGAAAACGCACCCACCCGGGTGCGTTTTTTGCATCTTTATGGGAAAGCTAAATTGGAATTTATCGATCAGATAAGCTAATTCGCACCTTTCTTGTTTCGGCAAGAAAGGTGCCCCAAAGAAGCCGACTTAAGGAGGCGCTACGGGCAAATGCGCCCTCCTTAAGAATCCACCCGCCGCATCGCCATCCAGCATTCAAAAATGTTCCGATTTTTGAACGCTTACATTCTGCAAATTTGAAAGTTTGCTCCGTAGAGCCCGCTGAAAATCGGAACATTTTCAGTGGGCGGTGGCCAAAAGCGGCGGGAGTGGGGTCCGGGGTGAGGTGGTGCTCCGCGCAGCGAATCAAAAGTATCCGCTTGCCGGTGGCAAGCGCACAAAAATTCATGCGATTTGCCCGTAATGCCTCGCCCCGGACGACTTCTTTGGTTACTTTCTTGTTCGGACACAAGAAAGTAACACCTATCGTTGGTTCGAAAACCGAATTCGTAATTTCATAAGAATTCGTTTACGAATCATTCAAAATTGACCTATTGACTTTTTTAGCACTCTCTGGTATACTCTGCTTAGCACTCAGGGCTAACGAGTGCTAAAACCAAAAGGAGGAACCTCATGGAACTGACCGAACGGAAAAAGAAGGTCCTGCGCTCCATCGTAGACCTGTACATCCGCACCGCAGAGCCCGTTGGCTCCAAGGCCATCGCGGAGCTGCCCGACATGAAATATTCCTCCGCCACCATCCGCAATGAAATGGCGGATCTGACAAATTTGGGTTATCTGGAGCAGCCCCACACCAGCGCCGGACGGATCCCCTCCGCTTCCGGATACCGGCTGTATGTGGATGAGCTGATGGCTGACTACCGGCTCAGCGTGGATGAGACCAAGTCCATCAACGCAAGCCTGGAAGAGAAGATGCAGCGGGTTGACAAGATGGTGGAAAAGGTCGCAAAGCTTGTGTCCCAGGCCACCGACCTGCCGGCTATCTCCTTCTCCGCCCGGCAGGGTGACGCAACGGTAAAGCGCTTCGAGTTGATCGAGGCGGGAAGCGGAAGCTTCATTCTGGTTGTGATGCTCAGTAATGACGAAGTGGTCAACAAGCTGATCAAGCTGCCGGTGAACATCAGCGAAACGGATCTGAAGCTGCTGTCGGCTCTGCTGAACGCCACCATGACGGAAATCAGCCTGGAGGAATTTACCGCAGGGCTTCTGGACCGGGTGATGCGCTCGGCCGGCGCCGCGGCTTCCCTGGTTCCGGTGATCGTGGAATTTACCACCGATACCCTTCGCCGCTCCGGCTCCGGCAATATGGCTGTGGCCGGCCAGATGCGGCTATTAAACCACCCGGAGTACCGCAACATCGACAAGGCCCAGCAGGTCATCAGCGGCCTGGACGAGGAAGCCCTCAGCAATCTTCCTGCCGTGATGCAGGGAACCAACGGAACCCGCGTTCTGGTGGGCCCCGAGAATGTGGCCCGGGAACTGAAGGATACCTCCGTGGTCATGACCAAATTTGATATCGGTGACGGCATGGAGGCCATGATCGGCGTGGTTGGCCCCACCCGGATGGACTACGCCAAGGTCACCGCAAGACTCAGTTATTTTGCTGAGAGCTTATCCAAAATGTTTGCAAAGCCCGAAGCGCCTCAGCTTCCGGCTTCCGCCATAGAAGAGGAGGCATAAACCGTGGCAAAAAAGGATAAAGAAAAGAATGAGACTCCCATCGAGGAAGTAACCGAGGAAACCGTGGAAACTCC
This sequence comes from Oscillospiraceae bacterium, assembly GCA_015068305.1. GTDB lineage: Bacteria > Bacillota > Clostridia > Oscillospirales > Oscillospiraceae > Faecousia. The sequence goes on from SVKV01000013.1 coordinate 10,854, forward strand.
CGTTGAGGAAGCTCCCGCAGAGCCCGAAGTGAACCCCTGGGAAGAAAAATACAACGCAGAGCGGGATGCCCACCTGAGAGTGGCCGCTGAATTTGATAATTTCCGCAAGCGTACCATCAAGGAAAAGGAAGCTTCCTACGGCAACGGTAAGGCCGATGCGGTAGCCAAGATGCTTCCCGTCTATGACAATCTGGAGCGGGCGCTCCAGCAGGAAACTTCCGACGCCGCCTACAAAAAGGGCGTGGAAATGACCATGACCGAGCTGCTGAAGATTTTCGGCTCCCTGGGTGTGGAGGTCTACGGCAACGTGGGCGACCAGTTTGATCCCAACCTGCACAACGCGGTCATGCACATCGAAAACGAAGAGCTGGAGGAAAACAGCATTTCCGCTGTGTTCCAGAAGGGCTTCAAAATCGGCGACAAGGTCGTCCGGTTTGCAATGGTGCAGGTAGCCAACTAATCTGAAATAAACGCATGTCATTGCGAACCAGCCAGCAGGCTGGTGTGGCAATCCGCTTTCCTTTGCGATGCAAAGCATCGCGCGGCTCAGAAGAGCCGCAAGAGAACGGATTCCCACGCCAGTGTGAGCACTGGCTCGGAATGACAGAGGAATCATTACTTTGTAAAAAATTTTAGTTTCTATATAGGAGGATATTTATTATGTCTAAGATCATCGGTATTGACCTGGGTACTACCAATTCCTGCGTCGCTGTCCTGGAAGGCGGCGAGCCTGTTGTCATCGCCAACGCCGAAGGCGGCCGTACCACCCCTTCTGTCGTTGCATTCAGTAAGACCGGCGAGCGTATGGTGGGCCAGGTTGCAAAGCGCCAGGCTGTCACCAATGCTGACCGCACCGTCGCTTCCATCAAGCGCCACATGGGCGAAAACTTCAAGGTTACCATCGACGGCAAGAACTACACCCCCCAGGAAATCTCTGCTATGGTCCTGCAGAAGCTGAAGGCTGACGCCGAGGCTTATCTGGGCCAGCCCGTCACCGAGGCTGTCATCACCGTCCCCGCTTACTTCTCCGACTCCCAGCGCCAGGCCACCAAGGACGCAGGCAAGATCGCCGGTCTGGAGGTCAAGCGCATCATCAACGAGCCCACCGCAGCTGCTCTGGCCTACGGCCTGGACAAGGACAATGATCAGAAGATCATGGTCTACGACCTGGGCGGCGGCACCTTCGACGTCTCCATCCTGGAGATCGGCGACGGCATCGTGGAAGTTCTGGCCACCAACGGCGACACCCGCCTGGGCGGCGACGACTTCGACCAGAGAGTCATGGACTACCTGGTTGCCGAGTTCAAGAAGGCTGAAGGCATCGACCTGAAGAACGACCGTGTTGCCATGCAGCGTCTGAAGGAAGCAGCCGAGAAGGCCAAGATTGAGCTCAGCGGCATGACTTCCACCGCTGTCAACCTGCCCTATATCACCGCTGATGCCACCGGCCCCAAGCATCTGGATGTGACCATCACCCGGGCCAAGTTCAACGAGCTGACCGCAGATCTGGTGGAGCGGACCATGAAGCCCGTCCGTCAGGCAATGAGCGATGCAGGTCTGTCTGCTTCCCAGCTGGATAAGGTCCTGCTGGTTGGCGGCTCCACCCGTATCCCCGCTGTCCAGGAAGCTGTCAAGTCCATCACCGGCAAGGAAGGCTTCAAGGGCATCAACCCCGACGAGTGTGTTGCTCTGGGCGCAGCCATCCAGGGCGGCGTTCTGACCGGCGACGTCAAGGACGTGGTCCTGCTGGACGTCACTCCCCTGTCCCTGGGCATTGAGACCATGGGCGGCGTGTTCACCCGCCTGATCGAGCGCAACACCACCATCCCCACCCGCAAGAGCCAGATCTTCTCCACCGCCGCTGACGGCCAGACCTCCGTTGAGGTCCACGTCCTCCAGGGCGAGCGCGAGATGGCTGCCTACAATAAGACCCTGGGCCGCTTCCAGCTGTCCGGTATTGCTCCCGCACCCCGTGGTGTCCCCCAGATCGAAGTTACCTTCGACATCGACGCCAACGGCATCGTCAATGTCTCCGCCAAGGACCTGGGCACCGGCAAGGAGCAGAAGATCGTCATCACCGCTTCCACCAACCTGAGCCAGGACGACATCGAGAAGGCTGTCCGCGAAGCTGAGCAGTTCGCTGCTGAGGATAAGGCCCGCAAGGAAGAAGTGGACACCCACAACATGGCAGACCAGACCGTCTACCAGACTGAGAAGACCCTGAATGAGCTGGGCGACAAGATCTCCGCTGATGAGAAGGCTTCCATCCAGGCTGCCTGCGACAAGCTGAAGGAAGTCAACAAGGGCACCGACGTTGCTGCCATCAAGGCTGCCACTGAGGAAGTCCAGCAGGCCTTCTACAAGGTCTCCGAGAAGCTGTACCAGCAGGCAAATCCCCAGGGCGGTGCACAGGGCGGCTACCAGCAGCCCGGTGACGACGGCGTTGTGGACGCTGACTACGAGACTGTCGACTAATTGACCCCATAAAAAGGGGCGGCGAACCGCCGCCCCTTTTCGGTGTATTTTAATGAGGTGACAAAACATGCAGGGAATGACAAAAAGAGAATTGCAAATCACCGATGAGAATCAGATCCGCGCCATTCTGGACACCGCAAAGGTGCTCCACCTGGGCCTTTGCGTGGGCAATGAGCCCTATGTGGTGCCCATGAACTACGGATACACCATGGAGGAGGGCAGGCTGACCTTCTATCTGCACGGTGCACTCCGGGGAAAGAAGCTGGATATGATCCGTGCAAACAACCGGGTGTTCGTGGAGCTGGACTGCAACCGGGTTCCCTTTGAAGGCGATAAGCCCTGCCAGTACGGTCTGGGTTATTCCTCCGTCATGGGCCGGGGAACTGCCACCGTCGTTGACGATGTGGAAGAAAAGATGAAGGCGCTGACTGTTCTGATGAAGACCCAGACCGGGAAGGATTTCACCTTCAACGAGCAGCTGGTGAGCATCGTGTCTGTGATCCGGATCGATGTGGCGGAATTTACCGCGAAGCACCGTCCCATTCCCGAAAGATTGAGGTAAGTACATGGCTGAAAACAAACGTGATTATTATGAGGTGCTGGGTGTCGATAAGAAGGCCAGCGCCGATGAGATAAAGAAGGCCTACCGCAAGTCCGCCATGAAGTATCATCCGGACCGGAACCCCGGCGACAAGGAAGCCGAGGAAAAGTTCAAGGAGATCGGCGAGGCCTATGAAGTCCTCTCTGACGAGGGCAAGCGCTCCCGCTATGACCAGTTCGGCTTTGCCGGTGTGGATCCCAATTACGGCGCAGGCCAGGGAGGCTACGGCGGATTCAACGGCGGCTTCGGCGGCTTCGGTGATTTCGGCGACCTGGGCGATATTTTCGGCGAGTTCTTCGGCGGCGGCGCCCGGACCCGGGGCGGCAGCACCGCCAATGCACCCCGCCGGGGCGAAAATGTGATGACCCACCTGGAGCTGACCTTCGAGGAAGCAGCCTTCGGCTGTGAAAAGGAAGTGGCTCCCCAGCGGATCGAGAACTGCTCTGCCTGTAACGGCAGCGGCTCCGCCGACGGCCAGGTAGAGACCTGTGCCACCTGCCGGGGCACCGGCCAGGTGCGGACCACCCAGAATTTCATGGGTATGTCCATGCAGTCCACTTCGGTGTGTCCCAAGTGCAACGGCCGGGGCAAGACCATCAAGAATCCCTGCAATACCTGTAAGGGTAAGGGCAAGGTCCGCCGCAGCAAGCTGATCAAGGTCAAGGTTCCCGCCGGTGTGGATGAGGGCCAGAGTGTCCGTGTCCGTGCCGAGGGCAACGTGGGTGCCAACGGCGGTCCCAACGGCGACCTGCTGGTGGAGATCTACATCAAGCGCCATGCCATCTTCACCCGTCATGGCATGGATGTGCTCTGCGAGGTGCCCATTTCCTTTACCCAGGCTGCCCTGGGCGCCCAGATCCAGGTGCCTACCCTGGACGGCAAGGTGCCCTACGATATTCCCGAGGGAACCCAGACCGGCACCACCTTTACTCTGGTGGGAAAGGGCATTCCCGAGGTCAACAATGCCCGCCGCCGGGGCAATCAGCGCTTCACCGTGGTGGTGGAGACCCCCACCCGGCTGACGAAAGAGCAGAAGGAGCTGCTGCGGCAGCTGGACGGCACATTGGAAGAGACCCCCAAGCGGAAAAAGTTCTTCGATACCATCAAGGATATCTTCGATTAACACTTCACCCCGGATGCTGCTGCATCCGGGGTGTTTTTCTGCTGTTCAAATTGCCGGGCTGTGCCCGGTGACAATGCGTTACGGACTGCCCCGGTCAAATTACAGCCTTTGGGCCCCTCGACCGGTCGCTATTACCCGCTCGGCGTATGGAATTTGCAGGGATACCCCAGCCGCCTAAAGAAGATTCCACCAGGTGAAGCGGTGGGCCTGGGAGAGACTGCGGATCCGTCCGGACAGCTCGGCGCAGACGGCACGGAATGCAGCCGTATTTTCGGAAGTTCGGTAAACTTCCAGCCGGGCGAAGAGAAGCTCAATCTGATCCAGCGGATCGTGGTGGATCAGCGCGGCGGTGATGTTCCGCCGGGCCTTCCAGCTTTTCTCTGCCCGCTTCACCAGGGCAGCGGCCAGATCCCAGTCGCCTTTCATGGCGCAGTGGGCGGCCCTGTCCAGATCCGCTGCCGCGGGCATGTGGGCATCCTCCAGCACATTCCCCAGAATAATGCTGCCCGCCAGCAGAAAGACAAGCAGCCCGATGCCAAACCAAAGCTGTTTCATCTCAGATTTCCTTTCCCAGCCAGAGCACGTTCCCGGCCCTGTCCACCGTCAGCAGCCAGGTCCCGGCCACCGTGGCCCGGTAATTGCCCAGAACCTGGCGCATCCAGCCCTCATCCCGGCCGGTCAGGGCCAGATTTTCCCGGAGCAGATGACCGTCGGAGATGACGGTCACCGGCATGTACCGCTCCTTGGGGTGGATGTTCAGCTCCTTCGCCGAAGGGGGAGCCTCCGAAGGATAGGGAAACACCGACAGATTGCCGTTGGTCTCCAGAATGGCATACTGCACCGTGCGCACATCCAGGATGTCCTTCTCCCGCAGATGGCCGGTCAGCTCGTCCAGGGTCACCTGGGTGCGTTTCAAATTTTTCTGAAGGATCCGTCCGTTTTCGATCAGGATCACCGGCTTTCCGCACAGGAGCTTCCGCAGCCGGATGCTCCGCAGGCAAAGACTTGCCAGGAGCAGCTCCGCTCCCAGTACCGTCAGAATCGGCACCAGCCCGGCATGCAGCGGGATGGAAACATCCTGCATGGGGATGGCTGCCAGGTCTGCCACCAGCATGGCCACCACAAATTCGGAGGCCTCCATCTGGCCGATCTGCCGCTTGCCCAGCAGCCGCACCGCTGCCAGCAGCACCAGATACAGCAGCAGCGTTCGCATGTAAGATATGAGCAACGAACCTCACCTCCCGGCTATTTTCCCCAAATATGCCGGATTTATTAAGATTTGACCCACAACTTCTTGGAATGTGTAAAAAAAGCTGGACACAAACTGTTGCTTTTGCTATAATGATACATCATGATTATGAGGGGGAGTGGATTACAATGAAATGTCCCTTCTGCGGCGACCAGGAGAGCAAGGTCGTCGATTCCCGTCACTCCGAGGACGGCCTGAGCATCCGCCGGCGCCGGGAGTGTATTGCCTGCCAGCGGCGTTTTACAACCTATGAAATTGTGGAGAGCCTGCCCATCATCGTGGTCAAGCGCAACGGTTCCCGGCAGAATTTTGACCGGAACAAGATCCTCAATTCCATGATCCGGGCCTTCGACAAGCGCAAGGTCAATGTGGAGGATCTGGACCGGATCACCACCGAGATCGAGCAGACCATCCAGAACTCCCTGGAGCGGGAGATCACCACCGACAAGCTGGGCGAAATGATCCTGGAGCGGTTAAAGCCCATTGACGAGGTGGCCTATATCCGCTTTGCCTCTGTTTACCGCCGGTTCCCGGATGCAAACTCCTTCATCCGGGAGATCAACAAATTCCTGGAGGAGTAAGCATGAATATTGAAGATCTGAAGGGTTTGATGGATGGCTTTGACCCGGCATCGCTGCTGCCGGAGCTGGACAGCATTCTGGGTGTGATCACCTATGCAGTGCGGATCGCCGTGCTGCTGGGACCCATCGCCCTGCTGGCCCTGGGTCTGGGCTATCTGATTTTTGCCCCCCGGGAGGCAAATTACATCTTTGGCTACCGCTGCACCTTCGGCATGGGCAGTGTGGAGGCATGGCGGTTTACCCAGCGGCTTGCGGGCATTGTCTGGGGTGTGCTGGGTCTGGTGCTGACACTGGTGATGGTTTCTCTGACGGGCAAATTTGCCGGTCTGGATGTGGCGGAGGCCCTGGGCCTTGCGGCCAAGTATGTGCTGTGGGAAGCGGTGCTGGCATTGGTGTCCAGCCTGGTGATCAACACAGTGGTTATGATCAGATTCACCTACGACGGCGAATACCGCCGGGAAAGAGCCGGAAAATAAAGCAGAGCAGGGCATGCACAGGCATGCCCTGTTATTTTCTATGCCGGTATGCCCCGGCAGGCAATACGTTACAGACTGCCCCGGCCAAATTACAGTTTATCGGGATGCCCCGATGGGCAATGCGTGCTCGGTGCAATAGTTGTCGCAACTGCCCTAACCCGCTCGGTATCGTTCCTGCGGTAGTCAAATTACAGTTTGTAGGGATGCGGATTGCCACGTCGGCATTTCATGCCTCCTCGCAATGACACAAAAATTTGGATGCCAGCAGCACCATAATCGGCGCAGATTACTTTGGAAACCACTGTTATTGCGAACCAGCGCGCACACTGGTGTGGCAATCCGTTCTCCTCGATAAACTCCAATTTAACTGTTAACATTCCGGGACGGGTGGGTTATTTAGAAAAAACTTAATGAAGCCTTAAAAATGGAAGGGTTGCATATTCTTCCGTTTTCTGTTATATTAACTGTACTAGTACAGTTAATACGCTTCATACACAAGGAGGGATGTTATGGTACATCTGGACTACCGGGATGTGCGTCCCATTTACACCCAGATTGCCGACGGATTCCGCGCCCAGATCAAGGCGGGAGTCCTCCGGGGAGAAGATCGGCTCCCCAGCGTCCGGGAGCTGGCGGCGGAGCTGTCCATCAACCCCAACACCATCCAGCGGGCCTACCGACAGCTGGAAGCGGAGGGATGGATCGCCACGGTGCCGGGCAAGGGCTGCTTCGTCTGCGGACTGCGGGATTATTCGGAATCGGAAAAACAGGAATTGCTGGCGGCCTTTGACAAGGCGGCTGCGGCGCTGCTGCAGCAGGGCACCAGCCGGGAAGAGCTGATTGCCCGGCTTGAAAGGGAGGTTTGAGTATGCTTCAGGTAAAGAATGTGACCAAGTGCTTCGGAGATTTCAAAGCACTGGATAATTTGACCATGACGGTGCCCCGGGGCACGGTCTACGGCCTGGTGGGCCCCAACGGTGCCGGTAAAAGTACCGCCATCCGGCTGCTGACCGGTGTATACACCCCGGACCGGGGTGAGATCACCATGGATGGTCAGCCCATTTATGAAAACACTGCCGTCAAGGAGCGGATCGGCTACATCCCCGATGAGATCTTCTATTTCCCCTCTGCCACACTGGAGGACATGAGAAAGTACTATCGGGGCCTTTATCCCAAATTTGACGACGCCCTCTTTGAAAGACTCTATGAGATCTTTGATCTGCCGAAGAAGACCCCCCTCCGCCGGTTCAGTAAGGGTATGCAGAAGCAGGCGGCTTTCCACCTGGCCATCTGCTGCCGGCCGGAGGTGCTGATCCTGGATGAGCCGGTGGACGGCCTGGACCCGGTGATGCGGCGGCAGGTCTGGAGTCTGATCCTTTCCGACGTTGCCGAGCACGGCACCACGGTGCTGATCTCCTCCCACAACCTCCGGGAACTGGAGGACATCTGCGACCATGTGGGTATCATGGATCACGGCCGTATGCTGCTGGAAAAGAGTTTAGCCGATATGCAGGGTAGCACCGTGAAGCTGCAGCTCGTTGGCGCGCTTCCCGAAGGATTGGATGTGCTCCATGAAAGCAAGTCCGGCAGACTGGCCACCTACATCATCCGGGGCGGCGCCGCAGAGGTTTCCGAAGCCGTGGCCGCAGGAAATCCCGCCTATTTCGATGTGCTGCCCCTTTCTCTGGAAGAAATCTTCATTTACGAACTGGGAGGTGTGAACTATGAAGTCAAGAACATCATCCTTTAACTTAACGGTTTTCAAAAAGGATCTGACCCGGTTTGCCCCGGCCTGGGCGGCCTATCTGATCGTGCTGCTGCTGTTTCTGATGGGCGCCATGAGCGAGAGCCAGGCCTATTACCGGCTGAACTCCATGAAGGACGCGATTGTCATAGTTTCCTGGGCAAATCTGATCTATGCCGCTGTGGTGGCCCAGCTGCTCTTCGGCGACCTGTATAACAGCCGGCTGTGCAATGCCCTCCATGCCATGCCCATTACCCGGGAGGGCTGGTTTGTGACCCATGTGGCCTCGGGCCTGGCATTTTCCTTCCTGCCCAATCTGTTCGTTGTCCTGCTGGGCCTGCCGCTGCTGCAGCTGGAGGCCGGCTGGAGCGCGGTGCTCTGGTGGCTGCTGGGGGCCGGGCTGCAGTATCTGTTCTTCTTCGGCGCAGCGGTGCTGTGCGTGATGCTCACCGGCAACCGGCTGGGCCAGATCGGACTGTACATCATCCTGAATTTTGCGGGACTGGGTGCCTGGTGGCTCATGTCCGATATTTATCAGCCCCTGCTGCATGGCATCCAGATCAACGGGGAATACTTCTATCCCTTCTCTCCCGTTGCGGAGATCACCCAGCTGTCCGATCTGCTGATCATCGACTCCACCCGGATCGAGGACGAATTCGGAAACTTCATGTACTATGAGGTCCACGGTCTGACACCCGGCACCGGCTGGGGCTATCTGGCCATCATCGCGCTGGTGGGCATCGCAGCGCTGATCGGCGCGCTGGTGCTGTATCGCAGACGGAAGCTGGAATGCGCCGGGGATCTGGTGGCCTTCAAATGCATGGAGCCTGTGGTTCTGGTGCTGGTGACGGTCTTTGGCGGCGGCTTCTTCCATCTGCTGGGCGAGATGTTCGGCAATCTGTACATGAAAAACATTCTGCTGGCTGCCGGTGCCCTGATCGGCTACTTCGGCTGCCGGATGCTTCTGAAGCGGACCACCCGGGTATTCCAGAAGAAGGCCTTCCTGGGCATTGCCGGAATTGTGGGTGTGTTCCTGCTGACCGTGGGTCTGACGCTCCTGGATCCTCTGGGCATCACCACCTATATGCCCGAGGCATCGGAGATCGAATCCGTCACCTTCAGCGATTCCTATTCTCTCCACCGCCACGGAAACCAGCCCTTTACCGCAACAGATCCGGCGGACATCGAAGCAATCCTAAGCGTCCATGCAGACTGCATCGACGGCGATGCCAAGGCATCGGAGCAGCTGTATCCCGATGCTTATTCCTATGTGAGCCTGCGGCTAGAATATAAGCTGAAAAACGGAAAGACCGTCAACCGGTTCTACGATGTGTATCCTCCTTCCGAGGCGGGCCAGATACTCAAGGGCTATTACACCCGGTTTGAATGCGTTATGGGCTTCCCGGAAGAGAGAATCCCCGAAATGGCCGGCTATATCCGCAGCTTCTATACCGACGGCCGGGAAGAAGATGCCTACAATCTGGAAAATCTGGATCTGGAAGGCTTGCTCCGGGCTGTGGCTGCCGACTGCGCCGCCGGCAATATGGCCCAGTTCAGCGGCTTCCACTATCCCAACGGAAGAACCATTGAGGAGGGCGAGGTGCTGGACAATACGCTGGCCTGGATTGAACTGGGCTGGGACCATGAAAAGATGGAAACTGCCCTCCAGGGCAATTCCGGCGCCCATGGAATCATCTCCTACACGAATGTCCGGGTCTACCGCTCCTGCGAAAATACCCTCAAATGGCTGGAGGACAACAACCTGCTGACGGAGGATATGCAGAAGGAGATGGCGATCAAATTCGGCGGCCCCACGGTTGTCTTTGAAACCAATATCGGATGATCCGAACCAGAAAGCCGCCCGGAAGGGCGGCTTTCTTTGCGGGCAGTGCCCGGTGACAATGCGTTACGGACTGCTCCGGATAAATAACATCCTTTGGGCCCCTCGACCGGTCGCTTGTTTCCGCTCGGCGTATGGAATCCGCCGGGATGCCCCGTCTGCGGGCCTGCCAGGCCGGCAGGTATCGGTACGCCATAGGGCTCATCCTGTTCGGTACTGCCACAGTCAATTGGAGTTTGTCGAGGAGAACGGATTGCACCACAGGCATTCCCTTCGGTCACCACACCAGTCTGCGGACTGGTTCGCAATGACAGTATTTTTCGGTACATTCCGCACCATTTTTAGCGCAGCCAACCACCAGGCTTCCATGTCATTGCGAGGAGGCATGAAAGGCCGACGTGGCAATCCGCATCCCTATAAACTGTAATTTGACTACCGCAGGAACGATACCGAGCGGGTTAGGGCAGTTGCGACAACTATTGCACCGAGCACGCATTGCCCATCGGGGCATCCCGATAAACTGTAATTTGACTTTGTCGCATCTTTGGGGTACAATACCCTCAACCCAATGGGAAGGAGCTTTTCCATGTCCAACACTGTTCTTTACGCCCTGTGGGGCGTGCTGTATGCCCTCTGCGCTTCGCTGGGCTTCGTCACCGCACCGGAAAACAGCCTGCGCCTGATCATGTCGGTGCTCTCTGTCGCACTCTTCGTACCGCCCTTTATGCTCAATTACCGGTCCGCAAAGAAAAACGACCAGCGGACCCTGAAGCTGGTGCGAAACCTGGCCCTTGCCTGGCTGGTGCTGGCCGGTGTGCTGCTGGTGGCCAATTTCCTCAGCGTTCTGGCCTCCGAAGCCCTGGGCAACGTGCTTTACTGCCTGCTGATCATCGTGGCAAGCCCCATGGTTGCCTCGGGAAGCTGGGCCCTGGCCATTTTCCTGTGGGCCTGCGTGTTTTTCGATGCCCGGTCCAAGCTGAAAAAGAAGTGACGCACCTCCCGGATGGTTGACCATCCGGGATATTTCTTGGCAGAATCAACAATTTGCCTATGTAAAAACTGTAGAAACAGACCATTGCACCCCCTTTGACAATGTGGTAAAATGTGTCTATCCAGGTGGATTGGGCCTACTCCACTAATTAGTCCCAATACCACTAAAATAAAGGAGGATAAACCCGTCTGACTCACGGTGCGGCAGTGTGGAGACCTGTCGTAATGCCTCCGGGATTTTGCTTCCCGGTGTGCGAGAGTGCACGCGAAATTTAGGTGCATTTAGAGTCGAAGAAATTATGGCAAGCTTAACCCTGAAGAACGTCAAGAAGATCTACCCCCACAACGGCGACGATGCCAAGAAGGCCAAGAAAAAGAAGAAGGCCGACGAGCCCGAGAAGAAGAAGGTTAACCTGCAGATCACCGATAAGGGTGTTGTCGCGGTTCAGGAATTCAACCTGGAAATCGCTGACAAGGAATTTATCGTTCTGGTCGGTCCTTCCGGCTGCGGTAAGTCCACCACTCTGCGTATGATCGCCGGTCTGGAAGAGATCTCCGAAGGCGAGCTGTACATCGGCGACCGTCTGGTCAACGACGTGGCCCCCAAGGACCGCGACATCGCCATGGTCTTCCAGAACTACGCTCTGTACCCCCACATGACCGTGTATGACAACATGGCTTTCGCTCTGAAGCTGCGTCATACCCCCAAGGACGAGATCGACCGCGCTGTTAAGCAGGCTGCTGAGATCCTGGACATCACCCAGTACCTGGGCCGTAAGCCCAAGGCTCTGTCCGGTGGTCAGCGTCAGCGTGTTGCTATCGGCCGTGCTATCGTTCGTGAGCCCCAGGTCATGCTGATGGACGAGCCTCTGTCCAACCTGGACGCCAAGCTGCGTAACCAGATGCGTGCTGAGATCATCAAGCTGCGCCAGAAGATCAACACCACCTTCATCTATGTTACCCACGACCAGACCGAGGCTATGACCCTGGGCGATCGTATCGTCATCATGAAGGACGGCTTCATCCAGCAGATCGGCACTCCTCAGGAAGTGTTCAATCATCCCTACAACCTGTTCGTCGCAGGCTTCATCGGCACTCCTCAGATGAACTTCTTCGATGCAAAGCTGGTTAAGGCTAACGGCAAGTATGCTGTTCAGCTGGACAAGCTGACCGTCGAGCTGTCCGAAGAGAAGCAGGAGAAGCTGGCAAAGAACAACGTTGCCGAACAGGACATCGTTCTGGGCGTCCGTCCCGAGCACATCGTCCTGGAAGCTGGCATCGCCGGCAAGGTCGACGTTTCCGAGCTGATGGGCTCCTCTGTCCACCTGCACGTCAACTCCATGGGCCGCGATGTTGTCATGGTCGTTTCCACCATGAACATGACCGGTGCTGAGGTTGCTGCTCTGGCTTACGGCGCTGACATTCAGTTCAACTTCCCCGGCCACTGCTGCCACGTCTTCAACAAGGAGACCGGCATCAACCTGGAAGCCTAATTTCTCAAACCAAAGAAGCCTGCCCGAAAGGGCAGGCTTTTTTCTGTGCAAAAACCCGGTATCCAGTCTGGATACCGGGTTAAAGATTATTTGGGTTTCCGGGCGGTGATGGTGGAGGACATGATAAATTCGCCCACCGAGAGGGTTCCGCCCCATTTTTCCTCGTACTCCCGGGAAACGGGCTTTTCCTTTACGGAAACCGCCTCAAATCCGGCAGCCCGGATCATTCTTTCCAGGTCTTCGACCGAAGACGCGCCGCTGACTCAGCAGGAGTGCATATTGGGGTCGTTTTTCAGCTCCTCCGGAATCTGCTTCATGATCACGATGTCGCAGATGGAGATCCGTCCGCCGGGCTTCAGCACCCGGAAAATCTCCCGGTACACCCGGCCCTTGTTGGGGGACAGGTTGATGACACAGTTGGAGATGCACACATCGGCAAAATTGTCCGCCGCAGGAAGATTCTCAATTTCACCCAACCGGAATTCCACATTCCGGATCCGGTTTTCCTTGGCGATCCGCCGGGCGGTGCTGACCATTTCCGGAGTCATGTCCACGCCCACAGCCTTTCCCCGACGGCCAACCTGAACCCCGGCAAGGAAGCAGTCCAGACCTGCACCGCTGCCTAAGTCCAGGACCACTTCTCCCGGCTGCAGCTGTGCTGCCCGTAAGGGATTGCCGCAGCCGAGACCCAGATTTGATTCTGCCGGAACGGAAGCCAGCTCCTCCGGGCTGTAGCCCACAGAAGCGGACATGGTCTCGCTGCCGGTGCTGCCTGTGAGGATGGAGTTTTTGGGATCCGCCAGGATCTGCTGATAATCCCGCCGGACCTGGTCCAGAATTTCCCAGGGCATAGGAACGCCCCCTTTCTTTTGATAGCTCCATTATATCGGAAAACCCGATGGAAGGCAAGAAAATATCCTTCCGGCAAATATTGCCGGAAGGATACAGATGTTTGCATTAAGCAATCGGAACAAAATCCTCTTTGCCGTGTTTGCACAGGGGGCAGATATAATCGTCGGGCACTTCTTCGCCTTCGTAGACATGGCCGCAGATCCGGCATTCCCACTGTTTGGCCGCAGCCTTTTTGGGCTTGGGCTTGATTTCGGCGTGATAGTGGGCATAGGAGCAGGAGGGCTTGGTGTTCAGAACCTCACCGTCCAGAATCTCACCGATGAACAGGGTATGGCTGCCCAGATCAATGGTCTGCGTCACATATACGGAAAGATACATGTTGGCATACTGGCTGGCGATGGCCAGGGTGTTGGGAGCCCGGTCAATGCCGGGGTAGCCCCGGAATTTCTCGGTGTCCCGGCCGGACTTCATGCCGAACTGGACAAAAAGATCGAAGGGAGCATCGGCAGTGAGGGCGCTGATGTTGAAAAGCTCCGTGCGCTTGAGGACTTCGCAGGTCAGGTTGTTGTTCTGGACGGAGATGGCGATCCGGTCCGGGTCCCGTGCCACCTGAACAGCGGTGTTGATGATGCAGCCGTAGTCCCTGCCCTCTTCCCGGGTGGTCAGCAGATAAAGTCCGTAGGTTAAGTTGTAAAGTGCCTTTTGATCCATGATTATTTCTCCTCAAATGGGCGGTAAAGCCCGTATTTTCAATCGTCCCGATCTTTGTCCCAGGAGAGGATCTTGCCGCTTTCCCCGTGAATTTCGTAGTCGTATTCCATTCCGTCGCAGTGGAAGTCCACATCGTATTCAGGAACACCGTCGTCATAGTCGAATTCGGCCTTCAGCCGGGAGACCTGGTCTTTGGCCAGACCGGCATGCTTCAAAGCAATGGCGATGGCTTCTTCTTTGGTTAGCTGAGTAGATGCAGGTTCCGTGGCAGCAGGCTGGGGAGCCGGTGCGGCGGGAATGGGTTCTCGTTCTATGTGGCTGCGCAGGATGGCACCGGATTCGGCATGAATTTCATACTCATACTCCAGTCCTTCCATGTGGAATTCGATGTCATACTCCGGTATCCCGTCGTCATAATCAAATTCATTGCGCAGATACCGGACATCTTCGGCTGCGATTCCGGCGTGTTTCAGAGCGATGGCCTCGGCTTCCTGAGCGGTGATCCGTTGGGTCACGGCCGCGGGGGCAGTTTCCTGGGTGGAATTTGGCTCGTTTGCCGTCCGGGGAACATCGGCGTCTGCCGTTACGGCAGGTTCGCGGGTTTGCACCGGTGCATCCAGCTGCTCAGCTGAGGCGGCGATGCATCCGGTGAGGATGGCAACCGCCAGGGCAGCCGGCAGCAGGAGGGCGATCAAACGGGTCTTCATAGGGCGTCTCCTTTTCTTATTCGGTTGGGGTGGGTATTAGCGTATGCAAAAAGCAGGGAAGTCATGCGACTTCCCTGCCTCCTGTTTCTTTTTCAGAAGTCGCAGCGGGCAACTTACAGATTCTTACTTGAAGTAACGGTCCAGCAGACCCTTCAGTGCGACGCCGTGGCGGGCCTCGTCGCGGGCCATCTCATGGACGGTGTCGTGGATGGCATCCAGGCCGTTCTTCTTGGCGCAGACAGCCAGATCGAACTTGCCCTGGGTTGCGCCGAACTCGCAGTCAACGCGCCATGCCAGGTTCTTCTTGGTGGAAGCCTTCATGTTGGGCTCCAGATCCTCGCCCAGCAGCTCAGCAAACTTTGCTGCATGCTCAGCTTCTTCATAGGCAGCCTTTTCCCAGTACAGGCCGATCTCGGGGTAGCCTTCCCGGTGGGCGATCCGGGCCATGCACAGGTACATACCGACCTCGGAGCACTCGCCCTGGAAGTTGGCCATGAGCTGCTCGAAGATGTACTTCTTGTCTTCGTCGGAGATGTCGGGGTTGTTCTTGACGGTCTTGGCGTAAACACCGTACTCATGGGTGGCAGCCAGCTTGCCCTCTTCCATTACCTTGAACTTGGAACCGGGGACCTTGCACAGGGGGCAGCGGAAATCTTCGGGCATAACCTCAGCTTCGTGAACGTAACCGCAGACGGGGCAGACAAACTTCTTCATAATATAATCCTCCAAATTTTAATTTTTAAAGTAGTAGATTTTGAATTTATATGGATCGGGCATTGCCCGGGATCCTTAAGTGTGGGCCAGGCATTCCCGGCAGGTGCCGGTGAAGCTCAGGCTGCAGCTTTCTGTGCGGCCGCCGGTATGACGGTTCACATCGGCGGTGAGACTTTCGGGAATGATCATGCCCGGCAGATCGTCCACCTTGTGACAGGTGCGGCAGATGAAGTGGACATGGGGTTCGGTGTCGGCATCAAACCGTTCCACACCGCCTACGGTGCCGACGCTGATGACCAGGCCCTGCTCCTTGAAGAGAGCCAGATTCCGGTAGACTGTACCCAGAGAGATGTCCGGGTATTCAGCTTTCAGCTGGGCGTGGACCCATTCGGCGGAGGGGTGGGTGGTTGTGGAGCGAAGGCAGTTGAGAATCGCTTCGCGCTTTTTGAAGTGTTTCGATCTTGGCTCCATAGGCACCTCCTTGCTCGTATTTAGGAATCACTCTTGTTTACATCCACATAGTAGCATATGGATTTCTATTTGTCAATAGGAATTATTCGCATTTAGAAAAATATTTTTTGAGGAAGGTAAATTGGAGTTTATCGATCAGTTGCTATGGCGCGGGAGCGCCCTGCCTCCCTCTGACGAGGGAGGTGCCCCGAAGGGGCGGAGGGAGAGAAACAAGTTGCAAAGACTTAGGTTTTCTCTCCCCCAGTCAGCTTCGCTGACACATAGTCATATGTGCGATTGCCTCCGGCAATCGTTTCATTTGAGGTCGCTTTGCTACCCTCGTCAGAGGGGGCCTTTGGGGTGCGGTGCTTGACGGAACGACGTACTGTAATTTGGTCACTGCAGGAACGATACCGAGCGGGTTTGGGCAGTTACGACAGCTACCGCACCGAGCACGCATTGTCCGCGGCGACTCGCCGCCAAACTGTAATTTGAATCGCCTTGCATTTGGGGATTTGAAGCAGTATAATAAAAATATCAGTAGAAAAAGAGGCGAAGAGAATGAAGAACACTGTGAAAGTCCTGCTGTCGGTGATGCTTGTTGTGGTGATCCTCGGCGCCGCTATTTTTCTTACCCCATGGATTCCGGTGGGGGATGGCATATGGTCTCCTCTGGATGTGATGATGTATGAGGGGTCCATCGAGTTTTTTTCCGAACCGGAGCCGACGGAATGGCCTGCCGATCCGGAACCCACAGTGCCACCTGCGGAGCCATCTACGGAACCGCTGATG
The DNA here is from genome assembly GCA_015068305.1 of Oscillospiraceae bacterium. GTDB lineage: Bacteria > Bacillota > Clostridia > Oscillospirales > Oscillospiraceae > Faecousia. Next base: position 27,652 of record SVKV01000013.1, read on the forward strand.
GAGCCACCTACGGAACCGCCGATGGAGCCACCTACGGAACCGCCTTACGGTCCGGCGGTCATCAGTGATGTGGAATGGGAGAATCTGGCTCTGCGCGCTGAGATTTCCACCATGGAGCAGGCAAGAGAGTACTTTGATACCAGATTTACCAATTTGATCATGGGCGTATATTATGCGGATGATCGGCTTGACTACTATTGGATTGAAAACGGCTATACCCAATCTCTCAACCCGTCGGATTGGGTTATGGATCGGGCCGCTGTTGCCAACGGCATTACCTATCTGCTCAGCGACGATATGGAGATTTATACGGTCATCGGCTTCCGTCATAACAGAGGCTCCGTCGATCTAACCGGTACGCCCGTGCTGGCCATCAACTGTATCAAGACCGAGGATGGCTATGAGTTTATCGATCCTGTCAAGGGAATGCAGGGCGATGTGGGAAGCCGTTATGGCGCGATTTTGCCGGAGGCAACCGTTTCTTCCATTGATGAGTATGTGGACCTGATCACTTCCGACCCGGAGATTTTTAAAACATTGGACTTCCTTTATATGTTCAAGGACGGCACACGGATTGAGTATTATGTGGATGAACAGGGTATTTCCACCCTGCGCTATCCCATGCAGAAATCGGTGTACCAGAATCTGGACAAGGACATGGCTGCAGCGCAGCTGGAGGCCAGGGCCCATATCAAGCCGGAGAATATTGATAAGTATCAGCTTTCCAAGGTGCTGGGCGGCACCACGCTGACACCGGAGCAGGCTTATGATCTGGTGTATGCAAAGCCGGAAGAGGTCAAAGAGGCGGTCAAGACCGCAGGCGATATGCTGATGTACATGCTGGCGGCCCAGATTGGCGATGTGGGTATGTGTAACTGTGACCAGTGGGGTGAGTACGTCTGGCATACCAATCTGACTGCAAAGGAAGTCATGTCGAAGAAAAAGGCCAACTGCGGTTCCAGCGCCAACCTGGCAAACTACCTGCTGGAAGGCGACTATGAGGAAGTGGGCATCATTCAGCATGCCTACTACCGGGGTAATGGCGGCGGCCACGTGTATAACTACTTCCTCCACGAGGGCAAGTATTATATTGTGGACTTCAGCTGGTTTATTTCCAGAAACTATGCACCCTCCAACGATTTTCCGGTGATGGCACTGGATTCGCTTGAGGCTTACGACGGAGAACTTGCAAACAAGCTCTATCGAAATGTCTCGCTGGTCATCGCCTTTACCTCCACCGGCCAGCATCTGCCCAATGTCTTCGGTGAGGACTACGGTGAGGACCCCTATCACTACTATGTGCCCGAAGGCGCAGCGTACACCGTATTGTATGAAGCCGGTGACGGATATCTCATCGCGGAGATGCCCTTCGATAAGAAGTATCACGACTGGACAGTCTACTGGCCCGGCTATCAAGCACCCTAAAACGCTAAAGACCCCGGAATGAAAATTCCGGGGTTATCTTTTTGCTGCCGCAGGAACGATACCGAGCAGAGTGAGCGGGTAACGACAACTGCCGCACGGAATACACACTGCCTGCCGGGGCACCCCGGTCTTAAAATTTTGTTAATTCCGCTTTTCCCGGTAGAAATCTTCAAAAGACTGTGTTATAATGCCCATAAGTATACCATAATGGAGAGATACGACTATGCTGGAATTGCTGGCCCCTGCAGGGTCCATGGAGGCCCTCCAAGCCGCCGTTCAGAACGGCGCCAATGCAGTTTACTTAGGCTGCGGCATGTTCAATGCCCGCCAGAGTGCCAAGAATTTTACCCCCCAGACCCTGGTGGAGGCAGTCAAGTACTGCCACATCCGGGGTGTGGCGGTTCACCTTACCCTAAATACCCTGGTATCCGACCGGGAAATGAAGGAACTGTGCGATCTGATCCGCCATGCGGCCGTCGCAGGTGTGGATGCCTTCATTGTCCAGGATCTGGGCGTCATTCAGCTGTGCCGCCAGATCGCACCCCATGTGCCCATCCACGGCTCCACCCAGATGACCATCCACAGCCTTTCCGGCGTCCAGCTCTGCGCTGCCTGGGGCATGAGCCGGGTGGTGCTGAGCCGGGAACTGAGCCGGGATGAGATCGCCAAAATCTGTGCCGAATCTCCCATCGAGATCGAGGTCTTCGGCCACGGCGCACTGTGCATGTGCTACTCCGGCCAGTGCTACCTGTCCGCTGCCATCGGCGGCCGGTCCGGCAACCGGGGCCGCTGCGCCCAGCCCTGCCGCCAGAGCTACGGCTACGGCCATTGGGAGAATAAGTACCCCTTAAGCCTCAAGGACAACTGCCTGGTAAACTATGTCAAGGAGCTGGAAGCGCTGGGCGTGGCTTCTTTGAAGCTGGAAGGCCGGATGAAGCGGCCCGAGTATGTGGCCACCGTCACGGGTGTCTACCGCCGGGCCATCGACGAGGGCCATGTCAGCCCCCTGATGATGGAGCAGCTGCATACCGCCTTCAACCGGGAAGGCTTTACCGACGATTATTACAAGGGCGAGACCGGTCCCCAGATGTTCGGCACCCGCAAGGACGAACGGGAGTCCGGCGCCTGGCTGAAGGAAGCCCGGGCTACTTACGAGGGCATTGAAAACCCCCTGGTGGATGTGAAATTCCGGGCGGTGGTATCCTCCGCAGGCTCCAGTCTGGCTGTTGCCGATGAAGCGGGCAATGTATGCACCGTCACCGGCCCCGTGCCGGAGGTCGCCCGGACCGTTCAGCTGGAAAGCGCGGCTCTGGCCCAGCGGCTGAGCAAAACCGGCGGCACGCCCTATCGCTGCGTGGAGGTCCGCACCCAGGTGGAGCCGGGTCTGGTCCTTTCCGCCGCTGCCATCAATGCCATGCGCCGGGATGCGCTGAATCAGCTCACCGCCCTTCGGGGCCGCCGGGAGCAGAAGCAGGTGTTCCGTCCCCGGAAATTTTCGGAGGTCCCCGGCCCCAAGGGTATGCCGGGTCTGAGCATCCAGGTTACCGCCAAGGAGCAGCTGACTCAGAAGCTGCTGAAGCTGGAGACCGTGATGCTCTATGTGCCGCTGCATCTGCTGGACGCAGATCCGGAGCTGACCCAAAGACTTCTGAACCGCGGCAAGCTGGCTGCTGTGCTGCCCCGGATCATCCACGATAATGAAATGCCCCGGATCAAGGCTGCTCTGATGCGGCTGAAGGAGCTGGGACTTAAGGATGTTCTGGTGGGGAATCTGGGCCATCTGATCCCGGTCCGGGAACTGGGACTGCGGATCCGGGGTGATTTCGGTCTGAATATCTACAATTCCGGTGCCGTGGACATGACCCGGAAGCTGGAGTTTGCCAGCACCGCACTGAGCTTTGAGATGACCATGCCCCAGATCCGGGACGTGACCAAATCCACCCCCTGTGAGCTGCTGGTCTATGGCCGGATGCCCCTGATGGTCACGGAGAACTGCCTGTTCTACAACCGGACCGGAGAATGCACCTGCAACCGGACAAGCCTGAAGCTCATCGACAAGACCGGCGCGGAATTCCCCGTCATCAAGGACGGCGACGGCTGTCGCTCTGTTCTGCTCAACGGCAAGAAGCTGAGCTGGCTGGACCGGCAGGAGGACCTGCAGCGCTTGGGCCTCTGGGCGACCCGCCTGTATTTCACCACGGAAAACCCCGGCGAAGTGGACCGGGTGCTCTCCGCCTATATCCATGCCGATCCCTTTGACCCCGGCGCCTGCACCAGAGGACTGTACCTGCGGGGCGTGGACTAAATGCATAATGCAAAATGCAGAATGCAGAATGCAGAATGAGGGCGCTATGAACGAAAATGTTATTGCTGACAAAAGTTTGGAGTTTGCCGTCAGAATTGTGAATTTGTACAAGTATCTGACAAAGGAACACAGCGAATACATTATGTCCAAGCAGCTGCTGCGCTGCGATACAAGCATCGGAGCCAATGTGGCGGAAGCGCAGCGGGGACAGAGTATGGCAGACTTTGCAGCAAAAATGAATATTGCACTGAAAGAAGCCAACGAAACAGAGTACTGGCTGAAGCTTCTTTACAGAACTGAGTATTTATCCGAAGAACAGTATGGCAGTATGGATGCTGATATTCGGGAATTGTTAGGTATTTTGGTATCAATTTGCAGAACGAGCAACGCAAAAAAATAATTTTGCATTCTGCATTCTGCATTTTGCATTTACCTGAGGTATTGCTATGAGTTTAATTCTTGCATCCGCATCACCCCGGCGCAGGGAACTTCTGGGTCTGTTCCGGATTCCTTTTACCGTCCGGGTGGCGGATATCGACGAAACCATGGACCCCGGGAAAAGCCCCTTTGACGAGGTGGCCCGGGTCAGCCGGCTCAAAGCCCTGGCGGTGGCGCGGGAAAAAGAGGACACCGTCATCGCCGCAGACACCATCGTGGTCTGTGAAGGACGGGTCCTGGGAAAGCCCCGCAGCGAGGCGGAGGCAGCCCGGATGCTGGGACTTCTTTCCGGCCGGGATCACCAGGTGATGACCGGCGTGACGGTGGTCCAGGGAGAACGGGCCGAGACCTTCACGGAAGTGACGGATCTTCATTTCCGGGTCCTGTCTGAAAAAGAGATTGCAGATTATGTTGCCACCGGCGAGCCCATGGACAAGGCAGGTGCCTACGGAATCCAGGGGGGCGCAGCCCTGTTCTGCAGCCATATGGTGGGCGACTATTATAATGTGATGGGCCTTCCGGTATGCCGTCTGGGCGAGGTGCTCCGGGGTATGGAAGGACAAGGAGAGTTTGTATGAGACATTTATTCAGCACCCGGCTGCGGGTTATTCTGATCGTTGCGCTGGTGCTCAGCATCGCGCTGACCATCGTCAGCGGTGCGGTGAACCAGTCCATTCCCAGCCTGCTGGTCCAGGGCCTGCTGGCCCCTCTGAAGGCCGGTGCCAATGCGCTGACGGCCCAGGCGGAGCAGTTCTACGGCTACATGTTCAACTATGAATCCCTGGCCGCGGAGAATGAGGCCCTGAAGGCCCAGATTTCCGATATGGAGGACGAAGCCCGACAGGCAGACTCCTATCAGCGTGAGAATCAGCGTCTGCGCAAGCTCCTGGATCTGACCTCTGTCCGGGAGGATTTCGTGCTGGTGGATGCCTACGTCATCGCCTGGTCCTCCACCGACTGGTCCTCCACCGTGACCATCAACAAGGGCACCGATGCAGGCATCGGCCTTGATATGTGCGCCATCACCGCCAACGGCGAAGTGGTGGGCCTCGTCACCGAGGTCGGCAGCAATTTCGCCGTGGTCAAGACGGTTCTGGACTCCTCTCTGGAAATTTCCGCAACCATCGCCTCTTCCGGCTACCGCGGCATGGTCCAGGGCGGCTACACCGACGGCCGGAAGGATCTGCTTCGGATGGACTATTTACCCTCCGGCGCCATCATCCGCAACAATGACCAGGTGGTGACCTCCGGTTCCACCGTGTACCCCCGGAACCTGATCATGGGCAGCATCATCGATGCTGGCTTTGACGAAACCGGCGTTGCCAAGTATGCCATCCTGGAGCCTGCGGCGGATATGGGCCGCCTGGAGCAGCTGTTTATCATCACCGACTACACCACGGAAGTCACCGGCGGCAGCAGCAAGCCTGCCGAGCCGGCGGCCACCGAGGCTCCCGAAAGCACCGAGGGCGTGGGGTAAAGAGCCATGGCAAGGAAAAGAAAAGTTTATGAATTCAAGCCGGACCGGCAGGGCACCAGCTTTTTCAAGCGGCTCTACATGACCCGGCTCCAGCGCAGACAGATTCTGAAGTGGTTTTCCCTTGCAGCACTGTGCGTGCTGCTGCTGACGGTGCAGGATGTGATGATGAGTCAGATCCGCATCAGCGGCGCCACCACGGATCTGGCCGTGTGCGCCATTTTCCTCATCGGCCTCTACGAAGGCACGGAAAACGGCAGCCTCTTTGCGCTGATCGCATCCATTGTGTATCTGTTCTCCGGGTCCTCTCCCGGAGCCCAGTGCATCGCCCTGATCTCCTGCACCACCGTGGGCCTCAATCTGCTGCGGCAGATCTACTGGCGGCGCAGCAGCGGATCCATCCTGCTGTGCACCTGCACAGCCATCACCATCTATGAAATGCTGAATTTTCTCTTCGGCATCTTCGTCGGCAGCACCATCTGGGACCGGTTCGGCGTTTTCGTCCTGGTGGCGGTATTCACCTGTATCACCGCCCTCCCCCTGTACCCCCTGGTGAAGCTGATCAGTAAAATCGGAGGAGACACATGGAAAGAGTAAGCCGCCTACGCGCATGGTTGCTTTTGATGTTCTTTCTGCTGGTTCTTGTCCTTTTCAGCGCAAGACTTTACAAACTGCAGATCGTCGACACCAAAGGTGACACCGACAATACCGAAGTTTTTACCACATTGACCCGTGTTAAGGCGGCCCGTGGCGATATTCTGGACCGGAACGGTAACATTCTGATCGGCAACCGGGCCAGTTACGACCTGGTTTTCAACCACTACGTTATCACCTCCGCCGACAACACCAACAACCACCTGCTCCGTCTGGTGAACAAATGCCGGGAACTGGGCATCGAGTACATCGACCATTTTCCCGTGACCAAGGAGCGCCCCTTTGAATACACCATCGACGACTACACCACCGCCTGGCGCGGCTATTTCCAGAGCTACCTCTACGAGCGGAGCATGGACTCGGATATTACCGCTCCGCTGCTGGTGGAGACCCTGAAGGCCCGCTACAAGATCCCTGCCGAATGGTCCGATGCGGATGCCCGGGCCGTGGTGGGCATGCGCTACGAATTTGACCTGCGCGGTGTCGTGAACCTGCCCACCTACACCTTCCTGGAGGACGTTTCCGACGAGGACCTGTCGGCTCTGCTGGAGCTGAACATCCCCGGCCTGATGGTCGAGTCCTCCACCGTCCGGGAATACTACACCCCCTACGCCGCCCACATCCTGGGCACCATGGGTGCCATGACCAAGGAGCAGTGGGATAAGGTGGACTATGCCCAGCAGTATGAGGGCGGTCCCAAGTACTACATGGACGCCCAGGTGGGTCAGTCCGGCTTCGAGGCGGCCTTCGAACAGTACCTCCACGGTGAGGATGGTATGCGTATCGATAACGTTGACAAGACCGGTGCCATCATCTCCCAGGAATACCGCAAGGGCGACGAGCCCCGGGCCGGCAACAACGTGGAGACCACCATTGACATCAACCTGCAGATCGTGGCAGAGGATGCGCTGGCCGACCAGATCGCCTACCTCCAGGACCCCACCCGCAATACCTCCGGCGACGGCAACGACGTTGAAGGCGCGGCGGTGGTGGTGATGAAGGTCAAGACCGGCGAAATCCTGGCCTGTGCCTCCTATCCCACCTACAACCTGCAGACCTACAACGACGAGTATGAGGAAATTCTGAAGCAGGACTTTGACCCCCTGTTCAACCGGGCTTTCCACGCGTCCTATCCTCCCGGATCCACCTATAAGATGTGCACCCTGGTTGCGGCCATGGAGGCCGGCCTGGTTACTTCCGATGAGATCATCAAGGACGGCGGTATCTACCTGGAATACAAGGAAGACTACTTTACCCCCACCTGTCTGATCTGGTCCAACTACGGCTATACCCACGGCGAACTGGTAGCCTGGCAGGCACTGATGGTCTCCTGCAACTACTATTTCTATGAGCTGGGCAACCGCCTTGCCACCACCACAGGCGGCAAGAAGGCCCTGGACGATACGGCCAAGGGCCTGGGCCTGGGCGAGCCCACGGGCATTGAGCTGAACGAGGACATCGGTCACCGGGCCAATGAAGAAACCAAGAAGATGCTCTATACCGGCAATAAGGCCGGATTCTACGTGGGCAACGTGATTCTGGCTGCCATCGGACAGGACGAAAACAAGTTCTCCCCCCTGCAGCTGTGCGTCTACGCCAGCACCCTGGCCAACCAGGGTGTCCGGATGCGGGCTACCTTCCTGAACCGGGTGGTGTCCTCTGACTACCGGAGCCTGGTGTATGAAAATGAGCCCGAGATCATGAGCGAGCTGAAGATCTCCGATGCGACCTACAATGCCTATGTGGAAGGCATGGTCAATGTTATCAGCGGCGGACGTGGTACTGCCCGTGAGACCATGAAGGGCCTGGGTGTGACCGTTGCCGGCAAGACCGGTACCGCCCAGACCGGTATGCTGGGCTCTGACCACGGCGCGTTTATCTGCTTTGCTCCTGCGGAGGATCCGGAGATTGCCATCGCCGTCTACGGCGAGAAGGCAGCCCACGGTGCAACCCTGGGCCTGTGCGCCAAGGCAATCATCCAGTACTACTTCGAAAACAATGAGCGGGCCGGCTCTGTGGCGGCCTACGAAAATACCCTGGGCTGATCAAAGGAAAGCGGCACCCCTCCGGGGGTGCCGCTTCTGCATTGCGGGATAAAGTCAAATTGGAATTTATCGATCCAATGGCCGATGTTACTTTCTTGTGTCCGAACAAGAAAGTAACCAAAGAAGTCGTCCGGGGCGAGGCATTACGGGCAAATCGCATCCTCGCCCCGGACCCCACTCCCGCCGCTTTTGACCACCGCCCACTGAAAATGTCCCGATTTTCAGCGGGCTCTACGGAGCAAACCTGCAGGTTTGTAAAATGCAAGCGTTCAAAAATCGGAACATTTTTGAATGCTGGATGGCGATGCGGCGGGTGGATTCTTAAGGAGGGCGCATTTGCCCGTAGCGCCTCCTTAAGTCGGCTTCTTTGGGCACCTTTCTTGCCGAAACAAGAAAGGTGCGAATTAGCTTTTCTGGTCGATAAACTGTAATTTGAAGCAATTTTGCAGAAACGAATCGGAGGGATCAATGGTATATTGATAACCACCGACCGCAAAAAGGGCAGCGGAATATCCGCTGCCTTTTTTATTTAGTTAAAGCCTTCCTGGTCGAAGGTGATGACTGTATAGAAAACGCCCTCGTTCAGATCGTTCAGCGCCGTTTCCAGCGCGGCCTGGACGGTTTTTTCTTGGCCCCGGAGATCATTGGGCAGCGCCACATCAAAAATCAGATTGGTATGCCCGGCACCGGGCACCATCCGGAAATCATGGATGCTCAGCCGCTCATCCTTCACCTTCAAAATGGCCGAAACCAGATTCCGCATCCGGTCCAGCTCCGGGTCGTTGGTCACCACCGGGTCATAATGGATCACCAGATGGACCCCGTGACGCTGGAAGCACTCCCGCTCCATATCGTCGATGATCTCATGGCACAGCAGGGGATCCTCATCCTTATCCATCTCCACGTGCAGACTTGCAAACCGCTGGCCGGGGCCATAGTCATGGACCATCAGATCGTGGTAGCCCAGGACCTTGGGATTGGAACCCACAAAGCCGACGATCTGCTCCCGCAGCTCCTGGCTGGCCGCTTCGCCCAGCAGGGGGGAAATGGTCTCCTTGGCCAGATTCCAGCCGCTGTACAGAATGAACAGCGCCACCGCCAGGCCCATCCAGCCGTCGATCTGCCAGGTGGTAACGGACTCGATCAGCGCCGCCAGCAGCACCGCAAAGGTGGCAATGCAGTCGTTCCGGCTGTCCGCTGCAGCAGCTTCCAGGGTGGATGCCCGGATCATTTTGCCCAGCTTACTGTTGAAGGCCGCCAGCCACAGCTTGACGATGATGGAGCCCAGCAGCACCGCGCAGGTGGCAAAGCCGAATTCCACGGAAGTGGGGTTCAGAATCTTTTCCACCGAAGACTTGGCCAGTTCGAAGCCGATGAGGATGATCATCACCGCAACACCCAGGCCGGACAGATACTCAAACCGGGCATGGCCGTAAGGGTGGTCCTCGTCGGCAGGCTTTTCCGCCAGCTTGAAGCCCAGCAGCGTCACAATGGAGCTGGTGGCATCGGAAAGGTTATTCATGGCATCGGCGGTGATGGAAACCGAGGCTGCCAGGGTGCCCACCACCAGCTTCATGGTAAAAAGCAGCAGATTGCACACAATGCCAACCAATCCCGACAGGCTTCCGATGGCCGTACGGGTTTTGGGATTCTGCAGATCCTCCGTATTTTTGATAAACAGGCGCAAAAGCAACTGCGTCATTTTTCATCCTCCATATGTTGACGGAACCTGCAAAAGCAGGTCGAATTTTAAACTTTTTACTCCTCTACTTTCCGTAGAATCCTATGCTCTACAAATCAGAGAAATTCTACAGTGGGGGCTGCCCCGCAAAAGAGGGTGACTTTTCTTCCTTTTGCGTGTATGTTATGGAAGCAAAGCCGCTTCTTTGCACCATTATATGCCAGAAGACTGCGGCTGTCCAGTATGATTTTCAGGAGCGATTGATTATGAGTGCATATAAAATTATCACCGATTCCGGCAGCGATCTGACAGAGCAGATGCTCGAAGAGCTGAACGTTGCAAAGGTTTCCCTGAGTGTTCTGTTCCGGGGCGAAAGCCGCCCCGATTCCGTGGATGAAGGCATTCGCAGCTTTTACGATGCCCTGCGGGCCGGAGAAATCTCCACCACCTCTGCCGTCAATCCCGACGGCTGGGCCTCCGCCATCGAGCCGGTACTGCAGGCCGGGCAGGATGCGCTGGTTATGGCCTTCTCCTCCGGCCTTTCTACCACCTATCAGTCCGCCGTCATTGCCGCGGGTGAGCTGACGGAAAAGTACCCGGAAAGAAAGGTCCTTGTGGTGGACACCCTCTGCGCCTCTCTGGGCGAGGGCCTGCTGGTCTGGTACGCCTGCAAAAAGCGGGATGAAGGGCTGGACCTGGAAGCGCTCCGGGACTGGCTGGAGGAAAACAAACTGCACCTGTGCCACTGGTTTACGGTGGACGATCTGATGTTTCTGAAGCGGGGCGGTCGGGTCAGCGCCGCCACGGCGCTGGTGGGCACCATGCTTCAGATCAAGCCGGTGCTCCATGTGGATGACGAAGGTCATCTGATCAACGTGGGCAAAGCCCGGGGCCGGAAGGCATCCATCGATGCCCTGGCCGCTAAGGTGGCCGAACTGGGCGAGGGCTTTGAAAACGAAACCATGTTCATCTCCCACGGCGACTGCATCGGGGATGCTCAGTATCTGGCATCCGTTCTGAAGGAGAAGTACGGCGTCAAGCACGTCCACATCAATCATGTGGGCGCCGTGGTCGGCTCCCACTCCGGCCCCGGCACCCTGGCCCTGTTCTTTATGGGCAAGCACCGCTAAAAGGTATTCAGATTACAGTTTATAGGAATGCGGTTTGCCACGTCGGCATTTCATGCCTCCTCGCAATGACATGGAAACTGGGTGGTTGGCTGCGCTAAAAATGGTGCGGAATGTGTCGAATACTACTGTCATTGCGAACCAGTGCGCACACTGGTGTGGCAATCCGTTCTCCTCGATAAACTCCAACTTAACGCACTCTGGGTGGCTACCGGGGTGCGTTTTTCCGTGTCAACCGGCAGTTGACAGATTGGAAAGTGCCGGATGGTTGCCAAAACCGGCCGTCTGCGCTATACTGATGCCACAAACCAGGCGAAGGAGGAACCGGAATGGATGATATGACCATGGGCCAGCGGATCGCAGAGCAGCGGAAAAGAATCGGACTTTCCCAGGAAGCCCTGGGGGAGAAGATGGGCGTTTCCCGGCAGGCCATCTCCAAATGGGAGGCCGACGGCGCGGTGCCGGAAATCGACAAGCTCATTGCGCTGAGCAAACTCTACGGTGTCAGCGTAGGCTGGCTTCTGGGTGTGGAGGCGCAGCCGGAAAAGCAAAGGGACGAGCTGACGGAAAGCCAGCTGAAAATGGTGGAGGAGATCGTAAAGCGGTATCAGCCCCCCAAAAGCAAGATCCCACTCTATAATTTTCTGGTGGTGCTGGTGGGTGTCATCGGGATCGTCGCGTTATGCGTGTCGTCATGGCTGTTTGACGCCCCCTCCGGCAAGGATTACAGCAGTCAGATTGCCAATCTGGAAGCAAACTACAACGGCATCAACAGCCAGCTTGCCAGCCTCTTCAGCCGGATTGACGATCTCTCTTCCGCCGCAGAGAAAGCCAATTCACCCCTGACCGGCTACCAGTTCTATCTGGAGCCCAACGCAGACCAAAAGGTTCTGACTGTTACAGTAGAGGCCGTTCCCAGAACCTGGACCGGAAGCGATGCCGCCACCCTTTATGTACGGAAAAACGGTGCGTATTATACCAGTGCTTCCTTCCAATGGGATGGCAGCGCTCATTTGGCAACGGTGGAAGTGGCTTATGACAACGGCTATGAATACTGGATGACCCTGCAGACAGGTCCGGACCAGCGGGAAACCATTCAGCTTCACAACACCGCCGCCCAGAATCCCCAGAAGGAGTATGCCATCACCTGTGAGGTTACGGTGGGAACCAGCCGCTATGATCAATTCAGCCAAAGTCTGAATCTTTCCGATTTTGAAGTCCACCTACGCCAGCCCTACTTTACTGCCCACGCACACGGGCAATGGGAATATGCCGAGTGGGTGCTCTACCTGATCCGGGGTACAGAGCGTGAAGTCATCCATACTAATCCGATTCTATACGGAAAGGAAGATGACTTTACGGAGTCCTGGGGATACCTGAACGAGGGATTCCCCCTGCCGGAGCTTCAGGACGGAGACGGACTGGAGCTGTGGTGCCGGGCAGGACTGACCAACGGTCTGAGCGCCAGTACCCTGGCCTGTTCCTGGGCCTGTGTGGACGGCGGGCTGATCCAGAGCGTACCGGTGAATGTTGCCGAAAAGGTAGAATAAACCGCCCCAGGAAGCCTGTTCTGCGCAAAATCAATTTATACCCTTTTCCAATCAACGGGACAGTCAAACTGTCCCGTTTTTTACTTTCATTTCTTTTGAATACAGCCGTTTTTTCATTTGTTGGCCGGAAAAATACTGTCAATTTGTGGAATTCCCAACAATTTTCACAAATTTCTGTTCCGAAGGTGTTTTTTTATGTGAATCCCTCTGAAAAGTTGAAAAGTGCGCATTTTTTGGATTGATTTTATTGAAACTTTGGCATACAATAGGGGGGCAAGCGGATTGGGACCCCCTCTCCGAAAATCAGCGGCTGTGCGGAGGTGGATGTATGCTCAATATTGTGCTGGTGGAACCTGAGATCCCCCAGAACTGCGGCAACATCGCCCGAACCTGCGCCGCCACCGGCTGCCGGCTCCATCTGATCCGTCCCCTGGGCTTTGACATTTCCGACAAGGCCGTCAAACGGGCGGGGCTGGACTACTGGCATATGGTGGAGGTTTTCGACTACGAGAATCTGGATGACTTCTTCGCAAAGAACGATGTCCGCCAGATGTGGTGTCTGTCCACCAAGGCTCCCCGGAGCCATGTGGAGGCCAACTACGAAGAAGGCTGCTACCTGTTCTTCGGCAAGGAAACCAAAGGCCTTCCCGAAGATTTTCTGGAAGCACACCGGGAAAATTGCGTCCGCATCCCCATGCGCGCGGATGCCCGGAGTCTCAATTTAAGCAACGCCGTGGCTGTCACGGTATTTGAAGCCCTGCGGCAGCTGGAATTCCCCGGCCTGCAGGATTTCGGCAAAATGCGTAATCAATAATATCTTCTTTTTAAGGAGGAATTACCAATGAACTACAACAAGAAGTCCATCGAAGACATCGAAGTAGCCGGCAAGCGCGTGCTGTGCCGCTGCGACTTCAACGTCCCCACCAAGGCAGGTGTCATCACCTCCGACAAGCGTATCGTGGCTGCTCTGCCCACCATCAAGTATCTGGTTGAGCATAACGCCAAGGTCATCCTGTGCTCCCACATGGGCAAGCCCAAGGGCGAGTGGAAGCCCGAGCTGTCCCTGAAGATCGTGGCTGCACGCCTCAGCGAACTGCTGGGCAAGGAAGTCATCATGGCTGCCGACGTTGCCGGCGAGGATGCAAAGGCCAAAGCCGCTGCTCTGAAGGATGGTGACGTGATGCTGCTGGAGAACACCCGCTACATCAAGGGCGAAACCAAGAACGATCCCGAGCTGAGCCGCGATCTGGCATCCATGGCTGACATCTTCGTCAACGATGCTTTCGGCACCGCACACCGCGCTCACTCTTCCACCGCAGGCGTGGCTGACTACCTGCCCGCTGTTTCCGGCTACCTGGTCCAGAAGGAAGTTTCCATCATGGGCAAGGCTCTGGCCAACCCCGAGCGTCCCTTCGTGGCCATCCTGGGCGGCGCCAAGGTTGCTGACAAGCTGAACGTCATCAACAATCTGCTGGAAAAGGTCGACACCCTGATCATCGGCGGCGGCATGGCCTACACCTTCGCTGCAGCCCAGGGCTACACCGTTGGCAAGTCCCTGCTGGACGAGAGCAAGATCGACTACTGCAAGGAAATGATGGAGAAGGCTTCCGCCAAGGGCGTCAAGCTGCTGCTGCCCGTTGACTGCGTGGTCGGCAACTTCCCCTCCCCCATCGACGGAAGCGTTGACGTCAAGACCGTTGCCATCAACGAGATTCCCGACGATCTGGAAGGCATGGACATCGGCGAAAAGACCGCTGCCATCTTCGCTGACGCTGTGAAGAACGCCAAGACCGTTGTCTGGAACGGCCCCATGGGCGTCTTCGAGAACCCCACCCTGGCTAAGGGCACCATCGCCATGGCTCAGGCTCTGGCAGACAGCGACGCTGTGACCATCGTTGGCGGCGGCGACTCCGCAGCAGCCTGCGAGCAGCTGGGCTTTGCTGACAAGATCACCCACATTTCCACTGGCGGCGGCGCTTCCCTGGAATTCCTGGAAGGCCTGGAGCTTCCCGGTATCGCTTGCCTGCAGGACAAGTAATCCCCCCTCTACTTCAAACTTTTGAGCAGGGGTGGCTGCGTGCCGCCCCTGCATCCCCAAAAAGCAAGACCGTAACGCTGAATATCACATCGAACCCGATGTACATATAGTAAGGAGAAAATACCATGAACAGAAAGTATCGTAAGACCGTCATTGCCGGTAACTGGAAAATGAACAAGACCCCCTCCGAGACCAAGGAGTTTATGACTCAGCTGAAGTCCATCATGCCCAAGGGCCGTTGGTGCGACGTGGCTCTGTGTGTTCCCGCTGTCTGCATCCCCGCAGCTGTCCGGGCTATGCGCGAGACCCGCGTGGGCATCGGTGCTGAAAACTGCAACGCCAATGCAAGCGGCGCCTACACCGGCGAAATCGCTACCAACATGCTGGTGGATGCAGGCTGCAAGTACGTCATCATTGGCCATTCCGAGCGCCGTGAGATGTTCGGCGAGACCGATGCAGACGTCAATGCAAAGGTCCTGGCCGCTCTGGATGCCGGTCTGATCCCCATCATGTGCTGCGGCGAGACCCTGCAGCAGCGCGAAGCCGGCGTTACCGCTGAGCACATCACCATGCAGATCAAGCTGGGCCTGGCCGGTGTTCCCGAAGAGAAGATCCGCAAGGTCATCATCGCTTACGAGCCCATCTGGGCCATCGGTACCGGTCTGACCGCTACCCCCGAGCAGGCTGAGGAAGTCTGCGAGATGATCCGCAGCGTTGTCCGCAAGCTCTACTCCTCCAAGAACGCCCGTGCCATCTCCATCCTGTACGGCGGCTCCATGAACGACAAGAACGCCTACGAGCTGCTGGCCCAGCCCGACATCGACGGCGGTCTGATCGGCGGTGCTTCCCTGGTTCCCGAGAAGTTCGTCAAGATCATCGAGGCAGCCAACCAGCCCACTGTGTAATTTCAAATCAATCAGGGCAGCCTGCTTTTAGGCTGCCCTTTTTCAAACAATTGGAATTCAAATTGGAAATTATCGATCCGTTAAGTTCTTGCACCTTTCTTGTTTCGGCAAGAAAGGTGCCCCAAAGAAGCCGCCATAGGGGCGGCGCTGTCCGCTGGCCAGCTCCCGCGCCAGAGCCGCCCGCCCCTATGTACCCCACCCGGCCGCACTTACGATGGCTCGGAGCACCTTAACTTACATCCTGTGCAGAGCAAAATTGTTCCGATTTTTGCTCCGCAGGGAAGGTTCTGGGGTAATTCGGCAGGGCGCAAGTCGGAACACTTGCGCACTTAGTAGAAATTCTGCGGGCCTTCCCGGTTTCGGAGGGGGATTCTAAAGGGGGGCGTCTTTGTAAAAAGCCACCCTTTAGACGATTTCTTTGGTTACTTTCTTGTTCGGACACAAGAAAGTAACACTTATCGACTGCTCGATAAACTGTAATTTGAAGTTCCCTGTGAGGTTATATCTATGAAAACCTTATTTTTATCCGCAGCTGATCCGATCTGCGCGGAAACCGCAGCAAACATCATCAAATCCGGCGGTCTGGTGGCCATCCCCACGGAAACGGTCTACGGTCTGGGTGCCAACGGCCTCAGTGAGGAGGCTGTCAAAAAAATCTTTGAAGCCAAGGGCCGTCCCCAGGACAATCCGCTGATCTTGCACATTGCAGGACCGGAGCAGATCGAAGAATTCGCCCATCACATCCCCCAGGGAGCCTACGACCTGGCAGAGCGTTTCTGGCCCGGTCCCCTGACCATCATTCTGCCTGCAAAGGATTTCATCCCCAGGCGGACCACCGGGGGCTTGAATACGGTGGGCCTTCGCTGCCCGGACTGCGACATCACCCGGGAAATCATTCGCCTTTCCGGGGTGCCTGTGGCAGCCCCCTCTGCCAATATTTCCGGCAAGCCCTCCACCACCACTGCCCAGCACGTCCGCCATGACCATGAGGGCCGGATTGACTGCATCGTGGACGGCGGTCCCTGCCGGGTGGGTGTGGAATCCACCATTGTGGATCTGACGGAGCGCCGTCCCCGGCTGCTTCGGCCCGGCGGAATCGGCCCCGAGGAGCTTCTGGAGGTTCTGGGCGATCTGGTGGTGGACAAGGCTGTTACCGCTCAGATTGATAAGGACGAAGTGGTGAAAGCCCCCGGCATGAAGTACAGGCACTACGCCCCCCAGAGCGAGGTGGTGATCGTAGGCGGCAGCCGGGAAAAGGCCGCAGCCTATATTCGCTCCCACTTTGAACCCGGCGACCGGGTGCTGTGCTTCGAAGAGGAGTTATCTCTCTACGAAGGCTGCAATCCCCTGTCTTACGGTCTGGAGGCCGACGTGAACACCCTGTCCGCCGGTCTGTTCGCAGCGCTGCGGGAGCTGGATGACCCCTCCATCCACCAGGTCTATGCCCGGTGTCCGGTGGGCGGCGGTGTGGCCTATGCGGTCCAGAACCGGCTGAAAAAGGCCGCTGCCTTCCATGTGGTGGATGCGGAGGAAGAATTATGATTCTGGGTATCACCGGCGGCACCGGCTGCGGCAAGACCACCCTCTTAAAGGAAATCCAAAAGCTGGGCGGCCTGGTACTGGACTGCGATGCCATCTACCATGAGCTGCTCCGCACCGATGCAGCGATGCTCCGCGCCATCGAAAACCGATTCCCCGGTGTTGTAGAGGATGGTTCTCTAAACCGCAAAAAACTGGGTGCCATTGTTTTCACCGATGAGCAGGCCCTGCTGGATCTAAACGCCATCACCCATTCGGCTGTAAAGCAGGAGGTGCTCCGCCGGCTGGAAGAAAAGCCTGCCCTGGCCGCCATCGATGCCATCGGCCTTTTTGAAGGGGGTTTGGCGGAGCTTTGCGATGTCACTGTGGCCGTCACGGCTCCCACGGAACTGCGGGTGCAGCGGTTGATGCAGCGGGACGGTATTTCGGAAAGCTATGCCCGCAGCCGCATCGAAGCCCAGCATGAAGAGCGCTGGTTCCGGGAAAGATGCGACTACACCCTGGTTAACGACGAAGAAATAGATGCGTTCGCAACGAAATGTATTGCATTTTTGCGTCACTTGGGTATAATGAAAGAAAACCTGTAAAGGAGATAATAATTATGACCACCGAAGAACTCCGCGAATCCCTGCTGGCCGCTCCCAAGAACGGCTTCACCCGGATCACTGCAGAACAGCGTGCTGAGATGGAAGCCTATGCCAAGCGCTACATGGCTTTCATGGATGCCGCCAAGACCGAGCGGGAAGCAACCACCTGGGCCATCAACGAAGCTGAAAAGTATGGCTTTGTTCCCTTCGTCCCCGGCATGGATGCCAAGCCCGGCGACAAGATTTACTATAACTGCCGCGGCAAGGCCATCGCTCTGGCTGTCATCGGCACCGAGTCCCTGGCAAACGGCGCCAACATCTGCGCTGCCCATGTGGACTCCCCCCGGATGGACCTGAAGCCCAATCCCCTGTACGAGGATTCCGAAATTGCCTACTTCAAGACCAACTACTACGGCGGCATCAAGAAGTACCAGTGGGTCACCGTTCCCCTGGCACTCCACGGTGTTGTCTACCGCAAGGACGGCTCCGTCATCACCATCACCATCGGCGAGGACGACAGCGATCCCATCCTGATGGTCTCCGATCTGCTGATCCACCTGTCCGCCGATCAGATGCAGAAGCCCGCCGGCAAGGTTATCGCCGCCGAGCAGCTGAATGTGATCCTGGGCACCGAGCCCATCGAGGGCGAGGGTGCAGACCTGGTGAAGCTGAACGTGATGAAGTTCCTGAACGAGAAGTACGGCCTCATCGAAGAGGATTTCCTGTCCGCTGAGCTGACCATCGTTCCCGCCGGCCGCTGCCGGGAAGTGGGCTTCGACCGGAGCCTGATCTCCGCCTACGGCCACGACGACCGGGTCTGCGCCTACGCCGAGCTGGAAGCCCTGTTCACCATCCCCACCCCCACCAAGACCGCTGTGTGCATCCTGGCTGACAAGGAAGAAATCGGCAGCGTGGGCATCTCCGGTATGCAGAGCCAGTACTTCGAGCACTTCATGGGCGGCCTGTGCGATGCCCAGGGTGTCAAGCTCTTCGACTGCTTCGCAAACTCCTTCTGCCTCAGCGCCGACGTTTCCAACGCCTACGACCCCAACTTTGCAGAGACCTGCGACAAGCGGAACAACTCCGCTCTGAACTACGGCATCTCCATCTGCAAGTATACCGGCCGGGGCGGCAAGGGCGGTGCCTCCGATGCATCCGCCGAGGTCATGGGCCATATCCGCACCACCTTCGAGAAGGCCGGTGTCATCTGGCAGATCGCAACTCTGGGCAAGGTCGACCAGGGCGGCGGCGGTACCGTGGCTGCCTACATGGCAAACCGCAACATCCCCACCGTGGATGCCGGTGTCCCCGTGCTGAACATGCATGCACCTGCCGAGCTGGTGAGCAAGCTGGACTGCTACGAGACCATGCTGGCCTGCAAGGCAATTTATCTGGCATAATCCCGCAAAAAAGCAAGGCCGCCCTTCGGGGCGGCCTTTTTGCGGACAATCCGCGTTAAGAGGAAAGAAAGGAAGAAAACTTACTCGCTGCCCAGGGCAAGGAACTCAGCGGGGTCCATTGCCGCATCATTGCACAGGACGCTGAAATGGACATGGGGTCCTGCACCGGTTTCGATCAGTGCCGTTTCCCCCACGCAGCCGATGGCCTGTCCCAGGGTCACCCGGTCACCGGTGCTGACCTTCAGCTCCTCAGCCAGGCTGGAATAGACGGTGGTATAGCCATCCTCATGCCGGATCACCACGGTGGTCCCCATCATGTCATCGGCATAGGTGGTATACACCACGCCATCCGCTGCCGCCATAACCTCCGTCCCGGCTTCCGCAGCCAGATCCACGCCGTTGTGGACCCGCCAGTCCCGGGTGGTCTCATTGTAGCTGAGACAGTCCATGGCATACTCCGCCACCGTCTCCCCGGAGATGGGAGCCGCTGTTTTCAGCGGCTTTTTGGGCGCAGCGGTGGGTTCCGTTGCTGCCGGAGCCTGGGTCCCCTGGGGCTGGGTGACTACCACCGGGATGTCCTCCTCCACCGCTGATGCGGGCAGAGTCATCTGCTGCTCCGGTTCCTGCAGCACCTGCCGGGCTTCATTTTCGCTGCGGTAGTACAGGAAACCCGTAATTCCGATGGCTGCAGCACACAGAATCAGGGCGATGTAGTAGCCCTTTCCGTAGATGCCGCGGCCGGTATTTTTGTTATCGCTCATCAATAAGCACCTCCGAGGCTGATTATGGACAGCTTTTTCGGAAGTTAAACCCGGATCAGAAAAAAGTTATAAAAACCCCGGACGGAATAACCGTCCGGGGTAATTTGATTAAATCGTTCCGGGCCAGAGAGTCGCCAGCACACCGGGTACCATCCACAGCAGCTGGTACAGCAGAACATTCAGCGGGGTCAGCAGCTCCGTGCTGCCAAGGTAGGCCAGGGCAGCCATGATCAGCATGCCCAGGACGCCGCCGATGATGTGGATCACCAGGCCCAGCTTCCAGGAAGTACGCAGTGCCCGGGCGCCGGTAATGGCGTAAGCTGCCGGAGCCAGGCCCTCCTGGGTGGTCAGTGCCAGCGCCGGAGTGCCCTCGGGAATCTGCTTCCCGGCCAGTTCCTCCCGTACCTGCCGGTCCGGGAACAGCATCCGTCTGGTCCGGACACCGAATTTCTCTTTCAGGAAGGGTCCGGTAACCATGAAGTCCCGGGCAATGACCGCCAGGTTCAGCTTCCGGTTTCCGCAGAGGGTAGCCAGGCCGCTGGCCGTATACTTCATCCGGGAATAGGCGATGGCAAACAGGCCGGAGAGTTCTCCGTCAATGGCCACATACACCGCCTGCTTCATCAGCACGCCCTCCGGAATCTCCAGGCCCATGTCCTTCAGGAAGTCCAGAGAGCCCATCAGTACCGGCTCATCGCAGATTTCACCGCCGATGCCGCCGTTTCCGTAGAACTGCAGGTTCTTCGCCTCAAAACGGACACCGTTGCGGCTGGTCAGCAGCTGGTCGAAAGCAGGCTCCAGGCCGCCGCCGTTTGCCCGCATCATTGCAGCTGCATAGGCGATCACCGTTTCGGGGGTCCGGCTTCCGTAGAATTTCACGCCGTTCATCTTGCCGGAACCGGCGGGGAACAGGTCGCTGTCAGACAAGGGGAACAGGGCTTTGCCGCCCAGGCCCTTGATGCCGCTCCAGCCGCACAGCACCGTACCCAGCCGGTGGAGCCGCCGCTCCAGGGCCGCCATGGGACGGGTGATGGATACAAAGAAGGAAGCAGGCACCGCCACCAGCAGTGTGGTGGAGAAAATCTGCACCGCCATGGAAATGCCGTGCATCACACCGGCCAGCACCGCAACCGCAATGCTCACCAGCAGCGCAATGGCACCGAAGGTATTCTGAATCCGCTCGGGTCTGGGGATCTCATCAAATCTTTCCATGAAATCCGCCACCTGGCCTTCGCCCCGGAGGTAAGCACTTTTGCCGTCCAGGTAATCTTCCACCTTCACCACGCTGTCCAGCCGGACAGCCTTGCGCATGGTGTCCATCTGGCCCATTTCCGTGGTGCGCCGGTGATAGGCAGCCCACAGGGCCATGGCCACTTCCAGAGTGAACGCAGCACAGATGGGGACCCGCAGTTCCTGCAGGCAGAAATAGGCATCGGCACAGCCGGCAGCAAAGGTGATTGCCAGCATGGTATTCAGAGAGAACCGGCCCCGGAACAGGTCGCATACACCGTCGATCATCTGCTGGCTGCCCATCAGCGCACCGATCAGCATCGCCAGAATCTGGCTGAATACCATCAGCCGCATCCGGTTCTCCGGAACCAGTCCGGCACTGTACAGCACACCTGCACCGGCAGACAGCAGCACCACCACCATGCACACCAGCATAGCCACCTGCAGCTTGCCCACGCCCAGTTCCGCCAGTTCGTAATAGCGCTTTTCGGGACCTGCGATCAGATCCCGCTTCAGATCCCGCAGCCGCTGCTTGGGCCGGAATACAATGGGCGCCGGGAATTTGATTTCCACGGAATCCTCATCTTCATCCGCTTCCTCATCCCAGATGGAACCGATTCGGGCGGTTGCATCGTCCATGGCCTTGCCATAGGCGACTTTTTCGCCGGAGACTTCTGCCAGATTATCCAGCCGGACGGTATCCTCCAGGCTGGCAGGGGCCTCTTCCGGCTCCGCCGGCTCTTCGGCTTCTTCCGGCACTTCGGTTTCTTCCGATTCTTCGGCTTCTTCAGGTGCGGATTCTTTCTGTTCCGACTCCCGGAGCTGCTCCAGCTCTTCCGGTTCGGACTCCCGCAGCTGTTCCAGATCCTTTGTCAGATCCCGGGTGTCACCCAGTTCTTCCGGTTCGGGCTCTTCTGCCAATTCAGATTCTTCTGCCAATTCAGATTCTTCTGCCGGTTCAGGTTCTTCTGCCGGTTGCGCAGGTGCTTCCTCAGCCTTTTCCGTTTCTTCGGAAGGTTCTTCCATCCGGCCGATTTCCCCGATGACCTTCAGCAGATCCCCCGTATCCTCCAGCTGAGCACTCAGCGTTTCTTCGGCAGAATCCAGCACTTCCTCCGAACTGCCGAACTCTTTCATGATCTCTTCGAGGCTCAGACCCTCAAATTCCAGATCTTTTTCATTCATGGGTATTCCTCCTTAGCCCAGCCGCTGACGTACCGCCTCGTAAAGCAAAATAGACGCCGCGTTGGACGCGTTCAGAGAAGAGATTCTTCCCTTCATGGGGATGTGAACCATCACATCGCAGTTCTTGCGGACCAGCTGGCTCATGCCGTCGCCCTCGTTACCGATGACAATGGCCGCAGGGCCGGTCAGGTCTGCCTTATACATGGGAATGGAGCCCTCGGCAGCTGTGCCGAATACCCACACGCCCTTTTCCTTCAGTTCACTGAGGCAAGTGTTGATGTTGGTCACCCGGGCCACCTTCATATACTCCACTGCACCGGCAGAGGCCTTGGCCACGGTGGCAGTCAGACCCACGCTGCGCCGCTTGGGGATGATGACGCCGTGGGCACCGGCGCACTCGGCGGTACGCATGATGGCACCCAGGTTATGGGGGTCGGAAAGCTCGTCACAAATAACGATCAGCGCATTTTCGCCCCGGGAGGCTGCCTCCTCCAAAATATCGTCAACGGTGAAATAGTCATGGGCCGCCACCAGCGCGATGATGCCCTGATGGGACCGGGTGGCAGACATCTGATCCAGCTTCCGGCGGTCCACCGGCACGATCACCGCGCCGGCCTCCTTGGCCTGGGCGGCCAGCCGCTGCAACGACCGGTCCGTATCGCCCTCGGCAACGAAAACCTTATCGATGGTCCGGCCCGCTCTCAGCGCCTCCGTCAGCGCATTCCGGCCTTCGATCTGGCCTTCCACCTCTTCCACTTGCTGCGTGCGGTCTGCAAAACGGTCTGCCCGGTGTTCCGGACGCCGCTCCGGGCGGCGGTTGCCGTCCTTGCTGCCGTAACGTTTTTCATTCATAGGTGTTCCACTCCATTCATGGGCAAAGCCCACTTTTACTCATAGTAACAGATAATAACATTATATCAGACTTTTTTCCCGATTACAATACGGAAAATTTTGTGTTCCTTTGTTCAAATCTCAGTTTGTAGGGATGCGGATTGCCACACCAGTCTGCGGACTGGTTCGCAATGACAGCCTTTTCGATACATTCCGCACCAATTTGAGTGCAGCGAGCCACTAAGTTTTCATGTCATTGCGAGGAGCACGTAGTGCGACGTGGCAATCCGTTCTCCTCGATAAACGCCAATTTGAAGCCCCGTACACGAAATATTAACACCCCGGACATACTCTTAAAAAAATCTTCTATTTACTTTTGGCCCGGCAGATGATAGAATAAGCTGATAGAAAGGAGGCAGTGCCTTGAATCAATTTTTCACCGAATTAAAGAATTTCCCCAAGAAGTGCGACTGGGTGCTGCTTCTGCTGTGTCTGGTCACCTCCGGCTTCGGTCTGATCTGTCTGGCCAGCGCCACCACTGCCGACAAGTTCGGCGGCAATATGCGCTACATGCTGGTCCAGGGTGCCGGTATCGTTCTGGGTGTGATTATGTTCGCTATCATTTCTTCCATCGATGTGGAAGTAATGAGTGAGCACCGGAATCTGCTGGTGGCATTCAACATTTTCCTGCTTCTGATGCTGATCCCCTTCGGCACCGACAACAACACCGGTAACCGAAGCTGGATTGAAACTCCCATCGTTAACATTCAGCCTGCGGAGCTTTGCAAAATCACCTTCGTGGTCATCATGGCCTCGGTCATGAACTCCAACAAAAACCGAATATCCAGCATCCCCTCTGTCATGCAGATGGTGCTGCATCTGGGTATCGTGGTTGGCCTGAATATGGTGATCTCCTCCGATGCCGGCGTTTCTCTGATCTTCGTGTTCATCTTCATCGGCATGGCCTTTGCCGGCGGCGTGAGCCTTCTGTGGTTTGCCCTGGCCATCGGCGGCATTGCGGCGGTGTTCCCAATCCTGTGGCAGTTCCTGGGTCAGTACCAGCGAAACCGCATTCTGATTCTTTTCGACGACACCATCGACCCCCAGGGTATCAACGAACGCTATCACTACACTATCAACCTCCGTTCCCTTACCGGCGGCGGTCTGACAGGCCAGGGTCTGTTCAACGGCAACCGTACCCAGGGCGGTGCCCTCTTCGCCCAGCATACGGACTACATCTTCTCCTCCATCGGTGAAGAACTGGGCTTCTTCGGCTGCGTTGCCATCATGATTCTGGAGTTCGCCATCATCGCCCGCTGCATCTATGTGGGCATCCGCTGTCCGGACTATATGCGGCGTCTGATCTGCTTCGGCGCTGCTTCCGCGCTGATTTTCCAGGTGGTTATCAATGTGGGTATGTGCATCGGCACCATGCCCGTTATCGGTCTGACCCTGCCCTTCATCAGCTACGGCGGTTCCTCCATCGTGACTATTTACGCCATGCTTGGTCTGGTCTCCGGTTCCTATGCCCGACCGCAGGCACTCAGTCATGAGCGATACATTCAGCCATACCGCTAATCCTTTCCCGGCCACTTTTGTGGCCGGGTTTTTCGTGAAAAGGGCAGAATAGGTATTGACAATCCCAAAAATTGTGGTATAATACATCCTGTTCCGATATGGAGGCTTAGCTCAGCTGGTTAGAGCGCATGCTTCACACGCATGAGGTCACAGGTTCGAGTCCCGTAGTCTCCACCAAGAGGATTTGTGTAACGGTAGCACACCGGACTCTGACT
>SVKV01000048.1 GCA_015068305.1 Oscillospiraceae bacterium
CGGCGGAGCTTTGCAGTGTCCTTGTAGTCGATAGCGGTCACCTTGTCAACGCAGAAAGCACAGACCTTCTTGCGCTTGCGGGGACGCATACGCTGTTCCATAGCCATGGATGTTTCCTCCTTGTAAGATTTGTGAAAAAAGTCAAGTTAGAACGGAAGCTGTGCGTCGTCATCCTCCAGCATCGCGAAATCGGATGCGGGAGCGCTGGCAGGAGCGGAGTAACCGCCGAAGCCTGCAGACGGAGCGCTGTAAGCACCCGCGAAGCTGTTGCCGCCGTAAGCGGAACCGCTGTCGCCATCGCGCTTGCTGTCGCCGAAGTAGCAGTTGTCTGCCACGACTTCAGCAGTGCGGCGCTTATTGCCGTCCTTGTCAGTCCAGCTGCGGATCTGCAGCCGGCCGGAAACCACGATCATGCGACCCTTGGTGAAATACTTGGAGACAAACTCGCCGGTCTGACGCCAAGCCACGCAGTCGATGAAGTCGGTTTCTCTTTCGCCGCCGTCTCTGCCGCCGAAGTCACGGTCGACAGCCACGGTAAAGCTGGCAACGGCGATGCCGCTGCCGGTACGGCGAAGCTCGGGATCACGGGTCAGACGACCCATGATGGTGATGTGGTTGAGCATTCGATTACTCCTCCACAGCGGTGGTCAGAACGCGCATAACGCCTTCGGTGATCTTCATCACGCGCTCCAGCTCTGCGGGGAACTCGGGCTTGGTTTCCATGTTCATCAGAACGTAGTAGCCTTCGTTCAGATCGTTGATGGGGTATGCCAGCCGGCGCTTGCCCCACTCGTCGATGTTAGCGAGAGTACCCTCCGCCTCCACCATTGCCTTGAACTTTTCCACAAGTGCTGCGATGCCCTCCTCGCCCTGTGCGGGGTCGATGATGTAGAGCACCTCGTACTTACCGGTGATCTTAGCCATGTTGATTGCACCTCCTTATGGTCTGAATGGCCCCCAGTCATGCTGGGAGCAAAGAGTTGTCCGCATTCGCAGACCAGTTTATTTTATAGTATCCAAATTCAAAAGTCAAGGGCAAATTTCAAGAATTTCCCCGCTTTTTCAAACTATTTTGGGGCCTTCGGGGACAGTTGTCCATTTGCGATTGACGGAAAGGGAAAAATCGGTTATGATAAACTTTGGAGGGATGTGCCATGGAACTGATTTGCCCCATCTGCGCAGAGCTGCTTCAGCGGCGGGAAAAAGAATATGCCTGTGAAAACCGGCACAGCTTTGACATCGCAAGACAAGGTTATGTAAACCTTTTAACGGTGCAGCAGAAGCGCTCCCTTCACCCCGGAGATACCCGGGAGCAGGTGCTGTCCAGAAGAGCCTTTCTGGACGCGGGCTGCTATGCCCCCATTGCAGACTGCCTGTGTAAAACTGCACAGGAGCTGGGAGCGGAGGGGCCTATTCTGGACGTGGGCTGCGGCGAGGGTTATTACTGTACCCGGCTGGCATCTGCGCTGAATGCCGAGCTGACGGGCCTGGATATTTCCAAGGAAGCGGTCCGTGTGGCGGCCGGAAAGTACAAGGATGCCCTGTGGCTCTGTGCCACGGCGGCCCATATCCCGGTGCCGGATAAGTCTGTGAAAACCCTGACCAGCCTCTTTGCCCTGACGCTGCCGGAGGAATTTTCCCGGATCCTGTCCGATGAGGGCCTGTATTTCCAGGTCCTGGCGGCTCAGGATCACTTGCTGGGGCTGAAAAGCATCATCTACCCGGAGCTGCTGTTAAAAGAGAAGGACAGTGTCCCGGATCTGCCGGGCTTTGCGCTGGTGAAGAGTGTACCCATCCGCTTTGAATTTACGGTGGAAGGGGAGCAGGTTCAAAATCTTTTGTCCATGACGCCCCATGTGTACCGGATCAGCAAAGAGGGCGCTGCCCGTCTGGCTGCCACCGAAAAACTGACGGATACCGCCAGCGCGGTATTGAATGTCTATCGCAAAAATAAGGAGTAATCCATGCTTGATAAATTAAAAGCGGTGGAGAACCGCTACGAAGAGCTTTGCTTCAAATCCGAACAGCCGGATTTCTATAACGATCCCAAGAAAGCCGCCAAGCTTCTCCGGGAGAAAAATGATTTGGAGCCCATCATCGAGGCCTTCCGGGCCTACAAAACCGCCCAGCAGGATATGCTGGATGCGGAAGAGCTGATGAGTGATCCTGAAATGAAGGAGCTCTGCCAGGAAACCTATGCTTCCGCCAAGGCTGCCAAGGAAGAACTTTACGAAAAACTCCAGATCCTGCTGCTGCCGAAGGATCCCAATGACGAAAAGAGCGTCATCGTGGAGATCCGGGGCGGTGTCGGCGGCGAGGAGAGCGCCCTCTTTGCCCACAGCCTCTTCCGGATGTACTCCATGTTCGCTGCCAAGCAGAACTGGAGCATTGAACTTCTGAACTACAACGAAACGGAACTGGGCGGCGTGAAGGAAGCGGACTTCATCGTGAACGGCCGGGGTGCCTACTCCCGGCTGAAGTATGAGTCCGGTGTCCACCGGGTCCAGCGGGTGCCGGAAACCGAGTCCGGCGGCCGGGTCCACACCTCCACCGCAACGGTGGCGGTGCTCCCGGAAATGGAGGAAGTGGACGTTCAGATCAATCCCGCGGACATTGAGATGCAGGTCTACCGGGCAAGCGGCGCCGGCGGCCAGCACGTCAACAAGACCTCCTCCGCAGTGCGCCTGATCCACAAGCCCTCCGGCATCGTGGTTGCCTGCCAGGAAGAGAGATCTCAGCTGCAGAACCGGGAAAAATGTATGCGGATGCTGGCAAGTAAGCTCTATGAGATCGAGCAGGAGCGCATTGAAAGCGAGCATGGGGGCCTGAGAAAAAGCCAGGTGGGTACCGGCATGCGCAATGAGCGGATCCGCACCTACAATTTCCCCCAGGGCCGGGTCACGGACCACCGGGTGGGACTGACATTGTATCGCATCGACTCCATCATGGACGGGGATATTGATGAGATCATCAATGCCCTGGCCACCGCCGACCAGGCCGAGAAGCTGAAAAATGCGAAATAAGAGGCTTCTCCTTGAGGAGAAGCTGTCAGCGCAGCTGACTGATGAGGTGTAACTATCCTGCGGGGAGGAATTGCTGTGAATAAACAATACAATTCAAAGCTGACTCCTAATTCAAGAAAGCTGCGAAAGGAAATGACCAAAGAGGAACGGCATCTGTGGTATGACTTCTTAAAGCAGCTTCCTATAACGGTACACCGTCAGAAAACAATCGGAAGCTATATCGTCGATTTTTATATCGCGTCTGCAAAAATCGTCATTGAATTGGACGGTTCCCAACACTATGAGCCGGATCATCAAGCTAAGGATACATGCAGAGATGCATATTTGCTGGGGTTGGGATACCAGGTTTTACGGTATTCCAATGCAGATATAAATCAACACTTCCGGGATGTATGTGAGGATATTCTGCAGCATTTGGATGCAGTGGCTTCGTTTCGGAAAATTGAAAGATAAAGTGCCTGCAGTACACCTCATCAGTCGCCTTTGGCGACAGCTTCTCCTCAAGGAGAAGCCTTTGGGTGCGGCAGAAAGAGGTAACACTATGGAATTTCTGACAAATTCCCCGGAGGAGACCGAGAAGGTCGGTGCCGCTCTGGGTAAGATACTGACTCCCGGGGCGGTCCTTGCCTACCGGGGGGACTTGGGTGCCGGAAAGACCGCCTTCACCAGAGGGCTGGCCAGGGGACTGGGCTACGGCGAGCCGGTGACCAGCCCCACCTACACCATTGTAAATGAATACCTGGGAGGCAGGCTTCCCCTGTTCCATTTCGACATGTACCGGCTCCGATCCTCCGATGACCTCTGGGACATCGGCTGGGAGGATTACCTGGACCGGGGCGGTGTGTGTGCCGTGGAGTGGAGCGAAAATGTGGACGATGCCATGGAAAATGCAATCTATGTAACCATCCACAAGACCGGGGAAACCTCCCGGAGAATCGTCATCGAAGGAGGGGAAAATCTTGCTGATCTTAGCCTTTGAAACTTCTGCCAAGGCCGCTTCCGTCGCGCTGACGGAGGGGGGGAAGCTGTTGGGAGAAGTCTATCAGAATACGGGGCTGACCCACAGCCAGACCCTGATGGTCATGGCAGAGGATGTATTGCGCCAGTGCGGCAAAACAGCCGCTGATGTCCGGGCTGTGGCGGTGGCGGCAGGTCCCGGCTCCTTCACCGGCGTGCGCATCGGGGTGGCGGCAGCCAAGGGCTTCGCCTGGGGCGCGGAAATTCCCTGCTACGGAATCTCCACCCTGGAGGCTATGGCCGAAAGTCTGGGCGTTTTTGAAGGGTTTGTCTGCCCCTGCATGGATGCCAGAAGAAGCCAGGTCTACAATGCCCTGTTCCTTGCCGAAGGAGGAAAGCTGACCCGGACTGCAGAAGACCGGGCCATCGCCCTGGCGGATTTAAAGGAAGAGCTGATAAATCTCCAAAAGCCCATTTTCCTGGTTGGCGACGGCGCAAATCTGTGCTATAATACACTGTCGAAGGATGTTCCCAATCTAATCCTGCCGCCGGAGCACCGGATCCATCAGAGGGCTGTGGGTGTGGCGATCTTAGCCCAGCGCCTGAGCGATGCAGGCGTTGCCCCCAGCGGCGGGGAACTGACACCCAATTATCTGCGCCTGAGTCAGGCGGAGCGGGAAAAACTGGAAAGAGAAAATAAAAATTAAGGAGATATACTACCATGGCAAATGTTTACGTACTCGATCATCCCCTGATCCAGCATAAGCTGGCAATCATGCGCGACAAGGCCACCGGCACCAAGGAGTTCCGGGCCCTGGTCAACGAAATTGCAGGTCTGATGTGCTACGAAGCCACCCGGAATCTGCCCACTGTGGATGTGGATGTGGAGACTCCCATCTGCACCGCCCGGTGCAAAATGCTGGCAGGCAAGAAGCTGGCCATCGTGCCCATCTTGAGAGCAGGTCTCGGCATGGTGGATGCCATGGTAGATCTGATCCCCTCTGCCAAGATCGGCCACATCGGCCTGTACCGGGATCCCGAGACCCATGAGCCCGTGGAATACTACTGCAAGCTGCCCGAAGACATCGGCAACCGCCAGGTCTATGTGGTGGATCCCATGCTGGCCACCGGCGGCAGCGCTGTGGCAGCCATCGATTTTCTGAAGCAGCACGGCTGCAAGAGCATCATCATGATGAACATCATCGGCTGCCCCGAGGGCATCAAGCGGGTCAATGAGGCCCACCCCGATGTGGACATCTACATGGCCGCCTGCGATGAGAAGCTCAACGACCATGCCTACATTGTCCCGGGTCTGGGCGATGCCGGCGACCGCATCTTCGGCACCAAGTAAGCCGGGATGCCCCGGCGGGCAATGGGTTACGGCCTGCATCCGACGTTGAGCTGCCCTGCGCCGCTTGACTCCGAACTAAAGAACAAAAAAAGAAAGGCACCGTCGAAAGACGGTGCCTTTTGCTTATTTTTTGGGATCCCGGACCAGCATGGGGGTGAATTTGGGCTTGCCGAAAACAGCCTCAAACCGGGGACATTTGATGAGGAAGGCATAGTACACATTATGGCCGCAGCCGTACATGGTCTCCGCATTGCCCTGGCCCTTGGCGATGATCACATCTGCCGTTTCCAGCGCGGTCCTGGCTTCTTTGCCCAGCTGATCGATCTGGGTGCCGGGGACCCGGTTGCCGTTGCTGATCACCGGGAAGGGGATACCCATGAGGGCCGCATCTTCCTCCGTGGCGTCGTTCATGGCGGGGCCGCCCCGGACGCAGAAGGTGATGGCCAGGTGGGGGTATTTTTTGTGGATTTCCTCGGCAAAAATCCGGTCAAAGCCGATCTCACCGGCGTTGTCCGTCAGATAGAGGAGCTTTTTGCCCCTTTGAAGATCGGCACAGAGGGCGGCATAGGTATTTTTGTCCAACTCCATCTTTTCGGCCTCTGCCAGAAGCTCCTCCAGCTTTTCAAAGCTGACCTGGCCCTGGAGGGCGGAAAAATCGATGTAGTTTCCCAGAATGGCAAACTGCAGTCCGGCAAAAACCGGATCCGCCGCCTGCTCCACCCGCTGCCGGATCTGCCCCATCCGCTCCAGCACGAACCGGTTGGAGCTTGCCTTTTCTTCCGCGAACCGGTCCTCCGGCAGATTGAAATGCTTTTGGAACAGTTCGGTGGTGGCGGGGCCCAGCCAGGGGGAGGCTACATCCGCCGGGGCGGTCAGGTACAGCCTCAGCAGATCCTTTGCAAAGGCGGTGACCTGCGCTTCGGTTCCGAATTTCCGGGCGGTGGCGCAGTTTCGCCGCAGGTGGCACTCGATGCACTGGGCGTCAAAGGGGATGCTCATACCTTCAGCTTCACCACGACCTTGACAAAGTCGTTGGGCACATCCAGATGACGGCCGGGCATATGGGCATCCTCGGGGAAGGCCACATAGCAGACACCTTCGTTGATGGTGATGTACTCGAAATCACCCTCGTACTTGCCGATGTCCTTTTCTTCGTTGAATTCGCCCACGATCTTGCAGTCAGCA
This sequence comes from Oscillospiraceae bacterium, assembly GCA_015068305.1. Classification (GTDB taxonomy): domain Bacteria; phylum Bacillota; class Clostridia; order Oscillospirales; family Oscillospiraceae; genus Faecousia. The sequence continues at coordinate 6,517 of SVKV01000048.1, forward strand.
AGGTCTGCCCAGCCGACCACTTCCTTGCCCTTGACGATGTACTGGATGTCCAGGTACTTGCGGTGGGCTTCGGCCACATCCGGGGCCTTGGTGCTCTGGACGGCCAGGAAGAACCGGTTGCCGTCAGACAGGGGATAGTTCTTCTTGTTTTCGTACTCGGTCAGGGCGTTGACCGCGTCGAAGGCCTCCTCAATGCCGGGCAGCAGAGGGGCGTACTTCTTGATGTCTTTCCAGGGGCAGATGATCATAATGGTTACTTCCTTTCTATGATTGTTAAAGTTATTTCAAATTACGGTTTATCGATCAGTTCCTAAGCCTTCCCCTTGAGGGGAAGGTGGCCGAGCGTTAGCGAGGTCGGATGAGGTGTAGCCACAAAGCGGCGTTTAATCCTCTTTTTACACCTCATCAGTCACCTTCGGTGACAGCTTCTCCTCAAGGAGAAGCCTTTGACAATGATCGGTAAACTCCAATTTAGCCGCTAATGTTCCGAACCGGGTGGTGCTCCGCGCAGCGAATCAAAATGACAATGATTGCCGGTGGCAATCATACCACAATTTCTGGGCCCAATGGCGTACCGAAAACTGCCGGCCTGGCAGGCCCGTATTGTCCGTCGGGACATCCCGACAAACTCCAATTTATAAAAGGGTCAGCAGGTCTTCAAAAGCATCGATTTTCTTCCAGTACCCGTCCACCTGGCCGAAGCCGTAGGTACAGTAGACAAAGGGGATGGCGGCAGTCCTGGCTGCATTTGCGTCCCCCTGGGTATCGCCGATGTAGCAGGCGGAGGAGATTCGGTGGGTGTCCATCAGACGCAGGATGGTTTCGCCCTTGGGGGTTCCGGTGTCCCCATAGCACAGATGGCCTTCGATCAGATGACCGATGCACAGCTTCTCCATGCACAGCTCCGGGTAGCCCCGGTCGCAGTTGCTGACGATGAAAAGCCGGTGCCTTTTCGCAAGCGCTTCCAGGGTTTCCCGCACATTCGGGTAGCCCATGGCGCATTCCATGTCCGCCAGGAACTCCCGCTCGGAGTCCATGCACCGGTCGATCAGCGCATTCCGGGCCTCCTCCGGCAGCAGGGCAAAGAGTGCCTCCGCCAGCTCTTCCTTCACCTTGCCGAACAGGGGCGTCAGATCCTCCACAGTCACTTGCAGATGGGCAAGACCCTCGGCCCGGAGCTGCCGGTTGTAGCCCTCGGCTACCATGGCCCGGGAATCCCAGAGGGTTCCGTCGATGTCAAAGATGAGGCTTTCAAACTCCACGTCAGACAGCCTCCGCTTCCCGGATGTGCCGCTCAATGCGGCCCATAATCATATCCAGAGCCACCAGATTTTTGCCGCCCTCGGGCACCACCAGGTCCGCGTGCTTTTTGCTGGGCTCCACGTACTTTTCGTGCATGGGCTTGACGGTGGTCTGGTACTGGGTCAGCACACTCTCCAGGGTCCGGCCCCGCTTGTTCACATCCCGGGTGATCCGGCGGCACAGCCGCACATCCGCATCGGTGTCCACAAAGATCTTGATGTCCATCAGATCCCGCAGAGGTTTGTTCTCAAAAATCAGAATACCCTCCACGATAATCACCGGCGTGGGCTCGATTCGCACCGTTTCGTTGGACCGGTTGTGCTGGGTAAAGTCGTAAATGGGGCAGTCGATGGCCTCACCCCGGCGGAGCCGGTCCAGATGGGCTGCCATCAGATCTGTTTCCAGGGCATCGGGCTCATCGTAATTGATGAGGCAGCGCTGCTCATAGGTCAGCTCATCCCGGCGCTTGTAGTAGTTGTCGTGGCTGAGGACCGTCACCGCATTGCCGAATTTATCAATGATGTTCTTCATCAGGGTGGTTTTTCCGCTGCCGGTGCCGCCGGCGATGCCGAGAACGAGAATGTTATTGTTCATGGGGGCCGCCTCCTGTTCAGTCTTCAAAGCTGAGCTTGCCGCCGGTCAGCAGAGCGTTGGCCAGCTTCAGCATTTTGGGGTCCGGGGAAGAATTCAGAATGGTAATGCTGCCGTCTCCGTCGTTCAGAAGCCCGGCCTTTTCCAGCCGCCGCCTGGTTTCCCGGGCGGTACCCTTGCCGCCGTGGAGCAGCTGGGTTTTGGGCCCCATGATGGAGGCGATGTTGCGGGTGATGAAGGGATAGTGGGTGCAGCCCAGAACCAGGGCATCCAGCTTGCCCACATAGGGCGTCAGAAGCTGCCGCAGCAGGGCGATCATTTCCGGGGAGTCGTTCTTGCCTGCCTCAATGAGATTGGCAACGCCGGGTGCGGGGATTTTGTAAACGGTGCAGTTACCGTCAAAGCGGTGCATCAGCGCATCGAATTTTTCCTCCCGCAGCGTTACCTCCGTGGCCAGCACGCCCAGGTTTCCGCCCGGGAAGCTGTCGTAAGCCAGCTTCAGGGCCGGCTCGATGCCCACCACGATCAGATCCGGGTAGGTTTTGCGCAGCACATCGATGGCTGCGGCGGTTGCGGTATTGCAGGCTACCACCAATGCCTTGACGGGGAATTCCGACGTCAGCTTTTCCGCTGCCGCCAGGGAGAGGGCGCGGACCTCTTCGGTGGTGCGGCTGCCGTAGGGGGCATTGGCGGAGTCACCGAAATAGACGTAGTTTTCGCAGGGCATCAGTTTTTTCAGCTGCCGCAGCACACTGATACCGCCCATGCCGGAATCAAATACCGCAATATAATCATTTTTGGTGTACATGCTTTCACCAACTTATCTGTGTAAAATTGTCAAATTAGAGTTTACCGATCATTGTCAAAGGCTTCTCCTTGAGGAGAAGCTGTCACCGAAGGTGACTGATGAGGTGTAAAAAGAGGATTAAACGCCGCTTTGCGGCTACACCTCA
>SVKV01000049.1 GCA_015068305.1 Oscillospiraceae bacterium
GACCGTCCGGAAGAATACCTCCTCGTCCAGGATGTCCCAGGGCTTTTCGGACCGGGTCCGCAGGGTGATCACCGCAGAAGTGACCTTGGGGGCAGGCAGGAAGCAGTGGGGCGGCACATCAAACAGCAGCTCCGGCTCCGCATAGTACTGGCAGAAAACGGTGAACGCACTGTAATCAGCGGAGCCGGGCTTGGCGGCGATCCGCTGGGCAACCTCTTTTTGTACCATGACCGTCACCGCCTCGAAGCACTCGGCTTCCAGCAGGGCAGTCAGAATGGGAGAGGTGATGTAATAGGGCAGGTTGGCGCAGGCCATGGGCCGCAAAGCGCCGAATTTCTCCTTCACCAGCGCCGGCACATCCAGCTTCAGCACATCGTTCCAGATGATCTCCAGGTTTTCAAATTCACCCACCGTAATGTCCAGAATGGGCTTTAACCGGTTGTCCAGCTCCACGGCGCAGACCTTCCCCGCATGCAGACACAGCTGCTGGGTCAGCGGACCGATACCCGGGCCGATCTCCAGCACACCCACATCCTTGTCCACCCCGGACTGGCGGGCGATGGACTCCGGCACCCAGGAGGCAATCAGAAAATTCTGGCCCTTGGCCTTGGAAAAATGGAAGCCGTGCTCTGCCAGGAGGGGCTTCATCACATGAATATCGCAAACATTAACCATAAAACACCTCAAAAAGAATGCCTGTTTTCTGTTATGATAGCAGAAAACAGGCTTGTTTGCAATATGCATTAGGACAGGAAGTACACCCGGCAGTACCGGGCCCCAAAATTGATGCATTCTTCATAGGTATCAAAATGCAGATCGATCCGGGTATCGTAGATGTGCTCCTTGCTGCCGCAGTCCTCGGCGGTGGCAATGCCGTAGACATATTCCCCGTCTTTGGATACGATGAACATCCGGGTTCCATAAGGGATCACCTCCGGATCCACGGCGATGGCCCCCACCCGGGCCTGGGTGCCGGTGGCGGTAAGGCCCTTGGTACAGTAGGCCGTGGCCAGACTGGTCATCACTTTGGAATAGGTCAGCACCTCCCCGGTGGGAAGTTGGATGATGCCGTCGCCGATGATCAGCTCCTGTTTTTGCCGGTCCCGGGGCCCGATCCCCACCGCCACGATCCGGTCTGTCGGCTGGATCCGGACCTTCTGCGAAAGGATCTTCCGTTCCCGTTCCACCCCGTCTGCATAGGTTACCAGCGCGGTGCAGAGGATTTCTCCGTTATTTCCCTCCCGCAGCACCGTTTCCGTGCCCTCCGGTAGATCCGGGTCGCTGCAGCGGATGGTTTCATTGGGCAAAACCGCCGTGTACTGTTCCTCCCGGCACAGCAGCTGCACCTGCTGGGGCTCCGCCGGACTATGTATCTGAGCCGGGCTTTCCTGCTCCCTCTGAAATACCACCGTTTCCTTCCTCGGAATCAGAACCGCCAGCAGCACCAGCAGAACCGCTCCTGTTCCAATGATCCAAACCCTGCCTCTGTCTTTCTCCACGGCATTTGCTTTGAAAGCCTGGATATGCGTTACCTCCCCTTGTTTTCCTCTCTTCCTCTTTGTTTCTGCGGAACTGTTTGCAGTATAACGGATTTTGCAGGTCGTTTTCCGGCGCAACCCGCCGCAGAAGTGAAGATTTTCTTATTTTTTTGTCCTTGATGTCCGAGGCTTGACATTGGGGCGGATTTGTGCTAAATTCTATTTGTGAAAAGCTTCGACGAAGACATGCGTTCCCGGTAAGATTCCCAGAGAGGGGCTCATTTGGTGAAAGAGCTCTGTACCCCTGCCCCGAACGATACCACTTCTGAGCCGATGGTTGGAAATAGCCATCCGGGTACGCCCGTTAAAGCGTCAATGAGTGACGGCTATGCCGTAACCAGGGTGGAACCGTGGAATACTTTGTATCCCACCCCTGATCTTTCAGGGGGTGGGATTTTTCTTTTGTCACCTCTGAAAACATCTTTCCGGCGGAGCATCGGCTCTTTTGCCCCAAATCTTCCTTTTGATCCCTTTGAAATACACAAAGTATTCCTTCAGGTTTCAAAACTTGATTTGTGTCAAAACTTCTTGATGCCCGCACGAAAATCTGTTTTTGCGAGGTGCCTGACCCTCTCCCCAATACAAAAGGAGGAATTTAGAATGGAAAACGAAAACCTGTACACCTTTGAAAATCCCGAGTACCGCAAGACCTTCTGGCACACCAGCTCCCATGTGATGGCCCAGGCCGTCAAGCGGCTGTGGCCCGAGGTCCAGTGCGCCATCGGCCCTGCCATCGACGAGGGCTGGTACTACGACTTTGACGCTCCCTTCTCCTTCACCCCCGACCATCTGACTCAGATTGAGGCCGAGATGAAGAAGATCGTTAAAGAGCGCATCAAGCTGGTCCGCAGCGAACTGCCCCGGGAGGAAGCACTGGCCTGGGCAGATGCCCACAACGAGCCTTACAAGCGGGAGCTGATTGAAGATCTGCCCGCTGATGCCGTTATCAGCTTCTACACCCAGGGTGATTTCACCGACCTGTGCGCCGGTCCCCATCTGGATCACACTGGCCGGCTCCGTCACAACGGCTTCAAGCTGACCAAGTCCTGCGGCGCTTACTGGCGCGGCGACTCTAACCGCAAGATGCTGCAGCGCATCTACGGCATTGGCTTCCCCAGCAAGGATGAGCTGGATGCTTACCTGAAGGCTCAGGAAGAGGCTCTGAAGCGGGACCACAACAAGCTGGGCCGGGAACTGGAATTCTTCACCACCGTGGAAGAAATCGGCCAGGGCCTGCCCATCCTGCTGCCCAAGGGCGCCCGGGTTATCCAGACCCTGCAGCGCTGGGTGGAAGACGAGGAGCAGAAGCGCGGCTATCTGCTGACCAAGACCCCCCTGATGGCCAAGCGGGACCTGTACCGGATCTCCGGCCACTGGGATCACTACCTGGACGGCATGTTCATCCTGGGCGATCCCTATGACGAAGAGAAGGAATGCTTCGCTCTGCGTCCCATGACCTGCCCCTTCCAGTACCAGGTCTATCTGAACCGGGCCCGTTCCTACAGAGATCTGCCCATGAGACTGGGTGAGACCTCCACCCTGTTCCGCAACGAGGATTCCGGCGAGATGCACGGTCTGATCCGTGTCCGCCAGTTCACCATCTCCGAGGGCCATCTGGTGCTGCGCCCCGATCAGCTGGAAGAAGAATTCAAGGGCTGCCTGGAGCTGGCTAAGTACTGTCTGGATACCGTGGGCATGCTGGAAAACTGCTCCTTCCGCTTCAGCCAGTGGGATCCTGCCAAGGCCGGCATCAAGTACGAAGGCACCGCCGAGCAGTGGGAGACCGCCCAGGCTGTTATGAAGGACATTCTGGATAACATCGGTCTGGACTATGAAGTGGGCATCGACGAAGCCGCTTTCTACGGCCCCAAGCTGGACATCCAGTATAAGAACGTCTTCGGCAAGGAAGACACCATCGTCACCATCCAGATCGATATGCTGCTGGCTCAGAAGTTCGGCATGGAATACACCGACTCCGACGGTCAGAAGAAGACCCCCTATATCATCCACCGCACTTCCCTGGGCTGCTATGAGCGGACCCTGGCTTACCTCATCGAGCGTTATGCCGGTGCTCTGCCCCTGTGGATGATGCCCACCCAGGTCAAGGTCCTGCCCATCACCGACCGGGCTCACGGATATGCCAAGGAACTGAGCGACAAGCTGAATGCGCTGAACATCCACGCCGAGACCGACTGCCGCAGCGAGAAGCTGGGCTACAAGATCCGGGAAGCTCAGATGCAGAAGATCCCCTATATGCTGGTCATCGGCGACCGGGATATGGAGAACGGCACCGTTTCCGTCCGTACCCGTAAGGGTGAGGACCTGGGTGCCATGACCCCCGATGCCTTCATTTCCAAGTGCCTGATGGAAATCGCCACCAAGAGCAAAGAGGTCTGATCTTAAGTTTTCATTATGATGCAAGCCGCTCCCTATGGGGCGGCTTGTTTTATTTCGAAGATTGTGATAAGATAATGTCAAATTACAGTTTGTCGCGCTGATGCGCGAAATGCAGAATTCAGAATGCAGAATGCAAAATAAATGTATTTCCTGCGGAAATGATTATAATAGTCGGCGAAGCCGACACCATAATTCTGCATTTTGCATTTTACATTTTGCATTGGGCAGCCCAAGCTGCCCGACAAACTCCAATTTGACTTTTCCCGAAAGGAGGGAATCCCATGGCAAAGGAAGCAGAAGCAAAGGCAAAAAAGGCCGGAGCAAAGGCCCCGGCGAAGAAGGACGCTGCCTCCAAAAAGACAGCAGCAAAAAAGGCCGCCGCTCCCAAAAAGACGGCTGCTAAAAAAGCCCCGGTTAAAACTCCGGAGCCGGAGAAGAAGCCCCTCTTCCGGAAGAAAACCATCGCAGAAAAGACCGTGGCCTTCAAAACCCGGAACTGGAGTGCCTGGTTCTGCTGGACGGGCATCGCGCTGTTTACACTCCTTGCCCTGTTCTTCCATTTCTGCATGGTGGGCTACAGCTTTACGGTGACGGTATGCCTCGGCATCGTGGCTGTGCTGCTCTTTTATGGGCTGATCCCGTTTTTCGCCAAAAAATATCCGATCACCGCAAGGAGGCTGAAGGGTGTGGTATCTGTCCTGCTTTGCATCGGCATTCTGATTGCCGGAATTACCGAGTTTTTTATTCTGAAAGCAAGCTTTGGCCAGCCGGAGGAAACCTGCGACTATGCGGTGGTTCTGGGCGCCAAGGTCCGCCATGACGGTCCCTCCGTTTCTCTGATGGACCGAATCTACGGTGCCCGGGATTATCTGCAGGCCCATCCGGAGGTCATCGCCATCGTTTCCGGAGGCCAGGGCCCCGATGAGCCCATGACGGAGGCCCGTTGTATGTACGAAGAGCTCATCAAACTGGGCATCGATGAAAACCGGATCTGGCTGGAGGACCGGGCCACCTCCACCTGGGAAAACCTCAACTTCTCGCTGAATCTTATTGAAGAAAAAACCGGCGCAAGGCCGGAAAAAATCGGCATCATCTCCAGCGAATACCACCTGTTCCGGGCAAGTCTCTTCGCCAATTCCGTGGGCGTGGAGTCGGTGCTCATCCCGGCAAGAACCAGCATCATCTCCCAGCGCATCAACCATCTCATGCGGGAAGTGGTAGGTGTCTGGCACTATCTCATTTTAGGAGGACAATACCAATGATTGAAAAAATCTACGCTGATTACGCCTGGGAGCAGACCGTAAAGCTCCTGGCCATTGACTCCCCCTCGGGCTTTACTTCCAGAGCTGCCGAGTGGGTCAGGGATGCTTTCTCCCAGCTGGGATGCGAGGCAAAAATCACCACCAAGGGCGGTGTGCTCATTGACCTGGGCGGCAAAAATGAACAGGATGCCCTGTTCCTGGAGGCCCATGCGGACACCCTGGGCTGCATGGTGGCAGAAGTGAAGGGCAACGGCCGCCTGCGTCTGACGAACCTGGGTGGTATGAACCCCTACAATGCTGAAGCCGAAAATGTCCGGGTTTACACCCGGAGCGGCCGTGTCATCGAGGGTACCTGCCAGCTGTGCAACGCCTCCATCCACGTCAATCTGGACTATTCCAGTACCTCCCGGAAGTGGGATGTGATGGAGATCGTGCTGGACGAGGATGTCAGTTCCGCCGCCGAGACGAGAGCTCTGGGCATTGAGGTGGGTGACATCGTCTGCTTCGACCCCAGAACCAGAAGGACCGAATCCGGCTACTTAAAGAGCCGTTTCCTGGATGACAAGCTCAGCGTCGGTATCCTCCTGGGCTTTGCCAAGTACCTCAAAGACAACGCAATCGTCCCCGAACGGAAGGTTTACGCCCATGTGACGGTCTATGAAGAGGTGGGCCACGGCGGCTCCGCCTCCGTCCCCGCCGGCGTGACGGAAGCCATTTCCGTGGACATGGGCTGCGTGGGTAACGGTCTTCAGTGCACCGAAAAGCAGGTTTCCATCTGCGCCAAGGATTCCGGCGGCCCCTACAGCTACGAGGTGGTGGGCAAGCTCATCGAAGCAGCAAAGAAGACCGGTGCCGACTATGCGGTGGATATCTATCCCGGCTACGGCTCCGACGTGGAAGCTACCCTGCGGGCAGGCTTTGACATCCGCCACGGCCTCATCGGTGCCGGTGTCTACGCCAGCCACGGCTACGAGCGCAGCCACATCGACGGCGTTTACAGCACCCTGAAGGTCCTCTGCGGTTATCTGGAGGTGTAAGCCATGGTCAGTCCGGAGAATGAACGGAGCAAAAAGAAGCTTTCTCCCGGCAAGATCATTGGGCTGATTCTGGTGCTCATGATGGCGGAGCCGGAATTTCTGGGCATCCTTCTGGGCATTGCAGCCCTGGTTGCCCCCATCGGCATTGTTCTGTTTCTGATCTTCCGCCGGAAAAAGCACAGAGAAAGCCATCAGCGGGCCCTGGAGAATACCACTTTTGGCAGCTGCCGGCAGCAGAAGGCCTTTGATGAGCGGATCCAGGAACTTTTCTGCTTCCACAAGGACAAGGCTATCCACCATGTGGCCCGGGGCAGAGAGATTGATCCCTGGGACCGGCCGGATATTGATATCAGCAAATATCAGCGAAAAGAGTAAAAAAATAGGCTCCCGGTTCTTCCGAACCGGGAGCTTAAGCTTATTTAACGGTAAATTCGATGGTGACAGGTTCCAGGCCGTCAGCAGAGAGGGTCAGCTTTGCGGTTCCGGCTGCTCCTGCGGTGCGGATGTAGGTGCCGGTCATGCCGCCCTCCGCCACCGCCACGTCCGGGCCGATCAATTCTGCTGCACCTTCCAGCTTCAACCGGACAGGCAGCTGGGCATAGGGCGCCACATTGCCGAATTCATCCAGAACCCGGATCCGGACCGCCGCCATATCGTAGGTAGCCCCCTCCTGCAGCGCGGTGTGGCTGGGAATCGCCTCCAGATGGAGCGCTGCGCTGGGACAGCAGGTGACGGATTTCACCACTTCTCCGTTTTTAACCGCATCGAAGCGCCAGACGGTGGCTTCGCCGCCCCAGTTGCCCACATATTTGCCGTAGAGGGCCACGCCGTCCCTGAAATTCATCCTGTAACGGACCATGGCGTAGGCCATCCGGGCCATATCCGCCTTCGGCATACCGGCGAGGCCGTACCGGGCCGCGGAATTCAGAGCCTTTTTCAGCAGCTCCGCCTTGGCTCTGTCAAAGCCCTCCTGGGTTTCCAGCAGCTCGCCGATGGTATCATCCAGCGTCAGGGGGCCATGGGGCAGACCCTTCCAGTCCCCCGGAGTCAGAACGGACACAAACAGGCCGTTCTTATACAGCTGCACCCGGTCAGCATTGGAGAAAACACTGACCTGGCCGATGTTTCCGGCGGGATAGTCACCGATGTCCATGGGAGAACCCACAGCCAGAACCGGAATTTCCTCCTGCTGGCTGGCATACACGGCCGCTGCCAGCTTGGGATTCCGGAAAGAATCCATCACACCGTGGTAGCAGATCCGGTCGCCGGAACCGAAATCCTTGTGGGTGGCATAGTCAAACATGCACCAGCCGATGCAGCCGATGTGGCCCCCGTCCGCCGCCGCATCGTTCTGGACCCGGGCATGGCGCAGGGCATGCTCCTGCCGTTTCTGCCAGGGGTCAAAGGATTTGGTGGGGAACATATGGCCATTGTGCTCCGTGATCAGCAGACCCTTCTTCTGATCCGGAGTAACGGACTTTTTCGGCTTGACACCGGGATTGTTGCCGGTGTGGGAGAAATCGTTGTAGGAATACACATCATCGATCAGATGGCTCTTCTCGATAAACCGGACACCGGTGGTAGGCCGGCTGGGGTCCAGCGCATGGGCCACCTCGTTGGTACGAAGATAGAATGCATCATTGTCCTGGCTCTCGTTGATCCGGACACCCCAGAACACGATGCTGGGATGGCTGCGGTACTGCAGGATCATTTCCCGGGTGTTCTCCACCGCCTGGTCCTGCCAAGCTTCATCGCCGATGTGCTGCCAGCCGGGAATCTCCGTGAATACCAGCAGGCCCAGCTTATCACACTCGTCGATGAAATGATGGCTCTGGGGATAGTGGGAAGTCCGGACGATCACACAGCCCAGCTCCTCTTTCAGAATTCTGGCGTCCTCCCGCTGCAAGCTTTCCGGAACCGCGTAACCCACATAGGGGTAGCTTTGATGGCGGTTTAAGCCCCGGAGGAATACCGGTTCACCGTTCAGGAAGAAGCCCTCTGCTTTCACTTCCACCGTCCGGAAGCCGAATTTCCGGTAATGGCAGTCCAGCACCTGGCCGTCTTTTTCCAGGGACACCACGCAGGTGTAAAGATAGGGATCTTTGGGGCACCAGGCCCTTGCGCCGGGCACCGGGATCTCCATAATGTCGTCGCAGGTCAGCTTCCGGACCAGAATGTATCCTGCCGCATCCTGGATTTCCACATGGTAGGCGCAGCCTTCCTCATGCTCCGCGGTGATCTCCAGACGGACGGATTCCGTGGTGGGGGTGGTGATGTAGATATCGGAAACAAAGCTCTGGTTCCGCACATCCAGCCAGACCTCCCGGTACAGGCCGCCATAGGTCAGATAATCGACCACAAAGCCGAAGGGCGGCACCGCCGGATTCTCGGTGGTGTCCAGTTTTACCGCCACCAGATTCTCACCGGGCTGCACCGCATCGGTAATCTCCACCCGAAATGCGGTATAGCCGCAGCGGTGGTGGGCAAGCTCCCGGCCATTGACATAGACCGTGGCAATATGGGCCGCACCGTCAAACTGCAGGAACAGCCGCTTGCCCTGCATGTCATCCGTCACTTCCAGTTTCCGGCGGTATCCGCAAATCATCTGGTAGCTCTTATGGTCGGCATAATGCAGGGGGAGCTGCTGTACCGTGTGGGGCAGCCGCACCTGCTCAAATGCATCCATTCCGCTTAAAAAGGCATCTGTCCATTCTTTGGTAAATTCCCATCCGCTGCAAAGACTCCGCATTGTCAGACCTCCTTTGATTGTTTGATTTTATCATAAGGCATCTTGCCTCCAAATGCAAGGAATTTCCGGAAACAGCCCCCTCACAAAACTTTTTCTTGCATTTTCCATAGAAATGTACTATACTGTATAGGCACCGCGCCGGTGTGATGAAATGGTAGACGTAGCGGACTCAAAATCTAGTTCGTCACGCACGGCGGCTGTAAGCGAAAGTGATTGCATCGCAATGCTTTTCTGGAATTGAATATCAAGCAGTTTTTTGATGGA
>SVKV01000050.1 GCA_015068305.1 Oscillospiraceae bacterium
CGTTCATAGACACTTCTGGCTACTCCATGGGAACGGATGATCACCGTTGCACCCTCCGGGGCATCCTCCGGCTGATCGATAACACCCACACCCATGGACCGGAATTTATCCACCACATGGCGGTTGTGGATGATGGGGCCCAGGGTGACCACTTTCTTTCCCTGGGATGCCTGCTGCTCCACAGTTTCCACAGCACGGCTGACGCCGAAGCAGAATCCGGCGCTTTTTGCCAATGTGACACTCATACAGGAATCTTCTTTCCGGCAATGGCCTTGATCTCAGCAACAACCTGGTCGATATCCAGATTGGAGGTATCCACCTTGACGGAATCTCTTGCCATCTTCAGCGGAGCGATCTCCCGGTGGGTATCCTGGTAGTCCCGCTGCTTGATTTCCTTGAGAATGGTCTCGAAGTTTGCCTTCTGGCCCTTGGCGATCAGCTCGTCATAGCGGCGCTTGGCCCGGACTTCGGGATCTGCGGTCAGGAAGATCTTCACATCCGCCTTGGGCAACACCACGGTGCCGATGTCCCGGCCGTCCATGATCACATTGTGAGCCTTGGCCACATCCCGCTGCATGTCCAGCAGCATCTCCCGGACGCAGGGGTGTGCGGAAACAAGGCTTGCCTTCTGGGAAATATCCTGGGTGCGGATCTCACCGGTCACATCCATGCCGTTCATGATCATGTGCTGCAGGCCGTCCTCATCGTATTCGATGCCGACGGTCAGCTCATCGATGTAGCGGTTGACATTGTCGATGTCCTTGGGGGAAACGCCCCACAGATCCAGGAAATATGCCACGGTGCGGTAAATGGCACCGGTATCCACATAGTAATAGCCCAGTTCCTTTGCAAGACGCTTGGCAATGGTACTCTTGCCGGCACCGGCGGGGCCGTCGATGGCGATGGAATAGGTCTTTGCCATAATTGTTCCTCTTTTCTGTCATTAACTGTTGCGGAGCGCGGACAGGGCCGCAGCTTCCCGCTGAATTACTTCTTCCGGTGTCAGTCCCAGCTTGCGGCCGGTTTCCTCGGGACTCAGGGGCAGACCGCCCTCCAGACCGAACCGCAGGGTCAGGAGCTTTGCATCCGCCTCACTGACATTCGACAGCAGATCCATGATCCGCTGCCGCATCTGAAACAGGGCGGTATCCTCCACATGCTGTTCCTCTTCAGGTTCCTCTTCCCTGGGCGCAGAGGCCGCTCTGGCCTGGCTTAAGAGCCGGGCGCTGTCCAGGGTATCCCGGACCATCTCCGCCTCTTCCGGGGTGATATGCATTTCCAGGGCGATCTCTTCCAAAGTGGCATTTCTTCCAAGCTCTCCAAGGAGCCGCTCATCCACCGCCCGGTAATCTTCCAAATGTGCGCGCATTTTCTGTCCCACGCCGTTGGCCCGGGACTGCAGCACAATGGCCTTTGCCATATACTGGCGAATATACCAATCGCTGCAATCTTCAAAACTGCCGCCTTCAAAGCCGGAAATTGCCTGCCAGAGACCCAAACTGCCCTCCTGGATCAGATCCAGCAGGAGCACGCCGTAGCCGGTGTGGGCTTTGGCCAGTTCGATCACCCGGCTCAGCGATACATTCAGCAGTTGCTCCGCAGCACCGCACTTCCCTTCCAGGCATTCCAGGGCCAGAACCTCCGGATCACCGCAGGCCGGGATGGAAGCCAGTTCTTCCAGATAAAGGCGAAGGGGATCATTCTCTTCCAGCGCGGACAGCAGTGTACCCTGTTTCACCAGCTGTGCTTCCCGGCGCAGGCGGACTGCCGCTTCCCCGGTGCCGGCGGCCCTTGGAAATCCTGCAAGACTCAGTCCGATTCTCCGGTCTTCCAGGTCCAGCAGAGCATCTTCAACCGCAGATTCCTCTTCCCCTTCCATCAGCGTCAGAAACTGCACCGCAGGAAGGCTCCCGCCCTTTGGCAGCTTTGACAGCGTCAGTTCCCAGGGACTTTCTTCAAAAGTAAACTCATTCATTCAAAAAATCCTCCAAGCCCATGTCCGACCCCATCTTCTGGAGTTTTTCCATGGCCTGTTTTTCAATTTGCCGGGCCCGCTCCTTGGAAATCCCCAGCTTGCTGCCGATCTCCTCAAAGGAGTGACAGAGGCCGTCTTCCATGCCGTAGTGAAGCCGCAGGACCAACTGCTGCCGCTCTGTCAGAGCGCCCAGCAGATCACCCATGGTCCGGCTCAGCTCGTCCCGGACCAGTTCCTCATAGGGCTGCGGTGCCTGCAGATCCATCAAAAGCACCCGGAAGGCATCCTCATCCTCCCCCACAGGAGCATCCAGGCTGCAGATCTCCGGGCTCAGAAGCATCAGCTGCCGCACCTTCCCCACGGGAATATCGCAGCTGGCGCTGATCTGCTCCGGAGTGGGGTCACAGCCGTTTTTCTGCAGCAGCGCCGCCCGGGCAGCTTCCACTTTCCGGATGCGCTCTGCCGTATGTACCGGGATCCGGATCAGTCCGCCGTGGTTGAGGACGCTCTTGCTTACACCCTGGCGGATCCATTTGGTAGCATAAGTGGAAAACCGGTAATCCAGTTCGTAATCAAATTTCTTCGCTGCTGCCAGCAGGCCGATACTGCCCTCCTGAATGAGGTCCAGCAGCGGAACGCCCCGGCCGGCATACTCCTTTGCCACGGATACCACCAGCCGGAGATTGGAGTTGACCATCTGCCGGATGGCCGTTTCGTCGCCCCCGGCACACCGTTTTGCCAGATCCCGCTCTTCCTGGGCAGTCAGCCGGGGATAGCGCCGGATCTCGCTTAAGTACTGGCGCACATCGTCCTCTCCGGCGCTCAGGGGTGTATCCAGCTCCGGCATCGTAAGATCCATCATCACTTCGCACCCTTACTTTCCCGGAGTTTGTTCCGAAACGCCAGCAGGTCATCCTCTGATGCAACATTGGAAGAACTGTGCTCTTTTTTAATGGTACGGATACAGTCGGCAAGGGCCTGCTCATTCACAGGGCCCTGCTGCCGGTGGTAAACCGATGTAATATGGGACATTTCCTCGCTGCTGAATCCTTCCAGCACACCCAGGGAAACATCCAGTCCCTGGTCATGGCGACGGCGCAGCTGACCATAGACATTCCCCAGGAGCCTGGAAGAAAACTCACCGGAGTCCAGTTGCTTTGCCTCATCCAGCAGTGCGGGAGAACGCAGCACCATGGCAATCACCGTTTCCTCTGCCATGGCGGACTTCATGTTGTCGTAACGGATGGTGCGGCTTCTGGGCTGCAGATTCTTTGCAGGAGCCAGATCAATCTTTTCCTGTTTTTTCCGTTCCCGGGCCATTCGCCGCTTGAAGGCCTTGTTCACTTCCAGCTTCAGGGCATCATAGCTGATTTTTGCAGCATCCGCCACCCGGTGGCCGTAGACCTCCCGCTGGACCGCATTGGAAAGGGTGCTTAAGAATTCCGCCGCCTCATTGATGAACTTGACCTTCTGATCATCCTCCCGGATATCGTACTTCCGGGCGATGGCATTCAGCTGGTATTCCACCCGGTTGGAGGACTCCTCCAGCAGCAGCTTAAACCGGTCGGCACCGAATTTCTTCAAAAATTCATCCGGATCCTTGGCATCCTTCAGCTGCAGGACCTTGACCTGCAATCCTGCCTTCTCCAGAATCGGGATGGCCCGCTGGGTGGCATTCTGACCGGCTTTATCGCCGTCATAAATGAGGATCACCTGCTCGGCATAGCGGGTCATCAGGGCTGCCTGCTCGTCGGTGAGGCTGGTTCCCAGAGAGGCCACCGCATTGTCAAAGCCATACTGGTGCAGGGCCACCACATCGATATTGCCCTCCACCAGAATGAGGGAGTTTTCCTTACTCTTCTTTGCAAGGTTCAGTCCGAAGAGATTTTTCCGCTTGTTGAAAATCATGGTTTCCGGGGAATTCAGATATTTGGCAGCATTGGGATCATTTTTGATGATCCGGCCGCCGAAGCCAATCACATTGCCCCGGACATCAATAATGGGAAACATCAGCCGGTCCCGGAACCGGTCGAAAAGATTACCGTTTTTCTGGGATACCGTCACAAGGCCGGAATCCTTCAGTTCCTGGTCAGTGTAGCCCTTGGCCCGCATGGCCCTGACCAAAGAATCCCAGCTGTCGGGGGCATAGCCCACACCGAAGGTAGTCAGAATGGATTTGCTCATACCCCGGCCGAAGGCATACTCCAGCGCCTTCTTGCCCAAGGGTGCGTACAGCTGGCTGTGGAAGAACCGGGCCGCTTCCTTGTGCAGAGCCCAGAGCCGCTCCTGCTGGCGGTACCGGGACTGATACTGCTCGTCCTCAGGCACCTCCATGCCAACCCTGGCAGCCAGATTGCGCACCGCATCGGGATAGCTGAGGCCCTCCAGTTCCATCATAAAATTGATGACTCCGCCGCCCTTGTGGCAGCCGAAGCAGTAGTAGATGCCCTTATCCGGGGCAACGGAGAAGGAGGCGGTCTTTTCGCCGTGGAAGGGGCACAGACCGAACAGGTTCGAACCGGACCGCTTCAGCGTCACATAGTGGCCCACCACATCTTCAATTGGATTCCGGGCCACCAGTTCGTCCAGAAAAGAAGGGGGAAACGCCATGGCAACTGCCTCCTTTCAAAATTATCGAAATAATATTATATCATATCATCCACGGATCTGCCAACCCATGGGGATGAAAATCTCAGAGAATTTATCAACGGCGTAATTATCCGTCATGCCTGCGATATAATCGCAGACAGTGCGCTCCAGTCCCTCAAAGCTCAGCTGGGGATGGAAGTCCTCCGGCAGGGCCTCGGGATGGTTGATGTAGTATTCAAAGAGCCGCTGAAGCATATCCTTGGCCTTGCTCTCCTGGCCCTTGGCAATGGGATTCCGGTAGACCCGCTCGAACATGAAGCTCCTCAAATCCTTCAGCGCCCTGTCCACCTCCGGCGAAAGCATCACAGTGCCCGCTTCCCGGGAAGTTCGGATGGCATCGGTGACCAGAGTGTTGATCCGGTCCCGGTGGTCATGACCCAGCACATCTGTAATGGCGTGGGGGATATCCTCATTGGTCAGAATCCCGGCCCGGATGGCATCGTCGATATCGTGGTTGACGTAGGCAATCTGATCGGACCTTCTGACCACCATGCCCTCCAGGGTCTCCGGCCAGGGATCGCCGGTGTGGCAGAGGATACCGTTTCGGACCTCGTAGGTCAGATTCAGACCCTGACCGTCCCGTTCCAGATAGTCTACCACCCGCAGGCTCTGCTCATTGTGCCGGAAGGGCTTGCCCAGACACCGGGTCAGCGCATCCTCACCGGCGTGGCCGAAGGGGGTATGGCCCAGATCATGGCCCATGCCGATGGCCTCTGCCAGATCCTCATTTAAGCCCAGAGCCAGCGTAATGGTCCGGGCGATGCGGGTCACCTCCAGGGTATGGGTCAGCCGGGTCCGGTAGTGGTCACCCTCCGGCTGCAGAAACACCTGGGTTTTGTGCATCAGCCGGCGGAAAGATTTACAGTGAACGATCCGGTCGATATCCCGCTGATAGCAGGTGCGCACATCATCCTCCCGGGGCGCCTCGTAGCGGGGTCTGCCCCGGCTTTCATCGGAAAAAGCCGCCAAAGGGTTCAGTTTTCTGTGTTCCTGACGCTCCAGTTCTTCCCTTACGGTCATACGCGCACTCCTTTATGTATTGGTGTTGACGGGAAATGCCCGGTATTCCTTTCCGGTTTCCATTCCCTCCACGGTTGCAGCGGTCATATCCGTCAGCCGGTCCAGGAAAGGCTGCGCCTGAGCTTCCGGAAACAGCAGTTCCAGCTCCACTTCCGCGCCGAACTGGGTATCCCGGATGATGCCGCCAAAGGCCGCCACTTCCAGCTTCACCCGTTCGTAATAGGTATAGGGGCACGGGACATAGAGAACTGTCCATACCCGTTTCATGCTTTTGCCTGCTGCATCCACAGCGATCTTGGTGCCCTTGGTATAGGCCCGGACCAGGCCGCCGGCGCCCAGGAGAATACCGCCGAAGTACCGGGTCACCACGCAGACACAGTTGAAAAGCCCCTCCCGCTGCAGAACCTGCAGCATGGGCATACCTGCGGTGCCGCCGGGTTCTCCGTCGTCAGAAAACCGCACCGCACCGTCTTTGATGATGTAAGCCCAGCAATTGTGGGTAGCATCGTAGTGCTGCTTTTTCATCATCTGGATCTTTTCCAGTGCCGCTTCCTCAGTCTCCACAGGCCAGAGTCTGCCGATAAAGCGGGATTTTTTCTCTATAAATTCATCCTCGCCGAAGTCAGTCGGCACCAGATACTCGTCCAAGTTTTACAGCTCCTTTTTGACGTAATCCCGGAGTCTTCCATAGAGGATATCGTCAAGAATTGTGTCAATTTCAATACCGTCACCGGTATATTCCACATTGTTGACCTTGGCATTTTTATGCAGGGAATCCACCATACCGCCCATGGAATAAGGCAGCAGAAGCAGCACATGGTGCCGGGCGTGACCCAGCATCCGCTCGATGGATTGGAGGAGGTTCTCCATACCCCTGCCCTGCTTTGCAGAGATGGCCACCACATCGTCACCGGTGGGCAGGTCCACACGGCTGACAAGATCCGCCTTGTTATAGCATTTCAGCACCGGGGTGCCGGGCTTTGCCAGCTTGTCGATGAGTTTGTCCACCACTTCAATGTGCTCCTCCCGGTTGGGGTCGGAAGCGTCGATGACGTGAAGCAGAAGGTCTGCATATTCCAGTTCTTCCAGCGTTGCGTGGAAGGCATTGACCAGATGGTGGGGAAGCTTTGCGATGAATCCAACGGTGTCGGACAAAATCACATCCAGATTGTCAGAAACCGTCAAAACCCGGGATGTGGTGTCCAGGGTATCAAAGAGCCGGTTGTTGGCGGGGATTCCCGCACCGGTCAGCTGGTTCAGCAGGGTGGATTTTCCCGCATTGGTATAACCCACGATTGCCACCACCGGCACAGAATTCTTCATCCGCCGTTCCCGCTGAACGGCGCGGACCTTGCGAACCTGCTCCAGCTCCGTTTCCAACCGGTTGATCCGTTCCCGGATGTGGCGGCGGTCACTTTCCAGCTTGGTTTCGCCGGGGCCCCGGGTGCCGATACCGCCGCCCTGGCGGGAAAGGCTCAGACCCATACCCGCAAGCCTGGGAAGCAGATATTTATACTGGGCAAGCTCCACCTGGAGCCGGCCTTCCTTGGTCTTGGCCCGCTGGGCAAAGATATCCAGGATCAGCGCGCTCCGGTCCAGAACCGTCACGCCGATGATCTCTTCCAGAGCCCGGATGTTGCCGGGAGACAGCTCATTATCAAAAACCACCATGGTGGACTGGGTAAACTCCACCAGCATTTTCACTTCCTGTGCCTTACCCTCGCCGATAAAGGAGTGGGAATCGGGGGTATGGCGGTTTTGCAGGATCTTACCGGTGCAGAAGCCGCCGGCGGTTTCCAGCAATGCTTCCAGTTCCTCCAGGGTCTCGTCGGTGGCGGTCTGCTCTTTGGTGAAGCAATCCGCATTCAGGCCCACCAGCACCGCCCGCTCCTGCACATGCTTTTCAAAATTCTCTTCCATAGTTCCTCCACATGGCACAGGCCATTTCTCTCCATTTTGATTATTATACCACAATATGTGCAGTAGGGACAGTATTTTCTGTCGAAAAAATAAAAAAAGTCTGTGCTACAAACCGTAGCACAGACTGATTTTGGTCTTTCTCTTACTTCAGGCCGAAACGCTTGTTGAAGCGATCAACACGTCCACCGGTGTCAACCAGCTTCTGCTTGCCGGTATAGAAAGGGTGGCACTTGGAGCAGATCTCGACACGGATCTCCTTCTTGGTGGAGCCGGTGGTAAAGACGTTACCGCAGTTGCAACGGATCGTGGTCTGTTCGTACTTGGGATGGATACCTTCCTTCATTTCGTTCACCTCTTTCTTATCAAGTAAAAGGGCATAGAAACCCTAAGCAATCTTCAATCGCTCGAATATACTATCACATACTTGCGCAGATTGCAAGCATTATTTTCAGAATTTTTCGTTTATTTCTCTTTTGTTCCTTCTTCTTCCCAAAAGAGGTCGTTGAGTGTCAGACCCAACACCCGGCAGATGCCCACGCACAGGCGGATGGTGGGGTTATAGTCTCCTTTTTCGATGGCATTGATGGTCTGCCGGGAGACACCCAATCTGTCTGCCAGTTCCTGCTGGGACAGACCTGCCTTTGTCCGGGCATCCTTCATGGCAAAATTCTTTCCCATGGCTCATTCTTTCCACTCCAGCAGAATCTGGATAATGTGAAGTACGACAAGATAGAAGAAACAGCATCCGGCAATCAATGCTCCCCAAGCTGCACTTCCATGCCCAATGAAGGAAAGGCCATCTCGCTCCTGCCAGATATGGAACTGGCAGAACTGTAACGTACCGCAGACCACATATCCAAAAATTGCCCACAGCCGGTTTTGAGATAACGGCAGTGCCGAATGGGTCATCAAGCAATACGTATGGTTCACCATTGCCTGAAGGATCACACCAATGAAAACCAGCAAATACGGCTCGATTGTCTTTTCTCCATCCACCTGGTGAAGCAGAATAAACGCAACACCAACAAAGTAAGCGAACCCCACCCAAAAACTCAGACGGTAACCGCGGCCTCTGGCCACTTTCTGCCGCTCGTCATATTCCTTGCCGGGGAATTTCTTTTCCACCCAAACAGCAGCAGCACACACAACGACGATAAAGACAAAAACACAAACAATCGTCAAAATTCCCGTCATTGCTGACATTTTCCCCACGCTCCTTTCTTTTGTCAAATATATCTTACATTAATTTGCAGGGTTTGTCAAATATATTTTACATTTTAGTACAAAATTGTGCCCCCTTCCGTGGAAGGGGGCTTTCG
>SVKV01000051.1 GCA_015068305.1 Oscillospiraceae bacterium
TCCAGGTGTAGGGGTTGATGTCAGCCCACACGATCTTGGCACCCAGATCGCCGAAGGGGATTGCGGAAGCGCAGTAGGTATAGCCGGGGATGATGACCTCGTCACCGGGCTTGATGTGGCAGAAAATGGCAGCCAGCTTCAGTGCATTGGTGCAGTTGTTCACACCGAAGGCATACTTGGAGCCAACGAAGGCAGCGAAGTCCTTCTCGAACTGCTCCAGATACTTGCCCTGAGTCTGACCAGGCATTTCGCCGTCGGGACCGGGAGTCATGACTTTAACAACAGCATCGATTTCTTCCTGCGTATAACGGTGCTGCATGGTAGGGAAGGTGACGTCGTAGCCGGCGACCTTGCCGCGGCCGGAAGGATCGCTCAGTTTTGCAGGCTGGGACATAATGATATCCTCCTTATATTTTTGAATTGATAATTTTTTATATTTTCTCGGCAGAGGCAAGATAATTGCCTGCCACCGGGATTTACGAAGTAAAATGGGTCGAAAATTCGAAAAAAAGCAAAAAAAATTAAGCGGTGACCGAAAGTGTCAGGAATTTTGGGGGTTCCCGGGCTGCGCCCCGGTTAAGGGGCGCAGCTTTGGGTCTTTACGCCATGGCGTAAAGGGAGATCAGAGGGGATTAGCCGTTGGAACGGGCAGCGGCGATTGCGTCGTTGACCATCTTTTCCAGCTCAACAGCGCCGGCAGCTTCGTACTCAGCAACGTAGTTGGGCCATGCGGTCTCAATGTCCAGCTGGCCGCCCAGCATCTGGGTCAGGTACTGGTTGGTGATGTCGTTCAGCTTGGCACGGATGTCAGCAGCCTCAGCGGGCAGCGTAATCATGTTGTAGTATGCGGGCAGGTAGTAGACAACCTCGTTCACGAAGGTAGAGATGACACCCTTGGCATAGTCGTATGCAGCGGCGTCTTCTTCGGTCTGCCAGTTGTTGGAGTTGTCAATGGGCTTGGAAACTGCGGTCCACCAGTCGTTGTTGGTGAAGTCGACCTGGTACTCGGTGCCGGAGAACAGGTAGGAGAACCAGACGTACTTGCAGCGGCCATCCTGATAGCCGTAAGCAATGTTGATGGGGTTCCAGACATCGCTGGTCACATCGGACTTGTAGACGTAGTTCTCAGTGTTGTGCAGCAGATCCTGGCCCTCAGCGCTTGCCAGATACTCAACCAGATCCAGAACGCGGTCAGGATACTCGCAGGTGGTGGGGATGAAGTAGTGGGCGCCGATCCAGGTACCGGTGGTGTAGTTGGAGCCGTAATTGCCGTTGTGGGTCAGAGCAAGGCCCTGAGCCAGGTCAGCCATGGTGCCGTCAGCATGAGCGGACTGCCAAGGATTCTTAACAAAGGAAACGAACTGGCCGGGATAACCGTGACCGTTGTCGAAGGATGCCAGCTTGCCAGCTGCAAAGTCGGCGTAGGCGTCGTCAAAGTCGCCCTTGACGCCCAGACCGGAGTCCAGACCGCCGGAAACATACATTTCGTGCAGCTGCTTAACAACTTCCTTGGAAGCGTCAGAAGTGGTAGCCAGAGTCCAGTACTCATCAGCGGTACCGATCTTGCCGTTGGAAACAAAGCCGGTCCATGCATCACCCATGGGGGCCAGAATGGTGGTACCCTGGGGACGAGCGATCATAGCGTCGACGTTGTTCCATGCGGTCAGCTTGTTGTTGCGGGGCCACCAGCCAACATAGCCGTTTGCGCCGCAGTTCTTCACGAACTGAACGAATTCTTCAACAGTTGCAGGAGTCTTGCCGCCGTTAATTTCGTCCAGAATAGCCTTGTTGTAAACGGGAGCACCGCTGAAGGAAGGATCAGCGAAAGCAGAAACGGAGTAGATGGCGTAAGCTGCTTCAGCATCACCGGTATACAGAGCATTGTAGGCTTTGTACTCAGGGGCGTTGATAATCTTGTACAGGGTGGGATACCGGTCGGGTTCTGCATTGATGATTTCAGCAATGTTGTAGACCAGATCTTCTTCTGCCCACTTGGCGATCTTGTCAGTTTCGCCCCAGGTGGGGAACAGTTCAGCGGCACCACCGGTAAACAGCTCGGTCTGCATACGGTCGTCGAAGCCGTCGACACCGGTGTCGTATTCCAGCTCAACATTGACAGCAGCCTCGATGGCAGCCTTGATGGGGTCGTTCTTCATGCCATCGATGTCATCAACGGAGTTGCCGAACTGTGCAAAGCGGATGGAAACAGTCTTACGGTCAGCATTGGTGACTACGACGGGTTCCTTGGACCCGTTGCCATCAGCTGCGGGAGCATTGGTGGGGTCAGAAGCTTTCTCGCCGCCGCAACCGGCCAGCACAGAAACCAGCATGACCACAGCCAGCAGCAGGGACAGATACTTTTTCATGTGTTTTCCTCCTTATGTTATGGGGTTACTATATGTTCTTCCCGAATGGGATTAACACCGATGAATTACTCCTTCACTGCGCCCAGAGTGATACCCTTGGTGAAGTGCTTCTGCAGGAAAGGATAGACGCACATGATGGGCAGCATGGCGCAGATGATACAGGCCATACGCAGAGCCATCGGGGGAGGGGGTGTTGCCATACCCATACTGACAGCACCGTTACGAACCTGATTCATCATGGTCTGGTCAGTCAGCATCCGGTGCAGCACCCAGGCATAGGGCTGCAGCTCTGTCTTGTTGGAGATGAACATCATGTAGCTGTAGTAGTCGTTCCAGTTAAGGACTGCGATAAACAGAGAGATGGCGGCGATCATGGCTTTGGAAACCGGAGTGACGATGCGGAAGAACACGCCCACTTCGGTGCAACCATCGATCTGTGCAGCCTCCTCCAGTGCGTGGGGCACGGAGAAAGAGTAATAGTTACGCATAATGATGAAGTAGGTGATATTCAGTGCTCCGGGGATAACCATGACCCAGTAGCTGCGCAGCAGACCCAGATCCTGATACAACATATACTGGGGAATCAGGCCGCCGGAGAAGAACAGGTTGAACACAACCAGAAGATTAATAAGCTTCATACCCTTGACCTGCGTCTTGGACACACCGTAGGCCATAGTGGCCGTGACGATGACGCTAAGGACTGTACCGATCACGGTCTTGGAAACGGAGATCCACATGGAGTTCAGGGTACTCTTGGTGTTGAAGATAGCCTCATAGTACTGAAGATCCAGGCCACCTCTGGGCCAGAGCATCAGTCCACCCTTGATAAACTCAGAATAGGGTGTTACGGAAGCAACTGCAACATACCACATAGGGTAGATACAAACCAGTGCGAACAGCACACAGAAAACAAGGACGAAGACATCGTAAAAATTGAAGCCGTAACGCTGCAGCATGGTGCGACGATATTCGGTAGGTGCTTTTTTCATATGGATGTACTCCTTCCTTTAGAAGATGCCCTGAACATCCAGCTTCTCGACAAACTTATTGGTGCCGAGGACCACAATCAGACCCAGAACATTCAGAATCAGGTTCATGGCAGTGGACAGTTCAAAGTCGGTGCCGCCGCCGCCCAGAGAAATCCGGTAGATGTAGGTGGATAGCACGTCGCCGGTGGAGATAACGTAATTGTTGTACAGGTTGTAGACCTGGTCGAAGTTGGAGCTGAACAGGCTGGAAACCTGCAGGATGAACTGGATCATAATGCTGGGCAGGATCCGGGGGATCGTGATATGGAGCAGCATATCGAACCGGTTGGCACCGTCAATCTGGGCGCTTTCGTACAGGGAAGGATCAATACCGGACAGGGATGCCAGATATACGATGGTGGAATAGCCTGCGGTCTTAATAATGTTGGTGATGACCAGAATGGTCTGGAACAGCTTGGGATCCTTCAGGAAGTCGATAGGCTCTCCGCGCAGAGCCATAATGATCTGGTTGAGCACGCCGCCTACATCGGCGGTGGAGGGGTACTCCAGGAAGACCTGAACCAGACCGGCAAAGATGACCCAGCTGAGGAAGTAGGGCAGGTACACGCAGGTCTGAACAACGGCCTTGACTTTGCGGATCTTCAGCTCATTGATCATCAGTGCCAAGAACACATTGAAGGAAAATCCGAAGGTCAGGCTCTTGAGGTTGATCACAATAGTGTTTTTGAAAGCACGGATGAAGTTAGGATCCTTAATCATCCGGGCAAAGTTATCAAGGCCAACCCATTCACTCCCCCAAATACCGGCTCTGGGCGAGTAATCCTTAAATGCCAGCTGAATACCGTACATGGGTCCATAGTTAAACACGGCCATGCAAATGAAACCGGGCAAAATGAGCATGTACAGGAACCAGTACTTGCGGATATATGCCAAGAATCGGTTCAGAGGTGTTCGGTTGTAGCTGGGTAGTCGCGGGACTGTTACCGTTTTGTCCATACTTTAACCTCCTACTATTAGGACTTATTAGTAGTCCCTAGTTCTTTGATCAGCGCCTGTAATATTTCCAAAAGCCACTTGACAATTACTAAGCTATCTGGCAGAATATTCTTGCAGACCCGATTTAACTAAAATATACAAGCAAATAAAAGGGATGTCAAGCAATTTGCTATCCAAAAATAGTACCTGTTTTTTGTAGGATTAGTCAAAAAAAGGAATCTAAAAATTACTAATAATAACTAATCATTAGTCAATTCCCGCATATGCTGTCTTTTCGTCCAAAGGGTTGGGCATATGCTGCCGTAAAAACAGTTTTCTGATCAGCAAGGGAGGAAATTACATGAAACGCATTGGTTTTATTGGATACGGCCTTCGTTCGGAGACTATGATGAAGGCTTTCCGCACATTGGAAGCTGACATCACAGTTGCAGCTATTGCCGATCCCCGTTGGCAGGAGATCGCCCCCAGCCTACAGGGAGATCCCTTTTTTTCGGATACACATTATTATATAGATGCGGATGAAATGCTGGAAAAGGAAGCCTTGGACGGTGTGTTTATCGGCACCCGCTGCTCCTTGCATACACCCTATGCCTGCAAGGTGCTGAAGATGGGCCTGCCCCTGTTTCTGGAGAAGCCCGTCAGCATTACCAGAGAGCAGTATGAGATGCTCCGGGCGGCAGCATCGGGCAGGGAGCATCAATGTGTGGTCTCCTTCCCCTTGCGGCTGTCGAGCATTGTGCTGGAGATGAAGCAGATCGTCGACAGCGGTGCGCTGGGCAAGCTGACTATGGTTCAGGCCATCAACAACGTGCCCTACGGCAGTGTCTATTACCATAGCTGGTACCGGGATCCTTCCCAGACCGGAGGACTGTTCCTTCAGAAAACTACCCACGATATCGATTACATCAATTTCCTTACCGGCGAACGTCCGGTGTCCGTCTGTGCAAAAACTGCAAAACTGCACTTCAAAGGCGACCGGCCTGCGGGGCTCCACTGTCCCGATTGCCCGGATTACCGCACCTGCTCCGAGAGCAGCTATGTGGTCAAGAACGTGCTGAAAGAAGATGTGCAGGGTGATGCCTGCTGCTTTGCCGTGGATACCGGTAACGAGGACGGTGCCAGCGCCATCTTCACCACCGCCAGCGGTATCCTGATCAGCTATAACCAGAATTTTACCGTAAAGAAAAATGCCGGACGCCGGGGCTGCCGCCTGATCGGCACCAAGGGCAGCGCCGAGTTCGACTTCTATACCGCGCAGATCCGTCATGATGACTATCTGGAGCCCCAGACCATCGAGCACAAGTTCACCTTCCCTCCCGGAGCCCATTTTGGCGGCGACGAGCGGCTGGCGTTGGATTTCCTTCGGGTGCTGAACGGCGAACCGGCCCAGTCCCATCTGGGTGCGGGACTGGAAAGTGCAGCCGCCTGTCTTGCTGCCAAGCAGGCTGATGAAGAGGGCCGCTTCGTTCCCATCGAATACTAAGTACATATATCCATAAGAAATCAATAACTAAGGAGGATATTGCCCATGTTAGTCAACCTGAAAACGATTCTGGCCGACACCCGTGAACGCAAGTATGCGGTTGGACTGTTCAACTGCGTCACACTGGAAATGACCAAGGGTATCATTGCTGCTGCCGAGGAGCTGAATTCTCCCGTCATCATTGGCCCTGGCGAAAGCCTTCTGCCCGGAGCTACGCTGGCCGAGTATGCGGATATGATGCTGGGCATGGCCAAGCGTGCAAAGGTTCCAGTTTGCCTGCATTTTGACCACGGCTTCAATCCGGAGCTGGTGGAAGAGGCCATTCGACTGGGCTATACCTCCGTGATGTACGATTGCAGCATGCTGCCCTTTGAGGAAAACATCCGCCGCAGTCGTGAGATGGCCGCCAAGGCCCATGCCGCCGGCTGCTCGTTGGAGGCGGAGATTGGCCACGTGGGCTCCAACGGCTCTGCGGAGGAGGCCATCAACCAGAGCATTTACACCCAGCCCGGTGAGGCGCTGGAATTTGCTGCCGGCAGCGACTGCGACGCACTGGCTGTTGCCATCGGCACAGCCCACGGTGTCTACAAGGAAAAGCCTGTTCTGAATCTGGACTGCCTGCGTGCCATTGCAGGTGCCTGTGAGGTCCCGCTGGTGCTCCATGGCGGCAGCGGTCTGTCCGATGATGATTTCCGCAACTGTGTCGCAGGAGGTATTTCCAAAATCAACATCTTCACCCATAACAATCTGGCCGCAGCCCGCGCAGCCAACGCCGCCTTCACCCAGAAGACCGGTGCCTTTGAACTGATGCCCATTGTGGTGGAGGCCATCAAACAGGAGACCATGCATCACATCAAGGTCTTTGGCAGTGACGGTAAGGCATGATGAAAAACGATAGGAAGCCCTGTATTGCCGCTCTGGATGTAGGCACCAGCTCCGTAAAAGTGTGCCTGTTCACGCCGGAGATGGAGATGATCTGCCGCAGCGTTCAGGAGTATGCCATTGATGCCCGGGGAAGTTGGGTGGAGGCAGACGGCGAGATCTACCTGAAGGCCATCCGTGACGGCATGAAAGAAGCGGTACAACATGCAGCAGACTATGCCGTTGCAGCCATCGGTGTCACCACACAGGGTGAAACACTGGTACCTGTGGATTTGGAAGGCAGACCCCTGCGTCCCTTCATCGTCTGGCTGGATGACCGAGCAGGAGAACAGGCGCAGCGGCTGAAGCAGACGCTGGAGGAAATGGAATTTTACCGGACCACAGGACTGCCGGAGATTTCCGGCGCGCTGCCCCTTGCGAAGCTGATGTGGCTTCGGGACGAGGAGCCGGAGATTTACCGGAATACCCACAAGTTCCTGCTTGTGGAGGATTTCCTCCTGTACCACCTGACGGGCCGGTTCGTCAGCGAGAAGGCACTTCAGACCTCCACCGGCTGGTTTGATCTGCACAGCGACGGGCTCTGGGAAAAGGGCCTTGCAGCCGCCGGGATCGATGGGGACAAGCTGCCCGAGATTCTGGAATGCGGCGAAAAGGTAGGACCTTTGACGGAAGCTGCCGCACAAATGCTGGGACTGGAACCCGGAATCCCCGTGGTCACCGGCGCTATGGATCAGACTGCCGCGGCGCTGGCAGGCGGCTGTATCCAGCCCGGCACCGTCACGGAGACCACCGGTTCTGCACTGGTGCTGGCGGCCTGTACCGATAAGCCGACCTTTGCGAAGGGCCATCATGTGACCATTTACCGTCACGCCCTGCCCGGAAAATTTATTTATCTGCCCATTGGCAACACCGGCGGCATGGCACTCAGATGGTTCCGTGACCAGTTCTGCAGGGATCTGCCCGGCGGAGAAGCCGGGTATGATGCCATCAATGAAATGGTCTCCGGGATTCCTGCCGGCTGCGAGGGACTCACCTTCCTTCCCTTCCTGTCCGGCTCCGTGGACCCGGACAGCTGCCCGGAGGCAACGGGCTGTTTCTTCGGCGCAAGACTATCTACCACCCGTGCCCATTTTGCCCGGGCCGTGATGGAGTCCATCGCCAATCTGGTCCGTGACTTCTTTGAGATGCTGGAAATGCTGGGCTGCCCGGTTCGGGAGGTCTACTCTCTGGGCGGCGGTTCCCGCTCTCCCGTATGGCTCCAAATCAAAGCCGATGTCTGCGGTCGCAGCTTCCGTGCCATGAAGAGCAGCGAAGCCACTGCCATGGGCGCTGCCATCCTAGCCGGATGGGGCGCCGGAATCATAAAGGCCGGAAAACTGCCCCAGAGGGCTCCGGCCGGGTGCTATGAGCCCGATGGAACCCACCGGGAATCCTATGAAAAAGCATATGCGCAGTACAAAAAGCTGTACAGTGCCATCAAACCTCTCTATTGAATATAAAGGAGGAACCCATATGGAACGCAACCGCAAGCCCCGCCTGGGCATTCTGGCCCTGATGCTGGAGGCATATGAACCCTTGTTCCCGGGTATTACGGAGCGGCAGCACCGGTACGTTGAGGAGGTGCTGACTTCTCTGGAGGATACTGCCGAGTTTACCTTCCCCAAGGTGGCAGTGAACCGGGCGGATATTGAGGAACTGACCGCCAGATACAATCACGACAATTTGGATGGCATTCTGATCTTCCTGCTCAGCTACTCTCCCGGACAGTATCTGGTGCGGGCCATGCAGCGTAATCATCTGCCTCTGGCATTGGCGCTGATCCAGCCTGACGAGACTGTGGACGATGACTTTGAGGAGCTGGAGCTGACGGTCAATCAGGGCATCCACGGCTCTCAGGACAATGCCAATGCGCTGCTCCGTGCAGGCATTCCCTGCGTCTTCTTTGCAGGAAGCCGCCTGAACGGAGAACTGAAGGAATTTGTTGCTGATTTCGGTGCTGCAGCTAAGACGGTGCGGCAGCTTCAGAGCATGAAGATCGGTATCATTGGCAAGCTTCCCGGC
>SVKV01000052.1 GCA_015068305.1 Oscillospiraceae bacterium
GTCAGCGTAAGCGGTAGCGCGCAGATGGCGGGTACGCTTGGTGGTCTTCTTGGTCAGGATGTGGCTCTTGTAAGCGTGAGCTCTCTTAACCTTACCGGTCTTGGTCAGGTTGAATCTCTTCTTTGCACCACTATGGGTCTTCAGCTTGGGCATAGCAGGTTTCTCCTTCCGTATATTACGTCTATTTTTACTTGCTGTTCTTGGGGGTGAGGAACATCGCCATGAAGCGACCTTCCAGCTTGGGATTTTTCTCCATGCTTGCAACATCCGTGCAGGCAGCAGCGAAATCAACCAGCAGCTTCTCGCCCAGGTTGGTGTGGGCCATCTCACGGCCGCGGAAGCGGACAGAGACCTTGACCCGGTTGCCGTCAGCAAGGAACTTCTGAGCGGCCTTGACCTTGGTGTTGAAGTCATTGGTGTCGATGCTGGGGCTCATGCGGATTTCCTTCACTTCCACAACCTTCTGGTTCTTTCTGGCATCCTTCTCCCGCTTCTTCTGATCGTAGCAGAATTTGGAATAGTCCATGATTTTGCAGACAGGGGGAACGGCGTTGGGAGAGATCTTCACCAGATCCATGCCCTGCTCTTCGGCCATAGCATTGGCTGCAGCAGCGGACACGATACCCAGCTGGGCACCGTCGGCACCGATCAGACGAATCTCCTTGTCGCGGATCTCCTCGTTGAGCTGATGATCTAACTTTGCGATGGTAAGCACCTCCAGATAAACAAACAAAAAAGCGGATGCCAAGCATCCGCACATTCACACAGTTTTTCCCTAGGGAAAAGTGGAATATTGACCGTTTTGCTTGCTGCTTACGGTGAGGCGGATGTTCAGCCTTCTTTATTACTCGGGTATTTTATCACACCCCCCATCCTTTGTCAAGGGCATTTTTACAAAAATTCTTTGGTTTTTTCCGTACAAATTCACGATTTTCCGTAGCCCACTACCTTTTTTCTTGCCTTCCCTCCCTTCGGTATGGTAGACTGATTTTGTATGGGGCAGATGGAGTTTCTGCCCCCAAATTTGCAAGGAGGAATCCGAACTATGGCAAAGAAAGCCTCTGACAACATCAAATATTTCCATAACCCGGGCGGTCCCACCATCACCACCGTGGCCCGGCCTGTGATTGAAGCCGAGGGTCTGTATTTTAAGGACATCGACGGCACCGGCAAGGTATCCCCCGTCAATGACTGGCGCCTGAGCCCCGAGGAGCGGGCCGATGCCTATGTCAAGGAAATGACCGTGGACGAAAAGATCGCCCAGCTGTTCATCTCTGACTGGCGCATGGGCCCCAAGTATCCCAGTGCAAGACTGCGCGGCCATGTGGCAACCCCCGATGAATCCGGCATTCTCGATGACGGCGAAGTTCACCAGAAGACCATTTTCGGCGAGCAGCATCTGCCCGGCACCACCACTCTGATCAAGGAATGGTTCTCCCGGCATACCATCCTCCGGGAAAATGCCACCCCCGAGGATCTGGCGGATTACTTAAACCAGCTCCAGGCTGTTGCGGAAGAATGCGAGCGCTTTGTCCCCGTCCAGGCTGCCTCCAACTCCCGGAATGAAAACGGCGAGATCGTCTTCGGCATGAACGATGCCGGCGGTATCTTCCCCACCTGGCCCGGCACCCTGGGCATTGCAGCCGCTGTCAAGGGCAGCGGCATTGAAGTGGCGGACCGCTGGGCCGAGGCAACCAGAAGAAGCTGGGAGGCCTGCAACCTGCGTAAGGGCTATATGTACATGGTCGACTGCATGACAGACCCCCGCTGGCAGCGCTCCTACGGCACCTTCGGCGAGGATCCCGCACTGATTTGTGAAATTGCTGAACACATCATTCCCCGGATCCAGGGCAGTGAGGAAGGCGTCACCGATACCGGCGTTGCCGTCACCACCAAGCACTTCCCCGGCGGCGGTCCCCGTGAAAATGGCTTTGACCCCCATTATGCTGCAGGCCAGTGGAATGTCTACGCCACCCCTGGTTCCCTCCAGAAATACCATATGCCCGGCTTCAAGTCTGCCGTTGCCAAGAACACTTCCTCCATCATGCCCTACTACTCCAAGCCTGCTGCCGCCAAGTCCAGCGTCCAGCAGGACTGCGAGGGCAACGATGTCCGGTTCGATCCCTACGGCTTTGCCTACAACCGGGTCTTCATCCATGACATCCTCCGGGGCCAGATGGGATTCCGTGGCTATATCAACTCCGACACCGGCATCGTCCACAACATGAAGTGGGGCGTGGAAATGCTGGATGAGCCCGAGCGGATCGGCTTTGCCGTCAATAACTCCGGCGTGGATGTAATTTCCGGCCTGTTTGACAACGAGTATGGCCGCGTCGCCTATGACCGGGCCACCAATGGCTACTACGATACCCACACCCTCCCCGAGGGCTTCACCCCCGAGATGGTCACCCTGAACGATGATGCTCTGGACCGGGCCGTTTCCCGGACTCTGACCGAAATGTTCAGGCTGGGTATGTTCGAAAATACCTACCGGGATGCCAAAAAGGCCGCCGAGATCGTGGCCACCAAGTCTGACTGGGAGAATGCCGACCTGGCCCACCGCCAGAGCGTGGTCCTGCTGAAGAATGACGGCACCCTGCCCCTGAAGGCTGAGGGTAAGAAGGTCTATGCCGAGGCTTTCCATAAGAATCCCGTACAGGGCCAGGCTGCTACCCAGGCCCTGAAGGAAATGCTGGGTGATGTGACCCTGGTCAACGATTACAACGAGGCTGACATCGCCATTCTCTTCGTCAACCCCTCCTCCGGCGACTACTTCACCGCCACCGCCGGTTATCTGGAGCTGGACATCTGCGAAGGCAAGGAAGTGCCCAATGTGGATGACTTCTGCCGTCCCATGGCCGAAACCCACCTGGAAACCACCCTCACCGGCATCCATAAGATTGCGGAAATTGCCGCTGCTGTCCATGCCAAGGGCGGCAAGGTCATCGCCAACATCAACTTCCCCCTGGCCTGGCTGGTTGGCAACGTGGAGCGGAATGCGGACGTACTGCTTGCCGGCTTCGAGACCTACCCTACCGCCACCCTGGACGTGATTTTCGGCCGCTACAATCCCAGAGGCCGACTGCCCATCACCCTGCCCAAGGGCGATGAGGTCCTGGCCGTCAATGAAAACGGTGTCTGCATCTCCCCCAACGACGTGCCCGGCTACGACAAGGATCAGTATATGCCCGATTCCCTCAAGGATGAAAACGGCAAGGCCTACGCCTACCGGGATGCAGCAGGCAACTACTACGAGCTGAACTTCGGTCTGAGCTACTGATGGGAATTGAAACTTTCAGAAAAGGCAACACCCCGGTGATCCGGGGTGTCCTCTTCGATATGGACGGTCTGGTGCTGGATACCGAAAAGCTTTACGCCCGGTTCTGGATGGAGGCCTGCCATTTTTACGGGTTTGCCATGACCTATGAACAGGCCTTAAAAATGCGGGCAGCCAACAGCCAGCTGAGTGCTGCGAACCTGCACAGCTTCTTCGGCCCCGGTGCAGACTACAAAACCATCCGGAACAAGCGCATCGAACTGATGGATGCCTTTATCGAAGAACAGGGTGTGGAGCCGAAGCCCGGCATTTTTGAACTGCTGGATCATCTGGATGCCCGGGGTATTCCCGCTGCCATCTGCAGCTCTTCTCCGGCAGAGAGGATCCGATCCCATTTGAGTTCACTGGGACTTTACCACCGTTTTTCTGCCATCTGCAGCGGTTATGATGTTCCCTGGGGCAAGCCGGCACCGGATATTTACCTCCACGGCGCTGCCTCTCTGGGACTTCCGGCAGAAAATTGTCTGGCTCTGGAGGATGCGCCTCTGGGCATTGAATCTGCCTTCCGTGCCGGGTGTCTCCCGGTGATGATCCCGGATCAGGACCAGCCGGAGGAAAAAACCACGGCCATGCTCTATGCCAAAGCAGATTCGTTATTTGACATCATCGCGCTTGTCTAATCATGAAAACGGGTACCATCTCCGGATGGTACCCGTTCATTTTATTTTTATCCGGGAATATCTTTTACCAAAGCTGGCAACAATCTAACCAACGATGGTACCGGGGTTTCCGTTGAAGGCGGACAGGACCTCCACCCGGATGCCGTATTCCCGGGCAAACTCCACACTCCGGTCATGGAGCACCTGGGCTCCGTTTTCAATGAGCCGCAGCATCTTTCCGTAGGAGATCCGTCCGAACCGGACTGCATCCGGGTATTTCCGGGGATCCCGGTCATAGACCCCGTCCACATCCGTAAAAATCTGACACCGGTCCGCTTTCAGATATGCCGCCAGAGCCACCGCTGTGGTATCGGAACCGCCCCGGCCCAAAGTGGTGGTGTCGCCATTTTCCGAAATTCCCTGGAAGCCCGCCACCACCACAACTTTTCCGGCATCCAGTTCCCGGAGAATCCGGGAATCATCCAGATTCACGATCCGGGCATTGCCGTATACCCCATCGGTATGGATCCCGGCCTGGGCTCCCGTCAGACTGACCGCCGGGCACCCCAGCGCACCCACTGCCATGGCCATCAGCGCAGCTGACATCTGCTCGCCGGCTGCAATGCAGGCATCCATTTCCCGGACCGAGCCCCGGGCGTTGACCTGCAGGGCTTTTTGGATCATTTCGTCCGTGGTATCCCCCTGGGCCGATACCACCACAACTACCCGGCAGCCCTGCATGGCAAGCCCTGCCACTCTGGCTGCCGCCAGCTGTATTTTCCCCGCATCCGCCAGGGATGTTCCTCCGTATTTCTGAACGATCAGCATTTCACTCCCCTCCCGATACTGCATCTTATGCCACAGGGGGCAAAACGTGCCGTTGCGACAAAAAAACTGCCGCCCAAAAGGGCGGCAGCATTTTGAAACAGTTAACCGGCCAGGACTTCGGCCTTGATCACACCGGGGAATGCCCGCAGGCGGCGCAGCAGCTCCTCCAGCGGCACCGTCAGATCCATGGTCTCCGCAGAAATGGTCAGCACAGCCGTTCCGTTGGAGGGCACGATGGAATTGATGGTCTGGATGTTGCAGTTGCACTCCGGGAAAATGTCCAGCATATTGGCAAGCAGGCCCGGCTGATCATGGATCAGGAACTGGAAGGTAACGATCCGGCCGGTCATCATATTCTCAAAGGGCAAAACTGCATCCCGGTATTTATAAAATGCGCTGCGGCTGATGTCCGTCATGCGCGTGGCCTCGTTGACTGTGGAAGCCTCACCGGTGGAAAGCAACCGCTTGGCTTCTGCAACCTTCAAAAACACTTCCGGCAGTGCAGAGGCTTCCACGATATAGTATTTCGGTTTGGTAGACATGGCTTGACCTCCTGATGGTAAAATTTACTATTTGTCCTTGACTGAACTTCAATTGTCCGTATCCGTATGTATTGTAGCATACATTTTCAAAAAAGCAACCCCTTCAGAGGGGATATTTCTGAAAGGAGAGGCCCTTTTTGCATTCCGGTATCCGAAAATACGCCGTTCCGGCGGCTGCATTTGCCGCACTGTTTCTGGCTGTCCGTTTTTTGCTGCCGCTGTTTCTTCCCTTTCTGCTGGGTGCGGCATTGGCCCTGGCCGCTGAGCCGGTGGTTGTTTTTCTTTGCAGGCGGCTGCATCTGAAGCGCTGGATCGCCACCGGCATTGGGGTCAGCATGGCCTTTTCCCTTCTGGTGCTCCTTGCGCTGGTGCTGTGCGGATTCCTTCTGCGGGAGCTGCGCCAGCTGTCCGGCATTCTGCCGGAGCTGGAAGGTGCCCTGCGCACCGGCATGGATACCGCTGACCGGTGGCTGACAGGCCTGGCCGGACAGGTCCCCGGAGAACTGGGGCAGGTTCTGACCCGGAATGTAAGCTCTTTCTTCTCCGGAAGCAGCGCCCTGCTGGACCGGATCACAGCCTTTGTGCTGCATCTGGCTTCCGGGATCCTCAGCCAGGTGCCCAACAGCGCCCTGAGCTTCGGCACCGGTCTGATCTCCAGTTTTATGATTTCTGCCAAGCTCCCCAGCATTCGCCGGCAGATTTCCGGAAAGCTGCCCACGGTGCAGCTGCAGCCTCTGTTTTCTGCCCTGAAACGGCTGAAAGCCACCCTGGGCGGGTGGCTCAAAGCACAGCTAAAACTATCGCTTGTAACATTTTCGCTGATTCTGACCGGATTCTTCCTTCTGGGAGTATCCCACGGACCGCTCTGGGCCATTCTGGTGGCCCTGGTGGATGCCTTTCCCATTCTCGGCACCGGCACGGTGCTGGTGCCCTGGAGTCTGGTGTCCTTTCTCCAGGGGGACCGGACTCTGGCCTTCGGTCTGCTGGGTCTTTATGCCGCTGTGGCGCTGACCCGGTCTGTGCTGGAGCCCCGGTTTCTGGGCAAACAGCTGGGCCTGGATCCGCTGGTGACGCTGATCGCGCTGTACATCGGCTTCCGGCTCTGGGGCATCGGGGGCATGATCATCGCACCGATGCTGGCTGTGGCAGCGACGCAGCTGCTGGCCAATCCGGAAACCGGATAGGCCTAGCCTTCAAAAACCGCCACGCCGCCGCTCATGAGGGTCTTGCCCCGGAGCTTTCTTCCGAAAAGGAGCGCCCCCTTTTCATTGAGCTTCACAGGCATTTCCTCGGCATTGATATAAACAATCAGATCCTTTTCTCCCCGGGCTGTGCAGCGGTAGCAGATCAGCCTGGGATTCTTTTCGCTGATTATCCAGGAAATGCTGCCCCTTCTGGCGGCGGGATAGGCTCTGCGCAGGGCGATCAGGGTTTTCACGCTCTGCATGGTCCGGTCAAATTTACCTTCCCCAATCTGATCCCAGGGCATGGGGCGTCGACAGTCCGGATCGTTGCCGCCCTCCAGGGCGATTTCGGTGCCGTAATAGATACAGGCGGAGCCGGGCATGGTCATCAGCAGCGTCAGCTGCTGGAAGAAAACATCCTTGCCGCCGCAGCGGGTGACGGAGCGCATGGTATCGTGGTTATCCAGGAAGTTGAACAGCACCCGGTTCACCTGCTCCGGGTACATACTGTAGCACCGGTTCAGTCCGTACTGAAGCTGCGTTGCATCCCGGTTGTCCAGCCAGAAATTATGGACCGTTTCCAGGAAGGGGAAATTCATCACCGAGTCATATTCATCCCCCTGGAGCCACTGAATGCTGTCGTGCCAGATCTCACCCAGCAAAAACACATCGGGCTTGACCGCTTTCAGGTCCCGGTTCAGTTCCTTCAGAAATCTGTGGGAAACCTCGTTGCCCACATCGAAGCGGATGCCGTCGATGTTCCATTTGTTCACCCAGTTCCTGCACCGCTGCAGGAAGTAATCGATGACCTCCGGATTGTTGGTGTTGAGCTTGGGCATATAGGGTGCGAAGGCAAAGCTCATGTACCGGCCATCGGCAGTGCTTCCGGGCAGGGCCGGCAGGGGCCATTTGCCCAGGAAGAACCAGTCCCAGTAAGGAGAATCCGGGCCGTTCTTCACCACATCCTGCCAGGGTGCAAATTCCGTACCGGAATGATTAAATACCGCGTCCACCATCACCCGGATGCCCAGAGAATGGGCTTTTTCCACCAGTTCGATCATGTCTTCCTCGGTGCCGAAGTCCGGATCGATGGTGTCATAGTCAAAGGTATTGTATTTATGGTTGCTGTTGGAAAGGAAAACGGGCAGCATATAGATGCCGTTGATGCCCAGATCCCGGATGTACTCCAGCTTGGAGGTAATACCCTTCAGATCGCCGCCGTACATATCCCAGAACCGGATATGCCTGTGGTCCTCCCATTTTCGAAGGCCGAACCGCTTGCTGCTGTCGCTTCCCCGGCAGAACCGGTCGGGCATGATCTGATACCAGACGGTATCGTTGACCCAGTCCGGAGGCGCGATCACGTCGGCGGGATTCAGCCAGGGAAATTTGAAGTACTGCTTCAGACGGCCGGGCTTTTCCGCTTCTTCGCGGGTATAGAAGCCGTCCTCAAACATCAGCACGGAGTCTTCCCCGTCGGTGATGGAAAAATAGTACTGCTCCCGCTTAAACTTCGGTTCCAGCGTAACGGACCAGATGAGATTATGCTCCAATTCTCTGGCCACAGCCATGGGCTCCGCCCTGCCGTCCCAGGCCATAAAGCCGGTGGCACCGCCGGCGTAGGGATCATCGTGTATCAGAGAAACCGCCCGGATATCCTTGCCGGTGCGCAGGTTCAGCACCACCCGGTTTTCATCCAGCGGGTACAGGTCAGTAAAAGCACTTCTGTGGGAAATTGCCGCAAAATTCATACGCATCCCTCCTGCGGGCATTATAGCGCAAAAATGCCGATAATGCTAGAGGAATGTTCAAATTACAGTTTATCGATCTGTTAAATCTTCGCACCTTTCTTGTTTCGGCAAGAAAGGTGCCCCAAAGAAGCCGACTTAAGGAGGCGCTACGGGCAAATGCGCCCTCCTTAAGAATCCACCCGCCGCATCGCCATCCAGCATTCAAAAATGTTCCGATTTTTGAACGCTTGCATTCTGCAAATCTGAAGGTTTGCTCCGCAAAGCCCGCTGAAAATCGGGACATTTTCAGTGGGCGGCGGTCAAAAGCGGCGGGAGTGGGGTCCGGGGCGAGGATGCGATTTGCCCGTAATGCCTCGCCCCGGACGATTTCTTTGGTTACTTTCTTGTT
>SVKV01000014.1 GCA_015068305.1 Oscillospiraceae bacterium
GCTATGTGGCCCCCACCGTTCCGGCACCTCCCGGAGAGCAGGGAATCGGCTTTATGTCCATGCTGGGTTGGGGCAATTGTATCTGCATCGTCCCCGAAATGCTCTACTGGCAGTTTGGAACTGACCGGTATATCCGGGAATATTACGACTGCATGAAGACCTTTGTAGAATGCGAGATCCGCAAAATGGGCGGCCTGCTGGGAAAGAAGGATCTTTGGATGGCACCCAGCCTGGGCGACTGGCTGGCCACGGGGCGGGATGTCAAATACATGGCCATGCACAACGGCCCGGTATCCAATGCATTCATCGTCAACGATCTGCGGATCATGGTCTGGGCAGCAGATCATCTTGGCAAGGCCGATGACGCAAAGCGTTACGCTGAGCAGCTGGAAAAGACCCGGAATGCCTATATAAAAGCCTTCATCAAAAAAGACGGAACCATGAAAGATGACTATCAGGGTGCTTACATTATGGCGCTGCAGATGGTCATTCCCAAGGGGGAACTGTGGGATAAGGTCTTCTCCAAGTTGGTGGAAAGACTGAAAACCGAGGGTATGCAGACCGGCTTCTTTGCCACAGAGCATATCCTGCCCATGCTTGCCGACAACGGGCAGGAAAAGCTGGCCTTTGACCTGCTGCTGGACGAACGCTGCGGTGGCTGGATGTATCAGGTCAAAGCCGGTGCCACTACCACTTGGGAGCGATGGGATGCCCTGCGGGAAGACGGTACGGTGAACGAAACAAAAATGTCCAATGACAATATGGTTTCGTTTAACCATTATTCCTTTGGCAGCGTCGGTAAGTTCTATTACCAGTACATCCTTGGTATCAAACCTGCTGCGCCCGGTTTCGAAAAGGTACGGATTCAGCCATACTTTGACAAGCGCATCGGTGCTTTCTCCGGAAGTTTCCGCAGCAGCAATGGTGAAATCAAGGTTTGCTGCAATGGTGAAACGCTTGAGATTACTACCCCTGTGGAAACGGAAATCGTTCTTCCCGGTGGGAGATATGAAAGCATAGAGGCAGGGACTTACCGCTTTGAATTGAAATAAACAGAAAACGGGGTATGTCAAATTGAAGCTGTATATTGGTATTGACCTTGGTACCTCCGCCATGAAGCTGCTGCTCATGAGCGCAGACGGTACCATCCATAACACAGTCACAAAGGAATATCCTCTGGAATTCCCCCAGCCCGGCTGGAGCCAGCAGAATCCGGAGGATTGGAAGAAAGCGCTTTTTGAGGGCGTACCGGAGCTGCTGAATGGCTTCGATGCTTCTGCGGTGGCAGGCATCGGTGCGGGCGGTCAGATGCACGGTCTGGTGGTGCTGGACGAAAACGACAACGTCATCCGTCCCGCCATCCTCTGGAATGACGGAAGAACAGCCAAGCAGGTGGATTACCTCAATAACGGGATTGGCAAGGACAAGCTGTCCGCGCTGACGGCTAACATTGCTTTCGCGGGCTTCACCGCCCCCAAAATCCTCTGGATGAAGGAAAACGAGCCGGAGAATTTCGGGAAGATCGCGAAGATCATGCTGCCCAAGGATTACATCAACTATATCCTGACGGGTGTTCATTCCTGCGACTATTCCGATGCTTCCGGCATGCTGCTTCTGGATGTACAGAACAAATGCTGGAGCAAGGAAATGCTGGAGATCTGCGGCATTACGGAAGCACAGATGCCCAAGCTCTTTGAAAGCTATGACTGCATCGGCACCGTGGATCCTGAGATTGCAGAGAAACTGGGAATTCCCGGCACAGTCAAGGTCTGCGCAGGCGCAGGCGATAATGCGGCAGCAGCGGTTGGAACCGGAGTGGTCGGCGAGGGCGGATGCAACATCAGTCTGGGAACCTCCGGCACGGTATTCATCTCCTCTGAGAAGTTCGGAGTTGACCCCAACAATGCCCTCCATGCCTTTGCCCATGCCGACGGAGGCTGGCATCTGATGGGCTGTATGCTCTCTGCCGCTAGCTGCAATAAGTGGCTGCTGGAGGATATTTTCGGAACCTCCGACCATGCCGCGGAGCAGGCACACATTACCGAGGACAAATTGGGCGAGAATCATGTGTTCTTCCTGCCCTACCTCATGGGCGAACGGAGTCCCATCAACGATACCAACGCTCGTGGTACCTTCATCGGTATGACCATGGATACCTGCCGCGCCGATCTGGTGCTCTCTGTCTTGGAAGGTGTAGCATTTGCAATTCGTGACTCTGTCGAGGTTGCAAGAAGTTTGGGTATCACCATCAACACATCCAAAATCTGCGGCGGCGGTGCCAAGAGCCCCCTGTGGAAGCGCATCTTTGCCAATGTACTCAACTGCGAACTGGAGATTCCCGTTTCCGAGCAGGGACCCGGCATGGGCGGCGCTATGCTGGTCATGGTGGCCTGCGGCGAATACGAAACCGTAAAAGACTGCTGCGGCAAGCTGTGCGCCGTCGCGGATACCGTCAAGCCCGAACCCGAACTGGTTGCCAAGTATGAAGCCCGGTATCAGCAATTCAAGAAAATCTATCCTGCGGTGAAGAATCTCTTCCCCGAAATTCAATAATTGGAGGTAAACAACATGTACTTTCCCAATATCCCTGTAATCCCCTACGAGGGTCCCAATTCTACCAATCCTCTGGCATTCAAGTTCTATGATGCCGACAGAATCGTGGCAGGCAAGCCCATGAAGGAGCATCTGCCCTTCGCCATGGCCTGGTGGCACAACCTCTGCGCCGGCGGCACCGACATGTTCGGACGGGACACCGCTGACAAGTCCTTTGGTGCGGAAAAGGGCACCATGGAGCATGCAAAGGCCAAGGTGGATGCCGGCTTCGAGTTTATGCAGAAGCTGGGCATCGAGTATTTCTGCTTCCACGATGTGGATATCGTCCCCGAGGCTGACGATATCAAGGAGACCAACCGCCGCTTGGATGAAATCTCCGACTATATTCTGGAGAAGATGAACCAGACTGGCATCAAGTGCCTGTGGGGCACTGCCAATATGTTCAGCAATCCCCGTTTCATGAACGGCGCAGGCTCTACCAACTCCGCCGATGTCTATTGTTTTGCAGCGGCCCAGATCAAGAAGGCTCTGGACATCACCGTGAAGCTAGGCGGTAAGGGTTATGTGTTCTGGGGCGGCCGTGAAGGCTACGAAACTCTGCTGAATACCGACGTGAAGTTCGAGCAGGAGAACATCGCCAACCTGATGAAGATGGCTGTGAAGTACGGCCGCTCCATCGGCTTTACCGGCGATTTCTACATCGAGCCCAAGCCCAAGGAGCCCATGAAGCACCAGTATGACTTCGACGCCGCTACCGCCATCGGCTTCCTGAGGCAGTACGGCCTCGATAAGGACTTCAAGATGAACATCGAAGCCAACCATGCAACCTTGGCAGGCC
Organism: Oscillospiraceae bacterium; assembly: GCA_015068305.1. Classification (GTDB taxonomy): domain Bacteria; phylum Bacillota; class Clostridia; order Oscillospirales; family Oscillospiraceae; genus Faecousia. The sequence continues at coordinate 3,392 of SVKV01000014.1, forward strand.
ATACCTTCCAGCACGACCTGCGGATCTCCGCCATCAACGGCATGCTGGGCTCCATCGATGCCAACCAGGGCGACTACCTGCTGGGTTGGGACACCGACGAGTTCCCCTTCAATGTGTACGAGACCACCATGTGCATGTACGAAGTTCTGAAGGCCGGTGGCCTCACCGGCGGCTTCAACTTCGATGCAAAGAACCGCCGTCCTTCCTACACCATGGAGGATATGTTCCACGCCTACATTCTGGGTATGGATGCCTTTGCTCTGGGCCTTCTGAAGGCCGCCAGGATCATCGAGGATGGCCGCATTGATAGCTTCATCGCTGACCGCTATTCCTCCTACAACAGCGGCATCGGTGCCAAGATCCGTGCAGGAGAGACTTCTCTGGAAGAGCTGGCGGCCTATGCAGAATCTATGGGCGCACCCGCACTGCCCGGCTCCGGCAGACAAGAATATCTGGAATCTATCATCAATAATATTCTGTTCTGCGGATAAGAACGGAACTTTCTTCCTCCTCGGGGAATCCTGCGCCACAGGATTCCCCATTCTCTAAACTAGAAAGAAATAGAGGTTATCTCTATGAAATATTATTTAGCAATTGATATTGGTGCATCTTCCGGTCGGCATATCGTAGGCTGGCAGGAGAATGGCGAAATCAAAACAAATGAAGTGTATCGTTTTCCCAATGGCGTTCAGGAAGAGAACGGACATTTAACATGGGATGTACAAGCGCTCTTCTCCAATGTGATAATGGGTATCAAGGAAGCATTTCGTCTGTATCCCAAAATCGAATGTCTGTCCATCGACACTTGGGGTGTGGACTATGTTCTACTGAAAGGTGATGAGGAAGTTTATCCCGTATATGCATACAGGGATAACCGAACAGAAACGATAATTTCTCAGATTCATGAAAAGGTGCCGTTCAATGAACTGTACCGTCATACCGGCTGCCAATTCCAGCCCTTTAATACCATCTATCAGCTTTATGATGAAAAAGTCAGCGGAAGACTTGAGGGTGTCACAGACATGCTGATGATGCCGGAGTACCTGATGTGGAAGCTCAGTGGCATCAAGGCAAGGGAATATACCAATGCCACTACAATGGGCATGGTAAATGCCCAGACCGGGGAATTCGATATGGAAATTGTAGAGGCTCTTGGCTATCCCCGGCACCTGTTTCCCAAGCTGCGCCAACCGGGGACTGTCCTTGGAATACTGCGTCCGGAAATCGCGGCCGCAGTGGGCGGCAACTGCAAGGTGGTTCTGTGTGCTACTCATGATACCGGTTCTGCCGTAGAAGGCATCCCCATGGATGGAAATCACCCTTACATTTCCTCTGGCACATGGTCTTTGTTGGGAGTCAAAACTCCCAAGCCTATTACTGATGCAGGCAGTGAGAAAGCCAACTACTCTAACGAGGGCGGCGTGGGTTACAACCGCTACCAGAAAAATATCATGGGTATGTGGCTTGTCAACGAACTGCAGAGGGAAATCTGTCCCGAACTGAAGTTCCCGGAAATCGTGAAACTGGCAGAGGAGAGCACCTGCGATGTTTTAGTGGATGCGAATGCTCCCGAATTCCTCGCCCCCAAGAGTATGAAGGAGGCTTTTGATGCTGCTACGAGTAATGCACTTGGAACCATTGGCGACTATTTCCGCTGTGCATATCGTTCTCTGGCGGTCAGCTACAAACGGGCCATCGACGAACTGGAATCCAACACCAGCTGCACCTACGAAAAGCTTTACATCGTGGGCGGCGGTGCCAAGAACGCATTTCTCAACCGCCTGACGGAAGAAGCTACCGGTAAGCAAGTAATCGCACTGCCCATTGAGGCAACCGCCCTGGGTAATCTGAAAGTACAGATGGAGGTTAACTAATATGTCCTACATGGAAGCAAAAGCCAAATATGCCGCACTTGGCATCGATACCGATGCTGCAATCAGTAAGCTGAAAACTGTCCCTGTTGCACTGCATTGCTGGCAAGGTGACGATGTCCGCGGCTTTGACACCGACCCCAGTAAGCCTCTTACCGGCGGCATCCAGACCACCGGCAACTACCCCGGTCGCGCCAGAACCCCCGAGGAACTGATGGCGGACCTGGATATGGTACTGAAACTTTGCCCCGGCACTGCCAAGATGAACCTTCATGCCTCCTATGCCATCTTTGAGGACGGCGACTGGGCAGACCGGGATAAGCTGGAGCCCAAGCACTTCAAAAAGTGGGTGGATTTCTGTAAAGAAAGAGGCCTCGGCTGTGACTTCAATCCCACCTTCTTCTCCCATCCCAAGGCCAACGGACTGACCCTGTCCTCTCCCGATCCCGAAATCCGCAAATTCTGGATCGACCACGGCAAGGCCTGCATCCGCATTTCTGCTTACCTCGCCGAAGAACTGGGCCAGCCCTGCGTCATGAACATCTGGACCGGTGACGGTTTCAAAGACATCCCTGCCGACCGTATGGGTCCCCGTGTCCGCTATAAGGAAGCAATCGACGAGATCCTCTCCGAGCCTTTCGATTTCAATAAGGTTAAGCCCTGCGTGGAGAGTAAGGTGTTCGGCATCGGCGTGGAAGCCTACACCGTCGGTTCTGCGGAGTTCTCTTTAAGCTATGCGGCTATGAATCCCGGTAAGTGCATCCCTCTGATGGACAACGGCCACTACCATCCCACGGAAGTGGTTTCCGACAAGATTCCCGCTCTGCTGGCCTTCTTCCCGGAGATCGCGCTGCACATCACCCGTCCCATCCGTTGGGACTCCGATCATGTTGTGCTACTGGACGATGAGACCAAGGAAATCTGCAAGGAGATCGTCCGTTGCGGCGGTCTGGAAGGTCGTGTGAAGATAGCTCTGGACTATTTTGACGCATCCATCAACCGCATCTCCGCCTGGACGGTTGGCTTCCGCAATGTCCAGAAGGCCCTGCTGATGGCCCTCTGCACCCCTGATTTGACCGCCTTGCAGAATGCCGACAACTGGACGGAACTGATGGTCATTCAGGAAGAGCTGAAGACCATGCCCTTCGGCGAGATTTGGACGGAGTATTGCCGTGTTTGTGGTGCTCCCGCTGACGGCGAATGGTTTGCTGATGTGAAGAAATATGAAACTGAAGTGCTGAGTAAGAGAGGATAACGACATGAAGAATATTATGGACGCTCCCTTTGTGGAGGAAATGCGGAAAACCACCGCCAATATGTACCGCCTGGGCTGGGACGAGCGCAACGGCGGCAATATCAGCTACATGCTGGATCAAAACGAGGTGGGGGAGTACCTGAATCTGAACGAAGTGAAGCGCACCATCCCTCTGGGCTTTGATGCCACTTCCATCATCGGTAAGATTTTCATCGTCACCGGTACCGGCAAGTATTTCAAGAATGTAGACGGCGATCCCGAAACCAATCTGGGCATCGTCCGCATCGCGCAGGACGGCAAGACTGCGGAACTTCTGTGGGGCTATAAGGACGGCGGCAAGTTCACCTCCGAATTTCCTGCCCACCTGATGAGCCATATGGCAAGACTGTCCGTTGATCCTGAAAACCGTGTGGTCATGCACTGCCATCCCACCTACACCCTGGCCATGAACTATGTTCATGAACTGGACGAAAAGAAGTTCACCCACACCCTGTGGGAGATGTGCACCGAGTGTATCGTGGTGTTCCCCGACGGCGTGGGCGTCCTGCCCTGGATGCTCTGCGGCACCAACACCATCGGCGAAGCTACCGCAGAAAAGATGAAGGAGTTCCGTCTGGTGATCTGGGGTATGCACGGCATCTATGGTGCAGGAAAGACCATGGACGAGACCTTTGGCCTGATTGAAACTGTAGAAAAGGCAGCCCAGATCTATATGCTGACTGCGCACCTGCCCCGAGTGAACACCATCCGGGACGAAGAGATGGTGGAACTGGCAGAGTTCTTTAGTGTCAACTATCGTAAGGATTTTCTGAATTTATAACTCTCCGCCAGAATACGGGTGAGAATTCTGAACCTTGCATCCCCGCAGCGGTGCGTGACGCATGAATTTCTCCCAGTTCTATGAATGCGACACCCAAAATCCCCACAATCTTTCCTCTCCTTGCTGGAGGATCGACTGTGGGGATTTTTCGTTTTGGAATGTGTGGGCACAAACTCCCTTTTTCAGTTTGTGGATACAGATTTCAAAACGGCTGGGATTGTAAAGGGACTGCAGGTTACTTGACTTCCGGGTTTCCAATAGGGGTGAAAGCGCCCTGTTGGCACACGATTTTACTGTGTAAAGTCTAGTGTGTTATACCTTTTGCGACCGCTGCCCGCGGAAAGGGGATGCTGCCTTACTGAGCATACCATTTCCGGTGACAGCTGAACAGACGGATTTCGGGTCCCTACGGGACGGGAAATATGAGGATTCGCTTATGCGAAATCCGGCTGTTCGGGTGTAGGTGGTGCAGCGGAATGGAGGAAATCTGGGAAGCGGATTTTTGTAATAGAGCTGCATCACCGGGGGAGCAAAATGGTATATCACACTCCCGTCTTGCCGCAGCAACGCATCCTGCTCTCGTTTATTTATCTCCATTTTTCTCGTATGCGTTTTTGCATTTCTCACTGCAGAACCACTCGTCTTCCGTCGTACCTGCGAGATAAATCTTCTTACAGTACTTGCACATACGCAGGGGATTGTTTTCATCTGCCAGCATGAAAGAAAGGGTCAGATGGATGCACTGGTGCAGGGAATGAAAGTGCCACCAGAGGGTGGGCTTTTCTCGCAGCAGGATGATATAGCTGGGTGCGATACCGCCGTATGCCTCCATCCCTTCCTGCATAGATATCCGTAGTTTCAAATCCGTTATGAATCCATCCTTATAAAAGAAATAGCAGGAGGAAACCATGTATGCCCAGTCCTTCAACTGATCTACAACCCAGTCGTAAGGCTCTGCATATTCCTTCAGCGCCGTCATCATAACACCTTCCGGTTGATCAGAATGATACATCATCATCTGCCACTCAGCGTGATCTTCCGGATCGTCCCAGATAGGTTCTCGCTCCATTTTGGTACGCATTTTTTGTAAATCATGGAATGGAAAAAACAGTTTCTGGTATGCGTCAGTTTTCATGTGTCGTTCCCGAATGAACCGGTTCTTCGGCAAGAATGTGACCTCATATTCCATGAAGTCCGGGGAGTTGGGTAGCGCGGTCATCAGACCCAGCAGGCCATGCTTCGTCACAAACTCCAGAACAGCTTTTTCGATGACTGCTTCGGATTTCTTACCCAATACCAGCATGCCAACGTTAATAGCATCAATCACCATACGCTCTTTTTCTTTTACATAGTGGAATGGCACGGGATAGGACTCTTCTGTTGGCCGAATGTATCGACTGCCGTTGGGCGCGGTGATGATTTCATATTTACTGTAGCGCGGCCAGGAGATCAGCCGCTGATCAATTTTCATATTCATACTGCCACTCCAACCTCCATGCCGGTGCTGTTTACAGCGCCGGTTTTTCTTATCCTCTTGGGATATTTGTTTTCCTTCTTTACCTTTACGTTGGCGGTGCCGCTTTCCTTCAATGCGAGTTCGTACTGTGTGAGGAATTCTTTTTCTCGGAAGGACAGACCCATGCCGTCCTGCTTCTTTTGGAGCAGATGGCCATACAACTGCTTCTGCAATTTCTTCGTATAGCTGTCCCGCAGCTTGCGGATGTTCCGGTCAGACTGGTCCCGCATATGGGCAAGCTGCGATGTGCTGAGATACTGAAGGGAAAGCAGATACAGTGTTTCTTTGTGAAGGTCTGAGAGCTTATCAACGATGCGGGAGAGGAACGGATCTGCAGTCAGCTGGTGCATTTCATATGGACAGTTGTAGAACAGATCCAGGAACATACCCCGCAGGATAAGCTTGCTTTCCGGGGAATCCAGAGCGGCAGGAAAGATCCGACCGCTGTAAAACTCTTCGCCGCCTGGGATATATTCTTCCTGCAGGATTTCGTGATAGCGCTCCCTGCGTTCCCGGTTCCGGTCCAGGCGATCTAACTCCTTGATGATTTCATCAAATTCTGCCTGTGTCTGTGCTACCTGTGTTCTTCTTTCCACAGATACTTCGTCCATCTGAGCCAGCAAGGTTGCGGTGCTGATGGGCGCATCAGGATCGTGAGCATTCTCCCGGACATCACCTATGTATGGTAATATCGGATCAACTGCTTCATCCACGGCTGCGTCATCTTCTGCTTCGCTGGGTTCCCACTTGCTGTCCATGCGGCGCAGAGAAATCTGGTCCAGCAGAATCTGATCAGAAGCGTCTGCTTCATCATCTCCATATAGATATTCAATCTCATCGTCATAAACTGTTTCCGGTTCTTCTTCCAACCAATCATCATCCTGATAGAATTCCATGGCCGCACCTCCTTTACGATAGCACTATTATATCAAACACATGTTCTAAAATAAAGAACTTTTTTCGTGCTAAACCGAAAGAGTCGTGTTATCACGACAGTTACGGGTTCCGATGACCAAATTTTAGCATGAATTCGGTCCAAAACAGCGGACAGAATGAGTTGGCACGGAGCACCTCAAAAATTATTTAGAGAATTTTTCAAAATGGGTTCCGATTTCACCCCTGGTTTTCTCCTATAAGTGAAGGGACAATTCGGGAGGGGCTACGGATGCGTTCCTTTAGAAGAAAGTAAGGAGAGGATGCTTAGGAATATGTACGAATCAATCAAGGTAGCCGTCACTGCAAGACATGCTGCGGAAAGCTTTGGACTGACGGTGACCAGATCAGGAATGGCAGCATGCCCGTTCCACGAAGACCATACACCCAGCCTGAAGCTGGATCAGCGGTATTATTGCTTTGGTTGTGGAGCAACGGGGGATGTCATTGACTTTACTGCCCGTCTGCTTGGCATCAGCAATCACGATGCCGCACAAACTCTTGCCGAGAAATTCGGCATTCAACCGAAATCGCAAACAAAAACGATCCCTCAAATAAAACCAGCAGTGCCGCTCCGCACTTTGGAGCAGCGCTGCCTTTTTGCTTTGGTGCAGTATGAGAAGCTGTTGCGATTTTGGAAGAGACACTATGCGCCCCGGACACAGGAAGAATCTTTCCACGACAGATTCGTGGAAGGGTGCAGGAGGGAAAGTTTCATCGCTTATCTGATTGATGAAATGATGGATGCGGATCCCTGGCGGCGCAAGCAAGCAGTGGAGCTTCTGTTAGAAGATGACCGAATCCATTGTCTGCAAAATTACGTATTACAAAATCAAGAGGAGGAATTGAAAATGAATAAGAATATCCACATAACCACAGAGGTGATGGAACATGGGCGATGTTGTACTTGAGAGTCCCTTTGATCCGGAATGGCTCATGGGCGATAAGATCAATGAACTGGATTTTTGCAAGGCTTTTCTGGAGCAGCACCCGATGATCTGCATCCATGGGACGTTCTTCACTACCGACGGGCGGGTAACCGACGAAAACAAGCTGAAGAAAAAGATTCTCGAATGGATCTCGCCCTATGTCTTTTCCGGGATTCCCAAGAAGATCACCAACCTGCTGGATACCATGCGGGTACTGGCCTACTCGGAACCCCTGCCTACCTATGCGGATCGGATTTTCCTTGCCAACGGCACCTATTACCTGTCTGGCGAGTTTGAAGAATCCAGGGATTTCTGCATAAACCGCCTGCCGGTTGCCTATAACCCGGACGCACCGGAGCCTGCACAGTGGCTGAAGTTTGTAAGCCAACTGCTGCATGAGGATGATATCCCCACACTGCAGGAATACATGGGCTACTGTCTGATCCCTTCCAACAAGGGTCAGCAGATGTTGTTTCTGGTAGGAAAAGGTGGTGAAGGAAAATCCAGAGTGGGCCTTGTGATGCGGGCGCTGCTGGGCGACAACATGTGCAACGGTTCCATTCAGAAGGTGGAGACCAATCCCTTCGCCCGGGCAGATCTGGAACACCTGCTTGCCATGGTGGACGATGATATGAAGCTGGAAGCCCTGCCCCAGACCAACTACATCAAAACCATCGTCACCGCAGAGCAGCCGCTGGATCTGGAGAAAAAGGGTAAGCAGAGCTATCAGGGCTGGCTGTACTCCCGGTTTATGGTGTTCGGCAACGGCGTGATGAAATCCCTCTATGACCGTAGTGAGGGCTTCTTCCGCCGCCAGCTGATCCTGTCCGTAAAGGAAAAGGAGAAAGACCGGTATGATGATCCCTTTATCGCAGAGAAGATGTGCGCAGAAGCAGAAGGTATCCTTCTGTGGGCGCTGGAAGGTCTTAGACGGTTGATTCAGCAGAACTTCCACTTTACCACCAGTGAGCGGACCAGAGCCAACCGGGAGGAAGCCATCCGGGACGGCAACAATATTGTGGAATTCATGGAATCGGAAGGCTATTTCCGGTTCAAGTCGGATTCTGAGATCTCATCCACTGACTTTTATGCAATTTATACCCTGTGGTGCAGCGAGAACTCGGAAAAGCCTCTGGCGCCCCGAAGCTTCAGCAGCTACATCATCCAGCATGAGAAAGACTACAATCTGGAATACAGCAACAATGTGATGAATCAGGGAAATCGCAGAGTCAGAGGTTTCTGGGGAATTGAACCGCTCGTAAAGATTTTTCCGTAAGGAGTCCAAATCAAGTGTACCGTGCGTACAAGCGTACAGGGATGGCTTCGTACGTACGGTACACATGTTTCAAAGTCGCTGTCAATTATCCGGGAAGTGAGCCACCCCGAAAATATACAGTTTTGCAATATTAGGAGACCCTGTGTGTTTATACCCCTTCAGATTTTTCGGCCCTTACAGGGGCAAGAATCACTGAAAATGACACCGAAACGCGACAGTAATTTGAAAGGAGGGCCGCGATGCCCCGTATGTCAAAAAAGAGGAAACAGGAGCTATCTTTGTTTCTGAACGAACATGGTCGCGTAGAGTACAACAGCCTTTGCCGCCGATGCGTACATACCTGCAAGCAAGCGTACAGAGTACTGGTGATCGAATGCGACCGATATCTATCCAAACGAGCCAAGGAGGTACAAAAGAAAGAATGAAAGCACAATATGCGATCCTGCGCTTCGCCAAATACAAAGGTCCTACCGTGAGCCGGATCGAAGCGCATAATGAAAGAACCAAAGAAACCTATGCCAGCAATCCGGATATCAAGGTGGAACTGAGCAAGCACAACTTCCACCCGATTGTGCCTGATGGGAAATACCGTGATATTTCCAACCGGATCATCCGGGAAGCGGGATGCCGGGTCCGGAAGGACAGTGTCACCGCTGTAGAGGTGCTGATCACGGCCAGCCCGGAGTTTTTTGAGAAGAAGAGTCGGAAAGAAATCCGGGAATTCTTTGACTACGCAGTGGAGTTCATGAAATCCAAGCAAAATCCTGCGACCTATATTTCTGCCGTGGTGCATGTGGACGAGAAGACTCCCCACATGCACCTTTGCTTTGTTCCCATCACAGCGGATGGGCGGCTCAGTGCCAAGGAGATCATCGGCAACAAGAAGCGGCTGACCCAGTGGCAGGATGAATTCTGGAGCTACATGGTGAAGAAATACCCCGATTTCGAGCGGGGCGAATCTGCCAGCCTCACCGGAAGAACTCACATTCCGCCCCGGCTGTTCAAGCAGGCTGCCCGACTGAACCGGCAGAAAGATAAGCTCGTTCAGCTCCTGTCCGAGATGAACCCGCTGAATGCTAAAACCAAATCCAAGGAAATTGCTGCTTTGCTGGACGAGTACATCCCCGGCGTAGAGGAACTGATGACCAAGCTGAAGAAAACCAGCAAGGCAGCCAAGGAGATGCGCAGTGAGATTGCAGATCTAAAGAAAGAGGTCAACAGCAGCAAGGCCAGCACCCTGCGCCAGTTAGAGTTGGAGAAGAAGGTGCAGGAACTGGATGACCTCCAGCACATGGTGGAAGCACTCCGGCAGACCATGGATGCCATTCCTGCAGAGATCCTGGCCGTATACAAAGAACCCCAAATTACAGAAAAAGGAGAGATCAATCGTGAATGATTGCCCAAGGTTAATATCAATGAATCGAAAGACTGAGAACTACAAAATGCGCCGAAATTTTCGGCGCATTTTCTGCGAATCTATGAATGTGGAGGATACTGTGTATGATCGTGATTCCCTACTGGGAAAAGTATATGCTGACCCTGCGTGAGGCAGCTGAGTATTTTCACATCGGTGAAAAGAAGATGCGCCAAATCGTGGATGAAAATATGGATGCCAAATTCCTGCTGGAAAACGGAAATCGGATCATGATCAAGAAAAAACTGTTCGAAGAATACCTGAACAATGCATCTGTGATCTGATTTTCTGCCATAGGAATTCGGTGAAATTTTAAAGTAAAAGTAGTAAATTGGGCTCCGATATGATATACTCATTTCATCATATCGGAGCTCTCTTCATTAACGGAAGGAGTTTTTATTATGAGTGAAAAGCGGAGAGATAACCGAGGCCGCATTTTACATAACGGAGAGAGCCAACGTCAAGATGGCCGATATGCTTATAAGTACAAGGATCTGAACGGCGAGTACAAGTTCGTTTACAGCTGGAGATTGGACAAAAACGACCGGACTCCCGCCGGAAGAGCACGAGACCATTCCCTGCGTGAAAAGGAACGGCAGATCCAGCAGGATCTGTTCAAAAAGATCGTTCCCAACGGTGGAGATCTTACTGTGCTGGATTTGGTGGAGAAATACCTGTCTCTCAAGGTCAATGTCCGTCACAACACCCAGGCGAATTACAACTTTGTCCTGAACATCATCAAGAAAGAAGATTTCGGGAAGCTTCGAATCGACAAGGTGAAGCAATCCGATGCAAAAGCCTGGCTTATTAAGATGCAGAAGGTGGATGGCAGAGGATATAGTTCCATCCATTCCATCCGGGGTGTTGTAAGGCCTGCCTTTGAGATGGCATTGCAGGATGATTTGATCCACAAGAACCCCTTCCAGTTTGAACTGGCAACGGTTGTGGTCAATGACAGTGTCACCAGAGAGGCAATCACCAGAGCCCAGGAGCGAGCTTTCTTGAAGTTCATTCAGGAGGACAAATGCTACAGCAAGTATTACGATGGGATCTTCATCCTTTTTAATACAGGCTTGCGTGTTTCGGAGTTCTGCGGACTGACGATTTCTGACATTGACTTCAAAAAGAAGCGAATCCGGGTGGATCATCAGCTGCAGCGAGCTCACACCATGGAATACATCATTGAGGACACCAAAACCAAGAACGGTGAGCGTTTTGTCCCCATGAGTCCCGAAGTTATGGCTTGCTTCCGCAGGATCATTGCCAACCGGAAGAAACCTGCGAAGGAACCGATGGTGGACGGATACACCGGATTCCTGTTTCTGGACAAGAATGAGATGCCGATGGTCGCCCTTCACTGGGAGCATTACTTTAAGCATATCCGCACCAAGTACAATAAAATCTACAGAATTCAGCTTCCGAAGATTACACCCCATGTGTGCCGACATACCTTCTGCTCCAACATGGCAAAGAGCGGTATGAACCCCAAAACGTTGCAGTATATCATGGGGCATTCGGATATCGGCATTACTCTGGACACCTACACGCATCTGAAAATTGAGGATGCTCAGGAGGAATTTGACCGGGTTATGGAAGCCTGAAAAAGGGCAGAGAAATGTGTTCGTCTGCCGTTTGTAGTAAAGCCAGTAGTAAACGGTGTCCATTTACTACAACTTTTACTACAAATTCGTAAAACAATATGCCACGAAGAGCCACGATAGGACACGATCCGGATGAATTGCAAAAATCCGAAAAGTGATTGCGGCTCTAAGCAAATCGTGGTTTTTCTAGGAGGTTCGTAGCAATGATAAAAGTGTTATTCGTCTGCCACGGCAATATTTGCAGAAGTCCCATGGCGGAGTTTGTGATGAAGGATCTGGTGAAAAAGGCCGGGCTGGAAGGGAAGTTTCATATCGCTTCGGCGGCGGTGAGCCGGGAGGAAATCGGAAATCCGGTGTATCCTCCTGCCCGGCGGGAGCTTGCAAAGCACGGCATCCGCTGTGACGGCCATGCTGCCCACCAGATCACCCGGAGAGAACTGGAAGATTACGATCACATTTACTACATGGATGCCAGCAACGGCCGGTATCTGCGCCGGCTCTTTGGAGAAGATGCCGCCAAGTGCCGGATGCTCCTTTCCCATGATGTGGCGGATCCCTGGTACACCGGGGATTTCACGGAAACCTGGAATGATGTGCTGGAAGGCTGCACCCGGATCCTGGAGGAGCTGGCGTGATGGACCGGGAGAGACTGGAAAACCGCCTGGCCGGGCTGCCGCTGCTGGGCTATTTCTTCATTGACCCGAAAAAACTGGAGTTTTCAGACCGGGTCCGGTGGATCTGTGAGCATGAATGCCCCATGTACGGCAAAACCTGGGCCTGTCCGCCGGCGGTGGGAAAGGTGGCGGAATGCCGGGAAAGATGTCTGGGATTTGAAAACTGTCTGGTGATCGCAACCGTTACGGAAGTAAATGACATCGCCGATCTGGAGGAAACCCTGGCCACCCGGCCGGATCATGAGGTGATCACCGATGCGGTGGGGTCCCTGTTGGAAGGGGAGGGGGTCAAGCCCTACATCCTGTCCACGGAGGCCTGCGCTGTTTGTGAGCGGTGTGCATATCTGGACGGGCAGGCCTGCCGGTTCCCGGAAAAAATGCACCCCTGCGTGGAAAGCCATGGCATCAATCTGATCCCGGTGCTGGAGGAGAACGGCATCGAATTTGGATTTGGCGGCAACCTGGTTACCTGGGTCAGCCTGCTGTTTTACTGAAAAATCCCCCGGTGCAGCCGATGCACCGGGGTTTTCTCCTGTCCGGTGAGCCCGGTCGCCCGGGGCGTGATTGCAAAGAAACAGATGCCATGGTATATTGACAGAGAGGTGAAGTACCATGAAAGAAATCGCAAACTGCATTCGTACCATGCGGCAGAAGCATCGGATGACCCAGGCAGAACTGGCCCAGGCCCTGGGGGTTCAGTACCAGACCGTCAGCAAATGGGAAACGGAAGTGACGGTGCCGGATGTGGGGATGCTTCCCCGGATCGCGGATTATTTCGGCATCTCCATGGATGAGCTCTTCGGAAGAAAACAGGCCGGCTGCTCCGGGGAAATCCCCGAAGATCAGCTGCGCTTCCTCCTTCGGACATATTCTCAGATGTACGGACCGGAAGCGGGGCCCTGGAATGTATCTGTGGAAAACAAGTATCTGATGTACCGGTTTGCGGAGTTCTTTGAAAAGAACTTTCAGGTCAGAGAAACGGACGACATCTGCAACATCGGCATCGGCGCGGGAGAATGGGATGAATACCTGTCCTGGAAGCTGAAAAAAGGAACGCTGACCAGTATTGACCGGCTGGAAATCTGCTGCCGGCAGCTGGAGCAGCGGCTGATTGCGGAAGAAAATCCCAACAAGGTCCGGGTGATTCGGGCGGATGCGGGGGAGCTTACTCTGGAGGGGCAGTTTGACATCGTCACCATGGTGGGCTCCACGGTGACGGAAAGCGGTATGGGGCTGACGCTGGTTGAAAAGGCCATGGATTTTGTGAAGGCGGGCGGAGCCCTCTATTATCAGTCCATGGACAGCGGGGAAGACAGCGACCGGGTGATCAGAGCCGCACACAGCCGGGGTATGAAGCTGGGGGCCTTTGCCGCAGACGATGCCTACGGATTCTCCTGCCGGTAATATAAATTTGAACGGGCGTGCTGCGGATAAGGCAGCACGCCCGTTGGGTTTATCAGCCGTAGGAGGGGAAATACACATTGAAGTCGCAGTCGGTTTCGATGCCGGGGATCTTTCCCGTGTCGGTGTACTGCCACATATCCACCTTGTAGGGGAAATCCATCCGGTCGGTATAGGAGGCAAGCCAGAAATCGTACTGCTTCAGCTCTGCCAGGTAGTAAAGATTCCGGGACTGGTGGGCGTTGAAATAGACCATGGCATTGTAGCCCGCCATTTCCACAGTTTCCAGAAAGGTTTTGGCGCAGTCGGTCAGAGTCCGCCGGTCCATATTCTGAGAGCGGGATTTTTCGTCCCGGACCCGTTCCCAGTCAAAAACCACGGGCATGGTGATATCGTGGTCCTTGATGATGTCCAGAACATAGTAGGCTTCCTCTTCCGCTTCCTCCCGGGTCAGAGCCTGGGAGAAAAAGTAGACACCGATGTCCAGTCCTGCGGCGGCAGCACCTTCCAGATTGGCCTGGGCATATTTGTCGGCGTTGATCTTTCCGGATTCGCTGCCCCGGTAGCCGATGCGGATGATGGCAAATTCTGCACCGGCGTCGGCCACGGCCTCCCAGTCGATGTCATACTGCCAGCTGGATACATCGATGCCGGCGATGCTTTCACCCTCGATCAGCTTCAGAAAACGGCCGTCATACTGAAAATCCAGATCGCCGTAGGGATTGGGAGGCGGAGGCGGCAGCGTGGGCTCCGTGGGATCTTCCGTGGGGATCTCCGGGGCTTCCGTTTCCGGCTCGGAGGCAATCTGCAGGGCGGGATCGTCCTCAGCACCCCAATAGGGCATGCTCAGCAGGATCAGCCCTCCGGTCACCACCAGCATCACAGCGGCCACGGCCAGAAGGACCCTGCGCAGTTTCTTTGTTGAAGTTTGGTCGTGTACCATGGGAAATCTCCTTCTGCGGGTTCTTTCGACCAAGTATATCATATTTTGCGCCGGTTTCCAAGAGGAAAGGCGATTTTCCCGTTTCCGGCAGGGTGCAAAACCTGTCGTGCGGTTCGGTGAAAAGAGGGGTATGTTTCGTGGGTTTTCCCAATGGGCCGGGGCTAAAATGGGTAGCAAATACACTTGGGGAGGAATGGCAATGCAATGCCAGAAGCTGAAAACCTATATGGAGACCGGGAGAGTCCTGTTCCTGCCGCCCCGGGCCATCCGGCCCAATCCGGCACAGCCGAGAAAGGTATTCCGGGAGGAGGCTCTGGCGGAGCTGGCCGACTCCATCCGGCAGCATGGGATCCTGCAGCCCCTGTCGGTGCGCCGGGTGGGTAGCGCCTATGAGCTGATCGCCGGGGAGCGGCGGCTCCGGGCAGCCCAGATGGCGGGACTTTCCGAAATTCCCTGCATTGTGATGAATATGGACGACCGGGAGTCCGGAATGGCGGCAATGGTGGAGAATCTGCAGCGGCAGGATCTGGACTTTGTGGAGGAGGCCCAGGGAATTTCCAGGCTGATGGAAGTCTGGCAGCTGAGCCAGGACCAGGCGGCCCGGATGCTGGGGAAGAGCCAGAGCGCCATTGCCAATAAGCTGCGGCTGCTGCGGCATTCGCCCCGGGTATTGCAGCAGCTGCGGGAATCGGGGCTGACGGAGCGCCACGGACGGGCATTGCTGAAGCTGAAAAGTGAGGAAGAGAAGCTGGCGGCCATTTCCGTCATAATCCAGCAGGCCATGAATGTGGCCCGGGCGGAAAAGTACATCCAGGAGCTGCAAAAGAGCGCCGGGAAGGGCCCGCAGCGGGTGAATGTGGGGGTGTTTCTGAATAATCTGAGCCAGTCCCTGGCGCGGATCCAGTCCTCCGGGATCCCGGCGGTATCGGAAAGACGGGAAACGGAGGATGAAATCGTGCTGACCATTACGATTCCAAAGTAGGGAATATACTATGCCCTTTTCTTGTTTCGGCAAGAAAAGGGCCAAAAGAAGCCGAGTAAAGGGGCGCTACGAACAAATGCGCCCCCTTTACAATCCCCCGCCGCATCGCCATCCAGCATTCAAAAATGTTCCGATTTTTGAACGCTTGCAATTTGCAAATCTGAAGGTTTGCTCCGTAGAGCCCGCTGAAAATCGGGACATTTTCAGTGGGCGGCGGTCAAAAGCGGCGGGAGTGGGGTCCGGGGCGAGGATGCGATTTGCCCGTAATGCCTCGCCCCGGACGATTTCTTTGGTTACTTTCTTGTTCGGAAACAAGAAAGTAACACATATCGTCAGTTTAGAATAATGGAATTCAAATTCCGCAAAACAAAGAGGGCAGACCCGAAAGGGTCTGCCCTGGTTTGTGTTCAATTCAGCAATTAGCCGTTGGCACGCATCTGAGCGAAGCACTCGCTGCAGAAAACGGGACGGTCGGACTTGGGCTGGAAGGGAACCTTTGCTTCGCCGCCGCAGCGTGCGCAGGTAGCGGTGAAGAACTCACGGGGACCGCGGGTAGCGTTCTTGCGAGCGTCACGGCAAGCCTTGCAGCGCTGGGGCTCGTTCTGGAAGCCGCGCTCAGCGTAGAACTCCTGCTCACCGGCGGTGAACACGAACTCGTTGCCGCACTCTTTGCAAACTAAAGTCTTATCTTCGTACATTGGAATTACCTCTCTTCGGTTTATTGCCCCGTGAAAAAACCAGCTCATGCCAGGAAAAACGCGGAGTCTGAATATCTTATGGCAAATGCTGCCACAAGTCGGATTATACACAAATACCGTATAAATGTCAACACTTTGTTCACAATTTTTGCGGAAATGTCGGATCCTTTATGTATTTTGGGGCCGTTCAGATGCTGAAGCTGCTCTGGCCCTCATAGGGGATGTGCAGATGATCGTAGGCCAGGGTGGTGACACAGCGGCCCCGGGGAGTCCGGGTCAGAAAGCCCAGCTGCATGAGGTAGGGCTCATACACGTCTTCCAGAGTCACCGCCTCTTCGCCAATGGTGGCTGCCAGGGTCTCCAGACCCACCGGGCCGCCGCCGTAATTCTGAATAATGGCAGTGAGCATCCGCCGGTCGATGTTGTCAAGGCCCAGTTGATCCACTTCCAGACGGGAAAGGGCCAGGTCGGCGGCTTCCTTGGTAATGGTGCCGTCGCCCAGGACCATAGCGAAATCCCGGACCCGTCGCAGGAAACGGTTGGCGATACGGGGGGTGCCCCGGCTCCGGGAAGCAATCTCCATGGCGCCCTCTTTCTCGATGGGCATACCCAGGATGGTTGCGGACCGGGTGACGATCTTGGCCAGCTCCTCGGGGGTATAGAGCTCCAGACGCAGATTCACGCCGAACCGGTCCCGCAGGGGAGCGGACAGCTGGCCTGCCCGGGTAGTGGCACCGACAAGGGTGAATTTGGGCAGATCCAGGCGGATGGAGTTGGCGGAAGGGCCCTTGCCCACGATGATGTCGATGGCAAAATCCTCCATGGCCGGGTACAGAATTTCTTCAACCACCCGGTTAAGGCGGTGGATTTCATCGATGAAGAGAATGTCGCCGGGATTTAGGTTCGTCAGCAATGCCGCCAGATCGCCGGGCTTTTCAATGGCGGGGCCGGAGGTGATCCGGATGCCGGCACCCATCTCGTTGGCGATGACACCGGCCAGGGTGGTCTTGCCCAGGCCCGGAGGGCCGTAGAGGAGGGTATGGTCCAGGGGCTCGTTTCTTAAGCGGGCTGCCTCAATATAGACGGAAAGGTTGCCCTTTGCTTTTTCCTGGCCGGTATAGTCCGACAGGAGCTTGGGCCGCAGGCCGATTTCCCCTGCGTCCTGGGGCGCAAAGGTGGGGGAGATGATCGGCGCGGAAATTTCTTGGGAAAATTCTAGACTCATAAAGGCCTCCGTAAAAAAGAGTGGAGAGTGGAGAGTAGAGAGTGGAGAGTGAAAATATGGGATAAACTCCACACTTCACTCTTCAAACTCCACACTAGCTTTTCATAACCATGGCCCGCAGGGCATAGCGAACCATTTCTTCAGTGGTTGCGGATGCGTCGACACCCTTCAGGGCGGCGTTGATCTCGGCGGGGGAGTAGCCCAGCTCCTGCAGCGCCGCATGGGCCAGGGCCGCTGCGTTGGAGGTCTGGACGGGCGCCGCAGCCACGGGGCCGCCGGAGAAGTCCAGCTCCATGGATCCGCCGCCGATCTTGTCCTTCAGCTCCAGGATAATCCGCTGGGCGATCTTTTTGCCCACGCCCTGGGCGGCGGTGAGCATCTTTTCGTCACCGGTCATAATGGCCAGGGTGAAATTCTGAGGTCCCCCGGCGGAGAGAATGGCCATGGCAGCCTTGGGGCCTACGCCGTTGACGGAAGTCAGCAGTTCATAGCACCGCTGCTCCTCTTTGGAAATAAAGCCGTAAAGGTCAAAGGCATCCTCCCGGATGGATTCGGTAACGTAAAGCCGGGCATTCTGGTTCAGCTTCAGCTGGGATGCGGTATAGGCCGTGATGCGGCAGCCGTAGCCAACGCCGCTGCAATCGATGACGGCAAGGCCCGGCTCCAAAACGGTCACGGGACCGGAAACATAATAAATCATACAAAGCCTCCATTTTTGCGCTGGGCCTGAGCCAGCAGAGAGGTGGAAGAACGGCCATGGCACAATGCGATGGCGATGGCATCGGCAGCATCGTCGGGTTTCGGCATGGCATCCAGGCGCAGCAACCGCTTGGTCATGTCCTGGACCTGGTGTTTGGTGGCGTTGCCGTAGCCCACCACCGCCTGCTTGACCTGCATGGGCTTGTAGGAATAAACCTCCAGACCCGCCTGCCGGATGGCAAGAAGGATCACGCCCCGGCTCTGGGCCACGCCGATGCCGGTGGTGACGTTCTGACCGAAGAACAGCTCTTCGATGGCAACCACATCGGGCTTTGTGACCCGCAGCAGCTCCACCATATCGTTATAGATGACCTCCAGCCGCCAGGAAAAATCCGTATTGGCCGGAGTGGTGATGGCACCGCAGCGCAGCAGCTGAAACTGTCCCCGCTCCGCCTCCACCAGACCGAAGCCGGTGATGCCGTAGCCGGGGTCAATACCGAGAATCCGCATCACAGACCTCCCCGGGCGATGTTCATATAATACATGGCAATCAGCGCCAGAAACAGCACCAGCGCGATCCGGGCACCCCAGACCTGCCACCGGGGACGGGGCTCGTAAACGTCCTCAGCTTCGGAAGCCATGATATTCTGTTCTTCCATAAAACTCACCTCATCGGTTATCATAACACATTTGTTCTGGTTTTCCTATACATTTTTTCTTTTCCGGAGAAAAGAATCCGATATTTTTCAAAAAGGACTGGAAAGACAGGGACTTATCGTGTACAATGGTCGTGTATTTTTCCAGAGGGCAGACCCTTTCTGCGGCTTGGGTGCTGCCGTTCCTTTGGGAAACCCTTCGGAAAAGAACTGGAAGGGATCTTTGGATAAGAAAGAGAGAACTGTATGAAAGAAAAATTCAAGCTTACATCCCTGGAGCGCAACTGGATCCTCTACGACATCGCAAACTCTGCCTTCACCCTGCTGGTGTCCACGCTGATCCCCATTTACTTCAATTCTCTGGCCGGTGCTGCCGGTGTCCATGAGGATATGTACTTAAGCTACTGGGGCTATGCCGGCTCCATCTCCACGGTGCTGGTTGCCATCATTGCCCCCATCTGCGGCACACTGTCCGACCGGAAATTCAAAAAGCCCATCTTCCTGCTGACGGTGCTCTTAGGCTGCATCGCCTGCGCCTGTATGGGCCTGACCACCCACTGGCTGGTATTTCTGGGTATTTTCATCCTGGCAAAGGTGGGCTTCCACTCCTCCATCGTGTTCTATGACTCCATGCTGCCGGAAATCACCACGGAAGAGCGGATGGACAATGTTTCTTCCATGGGCTATGCCTACGGCTACATCGGAAGCGTGGTACCCTTCGTCATCTGCCTGGTGCTGGTGCTGATGTGTGACAGCTTCGGTCTGACCATGGGCGGCGCCATGGTCTGCGCCTTCCTGATCACGGGCATCTGGTGGGCGGTGCTCAGCCTGCCTCTGCTGAAAAGCTATCGTCAGACTGCTTTCGTGGACGGCAAGGGTGCGCCGCTGAAGGATTCCTTCAAGCAGCTGGTCCGGACCTTTAAGGAAGCCAAGGCAGAAAAGCATGTTTTCGTGTATCTTATTGCTTTCTTCTTCTTCATCAACGGTGTTTATACCATCATCGATATGGCCACCGCCTACGGCTCCGCCCTGGGTCTGGATACCACGGGCCTACTGCTTGCCCTGCTGCTGACCCAGATCGTGGCCTTCCCCTGTGCGATTATCTTCGGCCGTCTGTCCGCCAAGTATGACACAGGTCTGCTGATCAAGGTCTGCATCGTCTGCTACACCTGCATCACCCTCTTCGGTATGTTCCTGGTGAGCCTCTGGCAGTTCTGGGTCCTGGCCTGCCTGGTGGGTATGTTCCAGGGCGGCATCCAGGCTCTGTCCCGCAGCTATCTGGGCAAGATCATCCGACCGGAGCGCAGCGGCGAATTCTACGGCCTGATGGACATCTGCGGCAAGGGCGCCTCCTTCCTGGGCACCACCATGGTTGCCTTCGTCAGCCAGATCACCGCAGGCGTGAAGGTCAATGTGTTCGGCCTGCAGCTGCAGAATGAGAACCTGGCTGTGGGCAGCCTGGTGATCCTGTTCATCATCGGCTATCTGGTCTTCTGCAAAGCAGACAAGCTGAACAAGGAAAGAGCATAATCGGTCTGATCCCGGCGGCGAAAGCTGCCGGGATTGCATTTGGGCAAGAACTTTGCACAAAATAACCCCTCCGGTTTTAGATAAAAGGATGGTTTTTTGCAAGTTCCCGGAAATGACTTGCATTCCGGTTTTGTTAGGGGTATACTGTAACCAGCGATGGAATCGTTTCCAACTTTGTTTCAACTTTGTTCCAACTTTTCTGGGTGTCGCCTGCGGCACCCGTTTGTTCATTTTCGGGAAGAGGAGGTGTCACCCGTGACGATCAAGGATCTTTCGGCCCAGACCGGCTACTCCGTCGGTACCGTGTCCCGGGTGCTGAACAATCAGCCCAATGTCAGTGAAAAGGCCCGGAAGGCCATTCTGGAGGCAGCTGCGGAATGCGGCTTCCAGCTCAATGCCAATGCCAAGCAGCTCAAGCAGAGCCACTCCAATTCGGTGCTGGTGGTGGTCCGGGGTACATCCAATGAAATGTTCAGCGGTCTGATGGAGACCATCCAGGCCCGGATGGCCACCACCCCCCATCAGCTGATTGTGGACTATATCGACGAAAACAGCAACGAGGTAGCCCGGGCATTGCAGCTGTGCCGGGAGAAGAAGCCTCTGGGCATTCTGTTCCTGGGCGGCAACCGGGAGCATTTCCAGGCCGGCTTTGAGCGGATCGGGGTGCCCTGCGTGCTGGTGACCAGCGATGCATCGGGGCTGTGCTTTGAGAATTTAAGCAGCGTCACCACCGACGATGCCCAGGCTGCCAAAACCGCCATCGAGCAGCTGGTGACCATGGGCCACCGGAAAATCGTGGTCATCGGCGGACGCCGGGAGGATTCCGGAATTGCCCATCTGCGCTACAAGGGCTGCATGGAGGCATTTGAAAAGCACGGCATCTGCTTTGACGAGGTTCTGGATTACGAGAGTGTCCGCTTCTCCTTTGAGGAGGGATACCGGGCGGCCCGGAATCTGCTGGCCAGGGGCCGGGAATTTACGGCTATTTTCGCCATGGCGGACGTGATGGCCATCGGTGCCATCCGGGCGCTGCGGGATGCGGGACTGCGGGTTCCCGAGGATGTGTCCGTGATGGGCTTCGACGGTCTGGCTGTGGGCGAATACACGGTGCCGACCCTGTCCACCATCCGCCAGAGTGTGGATGCCATGGCCCGGCGCAGCGTGGATCTGCTGCTGGAAAATATTGGCCAGACCCAGCCGCCCCGGCATGAAATGGTGCCCTTCGAGCTGATCCTCCGGGAAAGCACCGAAAGAAAATAAGCATTCATCAGAAGAACGCAACGGTTTTCCGTTGCGTTCTTTTTTTATGCCCATACATGATTTACAAATTCCGGGAAATACTACGTTACGAAAAGGCGGTGTTTTCTTGGACGAATTTGATTGCAGAACGAAGATCATTTCCGGCACCGGTACGGTCCGGAGACTGGCGGATTTTGGGGCGAAACGGCTGTTTCTGGTGACGGATCCCTATTTCCATGAAAACGGCACGGCAAGCCGGGTGGCAGAATGTGCCAAAGCGGAGCAGGTGGAAATTTTCCCCGATGTGAAGCCGGACCCTACGGTGGAGCTGGCGGCGGAGGGCACGGCAAAGCTCCGGGCCTTCGGGGCGGATCTGATCGTGGCCCTGGGCGGAGGCAGCGCCATGGACTGCGCCAAGGCCATGGCCTACTTTGCAAAAGGGGATGCAAAGGTGGTGGCCATTCCCACCACCTCCGGCTCCGGGTCCGAGGTGACGGATTTTGCCATTCTGACCCACAACAGCGTCAAGCATCCTCTCATCGACCGGCGGCTGAAGCCGGATATGGCGATCCTGGACAGCCAGCTGCTGCAGCAGCTGCCGCCGGGGCTGGTGGCGGATGCGGGCTTCGACGTGATCTCCCACGCCCTGGAGGCCTATGTTGCCAGGGGCGCCGGGGTTTTCTCCGATTCTATGGCCCGGGAAGCCTTCCGGGCAGCCTACGAGGCCCTTCCGGCCTCCTTTGCCGGGCGGAAGGAGGTGCGGCTGAAGGTCCACCAGGCGGCGACCATGGCGGGGATGGCCTTTTCCCAGGCGGGGCTGGGCCTCTGCCATGCCATGGCCCACGCCCTGGGCGGGGTGTTCCATGTGCCCCACGGGCGGCTCAATGCCATTCTGCTGCCCAGCGTGGTGGGCTGCAATGCCCATGTGGCAGGGGCAAAGTATGCCCAGCTGGCCCGTGCCGCCGGGCTGGGAGGTAGCGCGGAATCTGTGGCGGTGCGCAATCTCCGGAACGCCCTTCTTCGGCTCCGCCGGGAGCTGAAACTGCCGGAAACCCTGGCCCAGGCAGGCATTATGCCGCGGGATGTATGGGCCCAAACGGAAAAAATCGTGGAGGCTACGCTCCAGGATCCCTGCTGCGGCAGCAATCCCATGACGGTGGAAAAATTCCTGGTGCAGCAGATCCTGGAGGAGGTCACGGGACGTGTCTGAGGTGCTTTTGAGCGTGGGACTGGATGTGGGGACCACCTCCAGTCAGATGGTACTATCGGAACTGACCGTGGAAAACCGGGCCGGAAGCCTGGCGGTGCCGGAGATGGAAATCGCACAACGGAAGATTCTCTACAAAAGCCCTATTCATTTTACGCCGCTGCTGGACTGCGACCGGGTGGACGGGGAGAAACTCCGGGAAATCGTGGACGCAGAATATGAAAAAGCCGGGATCCGGAAGCCGGAGGTGGACACCGGGGCCATCATCATCACCGGGGAAACCTCCCGGAAGGAAAATGCCCGGACCGTGCTGGAGCAGCTCAGCGGCTACGCCGGGGATTTTGTGGTGGCGACGGCAGGGCCGGACCTGGAGAGTGTGCTGGCCGCCAAGGGCGCCGGGGCAGTGGAATACGGAGAAAAAACCGGGAAAAAGGTGCTCCACATGGATATCGGCGGGGGAACCTCCAATCTGGCTTTGATCGAAGATGGGGTCATCACTGCTACCGCATGCCTGAATGTGGGAGGGCGGCTGCTGAAAATCCGTCCGGATGGGTGTCTTTCCTATGTTTCCCCGGTGCTGGAAGGGATCTTCGGGAAGAAAGCTGGAGATTATGTAAACCGGGAAGAGGTGCTGGAGCTGGCCCGGGAATTGGTGCAGGCCCTGGAGGCGGCAGCGGGGCTCCGGGAAAAGGAAAGCTGGATGGCGGGACTGAAAACGGCGGAGTCGGGGGTTTTGGAACCGCCGGAGGGGGCGGTGATCTCCTTTTCCGGAGGCGTGGCGGACTGCATCGACGCGGCGCAGCCCTGGCTGGCCTTCGGGGACATGGGTCCGGAGCTGGGCCGGGCCATCCGGGAAAGCAGGCTCTGCCGGGGGGAATACAGGCTGGGAGAGGAAACCATCCGGGCTACGGTCATCGGTGCCGGATGCCACAGCGCCCGGCTGTCCGGCAGCACGGTTTTTTATCAGAATATCAGATTTCCGCTGAAAAATCTGCCGGTGGTGGAATCGGCGGAAAGGCTCCGGAGTCTGGACGGACCCGGGGTGCTGGCTCTTCCGGGGGAGAAATCCCCGGAATACCGGCAGGTGGCCCGGCTGGCGGCGGAAATCATCCGATCTTTCGGGGAGCGGCCTGTTTATCTGGCCCTCCGGGAGGACATGGCCAAGGCCCTGGGCCAGCAGATCGCCCTGGGGCTGGGGCAGAGCGCCCAGGTGCTCTGCATTGACCGGGTGAGCCTCCGGGAGGGGGATTACCTGGATGTGGGTGCTCCGGTGGGCCCGGCGCTGCCGGTGGTCATCAAGACGCTGATCTTGAATCGGTAAATTGGTGTTTATCGATCCAATGGTCGATGTTACTTTCTTGTGTCCGAACAAGAAAGTAACCAAAGAAGTCGTCCGGGGCGAGGCATTACGGGCAAATCGCATCCTCGCCCCGGACCCCACTCCCGCCGCTTTTGACCACCGCCCACTGAAAATGTCCCGATTTTCAGCGGGCTCTGCGGAGCAAACCTTTAGATTTGTAAAACGCAAGCGTTCAAAAATCGGAACATTTTTGAATGCTGGATGGCGATGCGGCGGGTGGATTCTTAAGGAGGGCGCATTTACCCGTAGCGCCTCCTTAAGTCGGCTTCTTTGGGCACCTTTCTTGCCGAAACAAGAAAGGTGCGAAGATTTAACAGATCGGTAATCTGTAATTTGACTTATGGGAGGTCATTATGAAATTACAAACCACGTTGTTGGGAAAAACATATCAGTTCCGGGATTTGAAGGACGTTCTGGCCAAGGCCAATGAGGAAAAAACCGGCGATAAACTGGCAGGCCTTGCTGCGGAAACGGCCCGGGAGCGGATCGCGGCCAAGGTGGTGCTGTCGGCGGTGACCCTGGGGGAGCTTCGGGAAAATCCGGCAGTACCCTATGAAACCGACGAGGTTACCCGGATCATCCAGGACGATGTGAATGAAAAGGTTTATGCCGGGATCCGGGGCTGGACCGTGGCGGAATTCCGGGAGTGGATTCTCAGCGAAGACACCACCGGAGCGGACATCCGCCGCATCAGCCGGGGCTTGACATCCGAAATGGTGGCGGCGGTATGCAAGCTGATGAGCAACCTGGATCTCATTTATGCGGCAAACAAAATTACCGTCACTGCCCACTGCAATACCACCATCGGCCTGCCCGGGACCCTTTCCTGCCGGCTTCAGCCCAACCACACCACCGATGACCCGGAGGGTATCACCGCCTCCACCCTGGAGGGCCTTTCCTTCGGCGTCGGCGATGCGGTGATTGGCTTAAATCCGGTGACCGATTCCCCGGAACAGGTGGGGAAGGTGCTGCGGCGGTTTGCGGAAATCAAGGAGCATTGGGCCATTCCCACGCAAATTTGCGTGCTGGCCCATGTGACGGCTCAGATGAAGGCAGTAAAGGACGGGGCACCCTGCGATCTGATTTTTCAGTCCATCGCAGGCTCGGAAGCCGGCAACGCAGCCTTCGGCTTCAACGCAGCTACCATCGAAGAAGCAAGGCAGCTGCTTCTTCGGGATGGGACAGCGGAAGGACCCAATGTGATGTATTTTGAAACGGGGCAGGGCTCGGAGCTAAGCTCCAACGCCCACCACGGCACCGATCAGGTGACCATGGAGGCCCGGTGCTACGGCTTTGCCAAGCGGTTCCAGCCCTTTTTGGTCAATACGGTGGTGGGCTTCATCGGCCCGGAATACCTCTATGATGCCCGGCAGGTGACGAGGGCGGGCCTTGAGGATCATTTTATGGGCAAGCTCACGGGCATTTCCATGGGCTGCGACTGCTGCTACACCAACCACATGAAGGCAGACCAGAATGATATTGAAAATCTGGCCAGCCTGCTGACCCTGGCAGGATGCAACTATTTCATGGGCATTCCCCATGGGGATGACATTATGCTCAACTATCAGACCACCGGCTTCCGGGAGACGGCTGCCCTGCGGGAACTGACCGGTAAGACGGCGATTCCGGAATTCCAGCGGTGGCTGGAAAAAATGGGCTTTGTGGAAAACGGAAAGCTGACAAAAAAAGCCGGCGACGGCTCCAGTTTGCTGTTTTAAGGGAAGGATAGATTGGAATTAATCGAACTAATGACCGATGTTACTTTCTTGTGTCCGAACAAGAAAGTAACCAAAGAAGTCGTCCGGGGCGAGGCATTACGGGCAAATCGCATCCTCGCCCCGGACCCCACTCCCGCCGCTTTTGACCACCGCCCACTGAAAATGTTCCGATTTTCAGCGGGCTCTACGGAGCAAACTTGTAAGTTTGCAGAATGCAAGCGTTCAAAAATCGGAACATTTTTGAATGCTGGATGGCGATGCGGCGGGTGGATTCTTAAGGAGGGCGCATTTGCTCGTAGCGCCTCCTTAAGTCGGCTTCTTTGGGGCACCTTTCTTGCCGAAACAAGAAAGGTGCGAATTAACTTATCTGATCGATAAACTGGAATTTGAAAGAAGGAGGAAAATATGACCAAGCAGGAACTTACCAACATGGTGGCGGAAATCTTAAGCCAGATGCACGGGGAGACGCAGCCCAAGGTAAAGGGCAGCGACTATAAGACGGTGCTCTATCAGACCGATGAGAACGCGAAGCAGTACCATGACGGGGATTTTGTGCCGGATGTGACGCAGCTGGATTTGAGAAAGCTCTATCTGGTGGAAGATGCGGCAGATGCCGAAAAATTCAAAAAAATGAAGGAAAAGACCCCGGCCCGGCTGGGCTCCGGCAAGGCGGGGCCCCGGTATAAAACCTTGACCATGCTCCGCTTCCGGGCGGACCATGCAGCGGCCCAGGATGCGGTATTTTCGGAACTGGATGCGGATTTTGCCAAGGAGCATGACCTGCTGCCCACCAAAACCCGGTGCAGCAGCAAGGAGGAATATCTGACCAGGCCCGACCTGGGCAGATGCTTCGATGAGAACAATGCCAAGACCATCAAGGGCGTCATCGATACACCCCCCAGAGTGCAGCTGGTGGTGGGGGACGGGCTCAGCTCCGCCGCCATCCGGGCCAATGCCATGGACTGTCTCCAATCCATCCGGGACGGCCTGAAAATCAGAGGCATCGAAACCGGAAAGACCATTTTCGTCAAATACTGCCGGGTGGGTGCCGGCGATGCCATCGGAGATATCACCGGCTGTGAGCTGGTGTGTGTGCTGGTGGGGGAGCGGCCGGGACTGGTGACGGACAAGAGCATGTCCGCCTATATCACCTACAGGCCCCACACCGGGGTGTCCGAATCCAGCCGGACGGTGGTCAGTAATATCCATGCCCAGGGGACTCCTGCGGTGGAGGCAGGGGCCTATGTGGCGGAGCTGATCGGGAAAATTCTGACGAAAAAAGTCTCCGGCGTGGGACTGCACCTGGAGGAAGCCAGATGATTCCGGTGAAAATTCTGGCGGTGCGCTACCTGGCCAATGCAAGCCCTGCCCTGGCCCGGGCTCTGGGGGCCCCGGCGGGATACCCGTCCCTGGGGCTCATCACCACCGACAGCGACGACGCAACCTATATTGCTCTGGATGAGGCCACAAAGGCCGCCGATGTGGAGGTTGCCTACGGCCGGAGCCTATACGCAGGGGCGGCCAATGCTTCCACACCCTATGCCGGAGAAGTTATCGGGATTCTGGCGGGGGCTACTCCGGGGGCGGTCAGAAGCGGCATGGAGGCGGCCCTCTCTGCTCTGAGCCGGGTGGGCTTTGAGGAAGTGGGGGGCGTGCCCTATCTTACCCATACGGTCAGCTCCGCCGGGTCGTACCTGGCAAGAGAGGCGGGGGTGCGGCAGGGATCGGCCCTTGCCTATCTGATCGCACCGCCATTAGAGAGTATGTACGCCCTGGATGCGGCGCTGAAGGCGGCGGATGTAAAGTTATGTAAACTATACAATCCCCCCAGCGAGACAAATTTCGGCGGCGGGCTTTTAAGCGGTACCCAGTCTGCCTGTGATGCGGCCTGTGCTGCCTTTGGGGCGGCAGTGGCGGAAGTTGCAAGAATGCCGCGATGAATGGCGCTGAAGAAAGGAGAATGATATGGACTTTGACAAGGACCTGGCGGCCCGGCAGGAAGCGAGAGTTTTAAGCCGCCGGGCAGAAAAAGCTCAAAAGGTGCTGTCCGGGTTTTCCCAGGAACAGCTGGACAAAATCGTGGAGGCGGTGGCCAAGGCCTTTTCTGCATCTTCCGTGGAACTGGCGGAGCTGGCGGTCCGGGAGACGGGCTTCGGCAACACGGAGGACAAGGTGAGAAAAAACCGCTTCGCTTCGGAGAAGGTGGCGGCCAACGTAAGAAATCAGAAATGCGTGGGGGTATTAAAAGAGGACCCCGGGGAAAAGCTATGGCAGGTGGGGGTGCCGGTGGGAGTTATCTGCGGCATCGTGCCCAGCACAAATCCCACCTCCACGGCCTGCTACAAGGCCCTCATTGCCCTGAAATCCGGCAATGCCATCGTATTCTCACCCCATCCCAAGGCGGTGTCCTGCACCCTCCGGGCGGCTCAGATCGTATCGGATGCGGCGGAAAAGGCGGGGGCACCCAAGGGGTCGGTGGGATGCCTGAGCATGGCCTCCATGGCCGGGTGCCAGGAGCTGATGGGTGCGAAGGAAGTAAAGCTGATTCTGGCCACCGGAGGTCCCGGCATGGTCAAGGCGGCCTATTCCTCCGGTAAGCCTGCCATTGGTGTGGGTGCCGGCAACGGGCCGGCCTATATCCACCATACGGCGGATGTGAAGAAGGCGCTGGCGTGCATTCTGGAGTCCAAGACCTTTGACAACGGGACGGTGTGTGCTTCGGAGCAGAGTATCATTGTGGAAAAGGGTATGGAAGAAACGGTCCGAGGTGCCGCAAAGTCCATGGGCTTCTATTTTATGACGCCGGAGGAGGCAGGAAAGCTTGCGAAACTGCTGTTCCGGCCCACCGGGGCATTAAATCCGGAAATTGTGGGAAAACCTGCGGTGCGTCTTGCGGAAATGGCGGGATTTCCGGTGCCTCCGGGGACGAAGATCCTGGTGGCCCGGGAGGAACAGGCGGGCCCCAATTACCCCTATTCCATGGAAAAGCTCTGCCCGGTACTGGCGTTCTATGTGATGGAAAATGAGGACGCGGTGCTTAACAAGGTGGTGGAGGTGTTGGAGCACGAGGGTGCGGGACACACCTTTGCCATGCACGCAGAGGACCGGGCCGCGGTGGAGAAATTTGCCAAAGCGGTGCCGGTATCCCGGTTCCTGGTGAACACCCCGGCGGCATTGGGGGGCATCGGAGCCACCACGAAGCTGTTCCCGGCGCTGACCCTTGGGTGCGGTGCCGTGGGAGGAAGCTCTTCGTCCAATAACATTGGGCCCATGGACCTGGTGAACATCCGCCGGGTGGCCTGGGGCGTGGAGGATCCCCAGACACAGGTGCAAGTGGATGGGGATCTGGTGGAACTGCTGGCACAGAAAATTCTGGAACGACTGAAATAACAAACGGGAGGAACCAATATGGATACAAACAGCTTGGGAATGATTGAAACAAAGGGCCTCATCGGCGCCATTGAGGCGGCGGATGCAATGGTAAAATCTGCCAATGTGCAGCTGGTGGGCAAGGAGCAGGTAGGCGGCGGTCTGGTGACCGTGATGGTCCGGGGAGACGTGGGTGCCGTGAAGGCTGCAACCGATGCCGGCGCTGCGGCAGCGGAGAAGGTGGGGGAGCTGATCTCCGTCCATGTGATCGCCCGGCCCCATGCGGAAGTGGATGCCATCCTTCCCAAGGAACGCAGGGCCACACCCGGCGGTAACACCAAGGCCTGATGCTCTACACCGAAGAAGCGGTGCGCTCCAATATCCGCAACCGGGAGGGGAAACGGGTGTTCTATCTGGGGAAGGGGGACACCCTGACTCCCGGGGCCCGGGATTATCTGTCCCGGGAGCGGATCGAAGTGCTGCCGGCAGAGCAGGCAAAGCCGGAGGAATACCGGCTGGCAAACGGGGCGGTGCTTCGGGAAAAACCGGAGCACATGACCCATCTGAAGGGGAATCTGCTGGTAAGCAAGACCCATCCCCGGATCGCCCTTCGGGGAAGGATGGATTCCCTGGAGGCGGAGCTGCTGTTATGTCAGCTGAACTGTGAAAAGTGGCGGGCTGAACTGGGGGAGATCCTGGCATTGGCCCGGAATCTGATCCGGTGGGAGGTGCTGGATGAGCCGGCCCCGGAGGGGAAGCTCTGCGGTCTGACGGCAGAGGAACTGAGAAGCCACAGCCACCGGCCCCAGGATTACTACGGGCAGCCCCACTTTATGCCCGAGGCCGCCGACGGGGCGGTGATCCTGCGCCTAAACCGGTGCCGGACTGCGGCAAGAGCGGCAGAACTGGCGGCAGCGGCGGCATTTACCGATGAAAACGGCAACTGCACCCGGGAGGATATCCTGCGCAGCTTAAACCGGATGAGCAGTGTGCTTTATATTCTGATGATCCGGGAAAAGGCAGGCCGATAAATTGGAGTTTATCGATCAGTTGCTATGGCGCGGGAGCGCCCTGCCTCCCTCTGACGAGGGAGGTGCCCCGAAGGGGCGGAGGGAGAGAAACAAGTTGCAAAGACTTAGGGTTTCTCTCCCCCAGTCAGCTTCGCTGACAGCCCCCTCGTCAGAGGGGGCCTTTGGGGTGCGGTGCTTGACGGATCGACAATCTGTAGTTTGAGGGACTTGAGGTGATGATTTGGAAACCTTGGAAATGGAAAAACTGGCCCAGGCGGTGCTGGGGCGGATCTTTGTGCCCCTGGAGGCCTCCGGCCGCCATGTCCATGTGACGAAAGAGCAGGCCAGGGCACTCTTCGGCCATGATCTGACGCCGGACCGGGAACTGTCCCAGCCGGGGCAATTCCTCGCAAAAGAGCGGGTGACGGTGCTGGGGCCGAAGGGGGAATTTCAGAATGTGGCGGTGCTGGGCCCGGCCCGAAAGGAGGCCCAGGTGGAGCTCTCCCTGACCGACGGCAGGAATCTGGGGATTCAGCCTCCGGTTCGGCTTTCCGGGGATGTGTCGGACAGTCCCGGCTGCACCCTGGTGGGGCCCCGGGGAAGGGTACAGCTGCAGCAAGGCGTCATCTGCGCCCGGAGGCATATCCATCTGACCCCGGAGGAGGGGAAATACTTCGGTGTTTCCGACAAACAGACGGTGAAGCTGCAGACCTTTACCCAGCGGCCTGTGGTCTTTGAAGATGTGACGGTGCGGATCAGCCCGGATTTTTCCGGAGCGGTGCACCTGGACTACGATGAAGCCAATGCCTGCGGCTTCCAAAAAGGCGATTTGGGGAGGATCCTTCCATGAGGGCACTGCTGATCGGTAGGGAGCCTCCGGTGAATCTGGGCTGCGAATATGTGACCGGGGAGCCCTACGATGGGGTCGTCATGGGTTCTCTGACAATTTCCCAGCTGCTCCGGTTCCGGGAGGAGCCGGTTCTGGAGGCACTGGCGGCGGGGAAAAGTGTGTTTCTTTACACCCCGGGGCTGCCGGAGGCGCCGAAAAACCGGGCTCTGGCAGGAAGTCTGGCCTCGGCCCAGCGGGAACTGAAAAGCTGGGGCGTGGTATTTACCGACGGGGGCAGAAAGCGGCTCATTACCGCAGAGGAAGCAAGGGTCCTGCGCTCCAGCGGGAAAGCTCCGGCTCCGGGGGCGGTGCTGACACCCCTGGCCCGGGAGATTATGGAACAGGAGTAAGGAATGAAAATCGGAAAAGTGGTGGGCTCCGTCTGGGCCACCCGGAAGGCCGGGTGCCTTTCGGGACAGACCTTTCTGGTGGTGGATACCGGGAAGGAGGATCTGGTGGCAGCGGACCAGGTGGGAGCCGGGATCGGGGATCTGGTGCTGCTGGCTACGGGAACCGTTGCCTCCCGGTACTGCATGGATGCGCCCATCGATGCGGCTGTGGTGGCCATCGTGGACGAAGGCGGCAGCAGAAACCGGCAGGCGTAACAAAAGACCGCCCACCGAAAGGTGGGCGGTTTTTGCAGTCAGGGCCGGTAGGCATTGGAACAGGCATCATAGACCGGGTCGGGCCAGGCCTCGATATCCAGATAGTACCAGAGCTTTTCGATGTAGTCGGGTTCATCGGGAGCGCCGTAGAAGACGAATTCACCGTCGATGCGGCAGATGTCGCTGTCCGGGTCCAGTTCAACGGTTACCGTTTCTCCGCTTTGAGATGTCAGAATCAGATTCAGCCCGACGCCGACGCTGTGGGTCTTGGGCTCATAGCCCAGGAATTCCGCATCCTGGAACAGGATCCAGATCTTTTCCAGCCGGTCAAAGTCCGTGGTGGAGATCAGGGCCTGGCCGTCAAATTCCAGCACCGCCCGGGCGGGATTATCGGGAAGCTGAGGCGCAGTGGGCAGACCGGTGTAATTGGAATAGACCGTCATGTGGTCGCTGTAGGTGGATGCGTGGGAGCGGATGGCTTCGCCCCAGAGATTCCGGTCAATCAGCTCGTCGTGGACCAGAACATAGTGCTCATAGGAGATATGCCCGTCGTCACCGGAAAAGTAGCGGATATAGGGGAATTCTCTGGAATGGAGCCGGCCGTCTTCGTACCAGGTCAGGGTGTACATGGAGCCATCATAATTCAGATCGTAAGCAACATAGTAGGAGGTATCCCCGTAGTGCCAGTCCACGATGCGAATGAAGCCGGGAGTACCTTGCCAGGAATCCTGCACAAAGCTGTGGAACAAATCCTTGTTTTCCCGGGCCGCACTATCCGTAGCCACAAAGCAGCCGTCGAGCATGGCCTGCTCGCCGCTGTATTTTTCCGGCAGGTCTTCCAGGGGGATGGGAAGGGTCAGAATGGAATTGGGCAGGGTGAACTGACCGTAAACCATCTGTTCCTCTGTCGTTCCGTCCTCATGATGAAGTGTTACCAGTTTACCCATACGGTAGGTTCCATCCGGCAGTTCACCAAAACGATTTGTCCATTCATGAACCATACCGTAGCCGTCTGCCACTGGATAGGAAGAATCGCTCACATAATACTCGAAACCAGGAACTTCCGGAAGAACTTCGATCCAGTTTCCGTTTTCCAGCCGTTCTATGGAAAGAAAATCGCCGTAGGTCAGTTCCTTTTCATTGGGGAAACTGCCAAGGAAAGAGAATGTGGCGGTGGCTCCGATTCGGGAGACCCGCTCCGGGATGATGGAAACACCCCAGTCGGAAACGGCCGTGGGGGGCTGAATATGGGCGGATTTCAGAAGCGCTGTCTGCATAGCTTCACCCAACCGGTCGGTATAGAACCAGAGGTCGTACACCTCGTGGCCGTTGAGGAAGTAATGGTGGATCACCGTTTCCTTTTTCCCGGAAACCATTTCGCCGATGTCATCAAAGTTTTTCGGGACATCGTGAAAATAGGTAACCTCATGGTCTGCGTAAGAAGAACTTCCCCCGGAATAGCTCATGGTTTCATCCAGAGCTTCCGGGATGCCCAGAGCAATTTCCCACTCCCGGGTGAAGGGTTCCAGCCCATTCTCGCTGTCCTGGTAGCGCTGGATCACACCGCCCACCAGGGTATCTCCCACATAGAATTCAGTTCCGTAATCTGCGGCATTTCCGCTGTGGTCGATTTTGGTCGTCTGAACAGCCAGTCCCTTGGGGGTCGTATAGTTGAAATCTCCCAGGGCGCAGCTGGTGGGCCCTTCCTGCCGGGTGGAGGACCAGTCAAAGTCGTCCTCCGGGTCTGTCAGAAGACTGACTGCCAAAAAAGCGCAGAGGACCGAACAGACCACGATCACCCAGAATGCAGGTTTTTTCCACTTCGCCAGATTCCGGACCCGGCCGGTGGGATCTCCTTCGCCAAAAGCCAGCGGTGTGCCGGTAAAGAGCCGGTGTCCCGTTGCCAGATTCAGCAAAGAGGCGGAATAGTCCGCCCGGACATCCTCTCCAAGTCTGCGGATCACGGCTTCGTCACAGCTCATTTCCATATCCCGGCTAGAAAGAACAAAAGCCAGCCAGACCAAAGGATTGAACCAATGAATCGTCAGCGCCAGAAATCCCAGGGCTTTGAAAATGTGGTCGCCCCGGCGAATGTGATGGCGCTCGTGGGCCAGGATGAAGGTTCGCTCCCAGGGGTCCAGGGAGCCCGGCAGATAGATCACCGGCCGGAAAAGTCCCATGACAAAGGGGGAGGTCACATCGTCGGCAAGGAAAACACCCTTGCGCAGGGGAACAGCCACCCGGGTCTGCTTCCGGATGCGGACATAGGAGAGAATGCTGTGCAGGCTCATGGCCAGAATTCCGGCAAACCAGATTCCGGTCAATAGGGGCATCAGCCTGTTTTCAACGGTATCCGGCTGGGAAATGCCGTCGCCGCCGGTGACTGTATAGTAGTGGCCCTCCTCTGCCGGGAAGGTCTCCCTTCCCGCATCC
The DNA here is from genome assembly GCA_015068305.1 of Oscillospiraceae bacterium. GTDB lineage: Bacteria > Bacillota > Clostridia > Oscillospirales > Oscillospiraceae > Faecousia. The sequence goes on from SVKV01000014.1 coordinate 37,645, forward strand.
ACGGCGGTCTGAAATTCCGGGCGGCTGTCGAAAACCGTATGGGTTTGCCCGATATAGTCATCTGCCCAGTCTGCAAGAATGGCACCGGAACTGACCGGATCGGGAATGAGGGAATAGGAGGTGACGAGAGAAACCGGGCAGAGCAGACGAAAGAGCACCAGCGCCCAAAGCAGGTAGGAATAGATTTTCGGTGCCCCCTTCAGGCATAGCCGCGCAAGGCATACCACCGCGATGACCACGCTTGCGGTGAGGCTCATGTGCAGAACCCGGGAAAAGAGTTCAGAAAGCATCATAGGCTCACCCCCTCATTTTCTCGATAAGAACCTTCATTTCATCAATTTCCCGGTCGCTGAGCTTCTTGCCGGTTCCGAAGGCGGCCAGAAATGCCGGCAGGGAACCGCCGAAGGTCTCCCGGACATACTGTTCGCTGTGGCGGGCAAAGAATTCTTCCTTTGAAATCAGAGAAGTCACGGTGCCGTTCTGATTCTGGAAAATGCCCCGCTCGCACAGCCGTTTCAGCACCGTGAAGGAAGTGGTCTTTTTCCAGTTCAGGGCTTCCTCCGCCTTTTTGGAAAGGGCGCCGGAGGTAATCGGCTCATTGCTCCAGATAATCTCGGCAAACTGGGTTTCTGCAGGTCCCATTCGGATGTCAGCCATTGAAATCACTCCGTTCTACAATATGTAGTATGGTATTATACTACAACATGTAGAATGAAATGTCAAGGGGGTTCCCTTATGAAAAGTTTGTGAATTCTGAGAGAACGCCCTTGTCAATTTGATCGGGAGTGCTATAATATTTCTTACGAATGGAAAACAGCACCAAAGAGGTAAACCCATGAAAAAAATGCTATTTGTGATGAATTCCTACTCGGGCATGCGCAGAGCGAACCGATATCTGACGGATATCATTGCCCTGTTCAACCGGGCAGATTATGAAGTGACGGTACATATGACCGGCGGACAGGGAGATGCGGCCCGGGTGGTGGAGAGCCGGGCAAAGGATATGGATATTGTGGTCTGCTGCGGCGGCGACGGTACCTTTAACGAAACAATTTCCGGCCTGCTCCGGGCCGGTGCGGATGTGCCGGTGGGCTATATTCCCGCAGGCTCCACCAACGATTTTGCCTCCAGCCTGAAGCTGTCCGGTGATATCATGCAGGCAGCGGCTGACATCGTGGAGGGTGAACCTGTGTCCTATGATGTGGGAAAATTCGGGGACCGGTATTTTTCCTATGTGGCATCCTTCGGTGCCTTTACCAAGGCCAGTTATGCAACACCCCAGAATGTAAAAAATGCCATTGGTCACATGGCTTATCTGCTGGGCGGTATCAGTGAACTGTCCCAGATTAAAAATGAGCATGTGCGGATGGAGATTGACGGTCAGGTGATCGAGGATGATTTCCTCTTCGGTGCCATCAGCAACTCCACATCGCTGGCTGGTATTGTGTCGCTGAATCCGGAACTGGTGGACATGGCAGATGGAGAGTTTGAGGTTATTTTGGTCCGGGCACCCCGGAATCTGACGGAAATCACCGAGTGCATCCAGGCGGTCCAGGCCCAGAAGTACAGCTGTGCGATGATTACGTTCCAGAGAGCCAGACATGTAAGGATCTATGCCGATCCCCAGATGCCCTGGACCCTGGACGGAGAGCGGGAGGAAGGCCACGAATGTGTGGATGCGGTGAATCTGCACCATGCGATCCGGCTTGTGCAGCGGGTGAACCGGGATGCATAATTCGACGCTTTGCTATATTACCCGTGGAGATGAGGTCCTGATGCTCCACCGGGTCAAGAAGAAAAACGATGTGAACCAGGACAAGTGGATCGGCATCGGCGGCAAATTCGAGGCCGATGAAACCCCCGACGAATGCCTGCTCCGGGAAGCGATGGAGGAAACGGGACTGAAGCTGACGGCCTGGAAATGCCGGGGCGTGGTGACCTTTCTGACCAACGGACCCTGGGACGGGGAGTATATGTACCTGTTTACAGCCGACGGCTTCGAAGGGGAGCTGAAGGAATGCGACGAGGGGGATCTGCAGTGGGTCAGCCGGGAATTTCTGGACCGGCTTCCCAAATGGGAGGGAGATCAGATCTTTCTGGACCTTCTGTGGCAGGATGCACCCTTCTTTCTGCTGAAGCTGCGCTATGAAGGCGACAGATTGGCAGAAGCGGTGTTGAACGGCGAAAAAATCCGATAAGAAAAAGGGCGGATCCCAGTGGGATCCGCCCTTTCGATATATCCTTTAGTTGCCGAAGGAATCCAGAGCCAGCTTGAAGGCACCGTAGGCACCGGCATCATTGCCCAGAGAGGCCAGCTCAAACCGGGCACCCCGGGCTGCATGGAAAACATACAGGTCAAAGTAGGGCCGGATGCCGTCCAGCAGGACCTGGCCTGCCTTGCTGACGCCGCCGCCCAGAACCACGGCGTCGGGGTCCACAACGTCGCAGAGGTTGCCCAGGAATTCACCCATGTAGCGGTAGAACTGATCCAGAACCTGCAGGGCCAGGCCGTCGCCAGCCTTGGCGCTGTCGAAGATGTACTTGCAGGTGAGGGCATCGTTGGTCCGCAGGACGGTCACCTCATCTGTGGCAGCCAGGGCCTTGTTTGCAAGGCTGACAATGCCGGTGGCGGAGCAGTACTGCTCCACGCAGCCCTTTTTGCCGCAGTTGCAGGGGACGGTTTCATCCCGGTTGAGGACCATGTGGCCGATTTCGGCGCCGGAGCCATGGGCACCGTGGAGGAGCTTGCCTTCGATGACGATGCCGCCGCCGACACCGGTACCCAGGGTCACAAAGACCATGTTGTCGCAGCCCTTGCCGCCGCCCTTCCAGTATTCGCCCAAAGCGGCAACGTTGGCATCGTTACCGGCTTTGACCGGGAAGCCCACCAGACGGGACAGCTCTTCGGCGATATTGAACACACCCCAGCCCAGGTTGATGCACTTGTTGACGATGCCCTTGCTGTTGACAGGGCCGGGAACACCGATGCCCACGCCGATGACAGAGGCGGGATCAATGGTCTTCTGCTGGATAAACTGCTGGATGGATGCAGCGATATCGGGCAGGATCCGGCTGCCGCCGTTTGCGGTGACGGTGGGGATCTCCCACTTGTCCATCATCAAGCCCGTTTCGTCAAAGAATGCGATCTTGACGGTGGTACCGCCCAGATCCACACCAAATCCGTACTTCATATTCTTTCCTCCTGAGGATGTAGCTTTATAGTCCAGTCCATTATACACCCTCAGTCAACAAAAAGCCAGAGGTTGTCGCAAAATTTACCGGATGGAGGCAATTTTCGGAAAAGTGTGCAGAGAATGGGGCCTTTCGGAAAAGGGAAGTGAGCATTTTGCTGCCATGGCCTCTCTGCAGACCGGGGCGGGTGTTTCCGGGAAAATAACAGCTGTACGCCCGGAATCATAATTCTTTATGAAAATCACAAATTAGGTGTTGCAAAATCTGCCGCAAGCTGATAAAATGTCCATACAGCCAATATGTGGCATAGCAAAGGAGGAATTTCCGATGATTCATATTATTATGGGCCTGAAGGGCTCCGGTAAGACCAAGAAGATGCTGGATGATCTGCACCAGACCGTCGCCAGCGCAACCGGCGATGTGGTTTGCATCGAGCACGGCAAGACTCTGACCTATGATGTCAACTACCGTGTCCGTCTGGTTGACGCCAAGGAGTACGGCATCAACAACGCAGAACTGCTGAAGGGCTTCCTGAGTGGTCTGCACGCCGGCAACTTCGATATCACCCATGTTTATGTTGACAACCTGTACCGCACCATCGGCAAGCCCATCGGCGGCGACAATGCCGTCTGCGATGAGTTCCTGGCCTGGGCAGCAAGATTTGCTGAGGTCAACAACATGAACCTGACCTTCACCGTTTCCGAGGATCCCGCAAACGCCACCGAGGAAATGAAGAAGTATCTGTAATTTTTCGGCCACATTTACATCGCACCGCTGCTTGAAAAAGCAGCGGTGCTTTTTTCTGGGAAGAGGGTTGCATATGGGGGAAAAACGTGTATAATACCAGAGATAAGACGAAGACAAATTGGAATTTGCCGGGCAGCTTGGGCTGCCCAATGCAAAATGTAAAATGCAAAATGCAGAATTATGGTGTCGGCTTCGCCGACTATTTTAATCATTTCCGTAGGAAATACATTTATTTTGCATTCTGCATTCTGAATTCTGCATTTCGCGCACTGCGCGGCAAACTGTAATTTAAAGGACATACAACATAAAGGAGAAACCCATGAGCGAAAAACCGTTACAAGAAAATAAAATGGGCGTGATGCCGGTTGGCAAACTGCTTGTCAACATGGCGCTGCCCATGATCATATCCATGATCGTCCAGGCACTTTACAACGTGGTAGACAGCATCTATGTTTCCCAGATCTCCGAAAGCGCCGTTACCGCTTTGGCCCTGGCTTTCCCGGTGCAGAATCTGCAGATCGGTTTTGCCGTGGGCATCGGTGTGGGCGTCAATTCCCTGCTGAGTAAATCCCTGGGACAGAAGAACCAGGAACAGGCCAATTTTACCGCCGGAAACGGTCTGACATTGATGCTGATCGTTTCTGTGGGCTTCATGATCTTCGGCGCGGTGGGCGTGGAGCCCTACTACCGGATCCAGTCCCAGGTGGCGGAAACAGTGGAAGGCGGCATCATCTATACGAAGATCTGCTGCCTGCTGACGGTGGGCGTATTTATCCAGATCCTGGGTGAGCGGCTGCTCCAGGCCACCGGCCGGACGGTGTACACCATGATCGGACAGGCGACCGGAGCCATTACCAACATTTTGCTGGATCCGGTGTTCATTTTCGGTGTGCCGGCCCTTGGAATCCCGGCCATGGGTATTGCCGGCGCAGCTGTGGCCACGGTGGCCGGACAGTGGGTCGGCGCAGCGCTGGTGTGGATCTTTAACTTCAAGTGCAATCCCGAGGTCCGGTTCGGATTCCGGTATCTGAAGCTGCACAAAAATGTGGTGGGCGCTATTCTGACGGTGGGCATTCCCTCGGTCATTATGAACTGTATTGGCTCCATCATGAACTTCGGCATGAATCAGATCCTCCAGGGCTTCCAGGAGACGGCTACCGGTGTCTTCGGCATCTATTTCAAGCTCCAGAGCTTCTTCTTTATGCCCCTGTTCGGTCTGAACGGCGCTACCATTTCCATCATTGCCTATAACTACGGCGCAGTGAAGCCGGAACGGATCACCAAAACGCTGAAAATTGCCAGCGGTGCGGCCCTGAGTCTGATGACGGTGGGCCTGCTGGTGTTTCAGCTGATGCCCCAGGTGCTGCTGAGCCTGTTCAACCCCAGCCCTGCCTTTATGGAGATGGGCTGCGTGGCCCTGCGGACCATCAGCTGGTGCTTCCCGGTGGCGGCGGTGTGCATCGTGCTGGGTGCTTCCTTCCAGGCGTTGGGCAACGGTATTTACTCCACCATCGTATCCATCTGCCGCCAGATGCTGGTGCTGCTGCCGGTGGCCTACCTACTGAGTCTGACAGGGAATGTGAACAATGTCTGGCTGGCATTCCCCATTGCGGAGCTGGTCAGCGCCGCTGCCACGGTGGTGCTGTTCCGCAGAATTTACAAAGCGAAGATCAAGCCCCTATTCTAATCCGAAAACCCCCGGAACTTATGTTCCGGGGGTTTTGTTTTGGATAGCAAAAGTCCGCGGGAACCAACCGCGGACTTTGCAACAAGATATAGAGGAGAGGAAAAAATGAAAAAGATTGAATCGTTTGATATGATTGTAACTTTGAATTGTGAAATAAAAAAGTGTATAAATATTAAAATTGTATGAAGTTACAAAAAAATTATAGTTTTTTTGTGAAAGAATCCTATTGACTTCCGAAATATGGAAAAAAGCGGTGCCGGGCGGCACCGCTTTTGTTATTTTTCTTCTTCGGGGACAAAATCCAAGGTAATGGAATCGACGGAGGTGCTCAGCTTGGTGTACTTCACACCGGCAGCATCCAGCATCCGCTTGGAGACCATATTGAGCATGGTGTCCTTGTATTTGTCGGACAGGTACAGCACCTCGGAAATGCCGCTCTGAATGATGGCCTTGGCGCATTCGTTGCAGGGGAACAGGGCAACATAGATCCGGCTGCCCCGGAGATCCCGGCCGTTGGCGTTGAGAATTGCATTCAGTTCCGCATGGACCACATAGGGGTATTTGGTCATATCCTGCTGGCCTTCCCGGTCCCAGGGGAATTCATCGTCAGAGCAGCCCTTGGGCATGCCGTTGTAGCCGGTGGAGATGATAATATTATCGGGTGATACGATGCAGGCGCCTACCTGGGTGTTGGGGTCCTTGCTGCGCTTGGCTGCCAGCATGGCAATGCCCATGAAATACTCGTCCCAGTTGATGTAATCTTTCCGCTTCATGTCGGTTCCTCCCGTCGGTTTTCTTTAGAATATCAGAGGAAAAATGGAATGTCAACAAAAAAGCCGTCCCAAAAGGGACGGCCCGATAATCAGTGGTTATCCATCCACTCGGAGGCTTTGGTCAGCATCCGGGACAGAAGGTCTTCCAGGAGGCGCTTTTCCTCATCGGAAAGGTCGGTGGTCAGGCAAACTTCCAGCCCCGTAAGGATCTGGGAAATCCGGGGCAGCAGGTCCAGGGTCTTCTGGGTGGGGAACAGCTGCATGATCCGCTTATCGGTGGTGGAGGGGGTCCGGGTGATGAATCCGTCTTCTTCCAGAATCGCTGCCTGCCGGGCCACATTGCTCTTGTTGATGCAGATGCGGGTGGCCAGCTGGTCCTGGGAAATGCCGGGGGTGGCGCAGATTTCCGTCAGATAACTGGCATGGCAGGCCTTCAGGCCCATGGGGGCCAGGGCCTCCGCCCGGTACTGGGTGGTGCAGCGGGCGATTTCAGTGATGTCACGGATGATCTGGGACATGGAAAACCCTCCTTTTGGTTGCCTGTGCAACCAGTTTATCACGAAAAAAACAAAAAGTAAAGGAATTCTTGGAAAAGGTCCGGTGTATAGTTTGTAATTGGGCGGGAAAGCTAGCTTCAGAAAAGGGGGAAACGCAATGAAAGAGGATGAAAAGAAGCCCATTACCTGGGAGGCGGCGGATCCGAAGCTGCCGGTGGTGCAGTCCGGGCATATGGAGAACCGGAAGCGGAATTAAGGCAGGAGGCGTCGTATGGGGGTCCATGAAATACTCATCTGGGTGATGGCAGCGTTTGCCGCACTGGGGGCGCTGGACCGGATTCTGGGGAACCGGTTCGGCATCGGCAAGGAATTTGAAGAGGGAATTCTGGCCATGGGCTCCCTTGCCATGGCCATGATCGGTGTCATTTCTCTGGCACCGGTGCTGGCCCATGTGCTCCGGCCCATTGTGGTGCCGGTGTTCGGGCTTCTGGGGGCGGATGCGGCCATGTTTGCAGGGTCCATTCTGGCCTGTGACATGGGCGGCGGTGCATTGGCAATGGAAATGGCCGAATCCCGGGATGCGGCGATGCTGGGAGGCGTCCTCACGGGCTCCATGCTGGGGGCGACCATTGTCTTCACAATCCCGGTGGCCATGGGAATCCTGGGGGAGGAGGACCGGCCGGCTATGGCCAAGGGGATCCTCTGCGGCATCGTGACAATCCCCGTAGGTGTGCTGGCAGGGGGCATCGTGGCGGGATTTGAAATCTCCATGGTGCTGCGAAACCTCATTCCCATCGTGCTGATCGGCGCGGCCATTGCCTTCGGACTGTGGAAATCGGAGGAGAAGATGATCCGCCTCTTTGCTGCCTTTGGCAAGGGGGTGGTGGCGGTGATTACCGCCGGGCTGGCAGCGGCCATTGTGGAGGAGCTGACAGGATTTGCACTGATTCCCGGGATGGCGCCCATTGAGGAAGGATTTCAGACGGTGGGCGCCATTGCCATCGTACTGGCGGGGGCATTCCCCCTGGTGGCGGTGCTGACGAAGCTTCTGAAAAAACCGCTGCTGGGACTGGGCAGGCTGCTGGGGGTCAACGATGTGGCGGCGGCGGGGCTGGTGGCAAGTCTTGCCAATTCCATCGCCACCTTCGGCCTGGTCAAGGACATGGACAACCGGGGGAAGGTGGTCAACATTGCCTTCGCGGTGTCGGCGGCCTTCGTCTTTGGGGATCATCTGGGCTTTACAGCCGGGTTTGCTCCGGAGATGCTGCCGGCCATGATCATCGGCAAGCTGGCCGGCGGCGTCAGCGCCATTACTGTGGCTTTGTGGCTTACCAAGGAACGGTAAATTGGAATTTGTCGGGATGCCCCGGCGGGCAGTGCGTTACGGACTGCCCCGGTCAAATAACATCCTTTGGGCCCCTCGACCGGTCGCTTGTTTCCGCTCGGCGTATGGAATTCGCCGGGATGTCCTGGCTGCGGTCTGTCAGGCTGGAAATTATCGTTGCACCATTGGGCCCAGAAATTGTGATATGATTGCCACCGGCAATCATTGTCATTTTGATTCGCTGCGCGGAGCACCACCCGGTTCGGTACTACGCAATCAAATTGGAGTTTATCGAGGAGAACGGATTGCACCACAGGCATTCCCCTCGGTCACCACACCAGTGTGCGCACTGGTTCGCAATGACAGTGATTTTCGACACATTCCGCACCATTTTTAGCGCAGCCAACCACCCAGTTTCCATGTCATTGCGAGGAGGCATGAAATGCCGACGTGGCAATCCGTTACTCCAAACAAAACGAAAAACTGTAATTTGAACTCCTCTTACAAACAATAAGACCCGCCTTTCGGCGGGTCTTTCTTAATTCATCGCTGTATCGAATCGGGTGGCGCTGCGAAATGCCGAACGTATCAAAGGTACGAATTGCCCGCCCTGCGGGCTTAGTACATGCCGCCGCCCTGGGCTGCAGCAGCTGCCATGGCAGCATCGGCTGCGGGATCGGGCTTGTCGACCACCAGGGACTCGGTGGTCAGCACGCAGGCAGCGATGGAGGCTGCATTCTCCAGAGAAGAGCGGGTGACCTTGGTGGGGTCAACGATGCCGGAGGCGATCATGTCGCAGTACTCCTCGGTGTAGGCGTTGTAGCCGTAGCCCACCTGCTTGGAGCTTCTGATCTTTTCCAGAACCACGGAGCCGTCCACACCGGCGTTCTCGGCGATCTGGCGGATGGGGGTCTGCAGAGCGGAAGCGATGATCCGGGCACCGGTCTTCTCATCACCGTGGAGGGTGGCGATCAGCTCTTCCACAGCGGCAATGGCATTGACCTGGGCGGTACCGCCGCCGGCCACGATGCCTTCCTCAACTGCTGCTCGGGTGGCATTCAGTGCATCCTCAACCCGCAGCTTCTGCTCCTTCATGGCAACCTCGGTCTGGGCGCCGACCTTGATGACGGCAACGCCACCGGCCAGCTTTGCCAGGCGCTCCTGGAGCTTTTCACGGTCATAGTCGGAGGTGGTGGTGGCGATGGAGGAGCGGATCTGGTGGGCACGGGCCTTGATATCCTCAGGATCGCCGGCACCGTCGACGATGGTGGTGGTGTCCTTGGTGATGACGATCTGGCGTGCACGGCCCAGATCGTTCAGGGAGGCATCAGCCAGCTCCATATTCAGCTGGGAGGAGATGACGGTACCGCCGGTGAGGATGGCGATATCCTGCAGCATTTCCTTCCGGCGGTCGCCGAAGCCGGGGGCCTTGACGCAGACCACGTTGAAGTTGCCGCGCAGGCGGTTCAGCAGAAGGGTGGCCAGGGCATCGCCTTCCACATCCTCTGCGATGATGATCATCTTCTTGCCGGCCTTCACAACGGGCTCCAGGATGGGCAGGATGTCCTGGATGATGGAGATCTTCCGGTCGGTGATCAGCAGGAAGGCATCGTCCAGAACGGCTTCCATCTTGTCGGTGTCGGTGACCATGTAGGGGGAGATGTAGCCCCGGTCAAACTGCATGCCCTCGACAACTTCCAGACCGGTTTCGGCAGTCTTGGACTCTTCGATGGTGATGACACCCTCGGTGCCTACCTTTTCCATAGCCTCAGCGATCAGAGCGCCGATGGCCTCGTCGCCGGAGGAGACGGTGCCGACTCTTGCGATATCCTCGGAGCCGGAAACGGGGACGGAGTTTGCCTTGATGGCAGCAACGGCGGCGTCAACAGCCTTCTCGATGCCCTTGCGCATGACCATGGGGTTGGCGCCGGCAGAGAGGTTCTTGAGACCCTCACGGGTGATGGCCTGGGCCAGAACGGTGGCGGTGGTGGTGCCGTCACCGGCAATGTCATTGGTCTTGGTGGCGACTTCCCGGATCAGCTGGGCGCCCATGTTCTCGAAGGCATCCTCCAGCTCCACTTCCTTGGCGATGGTGACGCCGTCGTTGGTGATCAGGGGAGCACCGTACTTCTTGCCCAGAACCACGTTGCGGCCCTTGGGACCCAGGGTAACCTTGACGGTGTTGGCCAGCTGGTCAATACCGGACTGGAGCTTCTTGCGGGCTTCTTCGCCGTAAACAATCATTTTTGCCATAATTTCAGTTCCTCCAATTAATCGGTGACAAGGGCCAGGACGTCGTCAAGCTTGACGAACTTGTAGTCCACCTTGTCCAAAGTCACGTCGGTGCCGACGAACTTGCTGACGACCACCTTGTCGCCGGCGGTCAGGGTCATGGTCACATCCTTGGTGCCGGGGCCGACGGCCACGACTTCATAGATGGCGGGCTTTTCCTTGTTGGAAGTTGCCAGGATGATGCCGCCAACGGATGCTTCGGCAGTTTCGTGCTGACGGAGCAGAACGTTGTCTGCCATGGGCTTGAGTTTCATTTGTGATTCCTCCATACAAAATGTATTTAGACTGCAGGTACGGACCGGGCCTCCTGCCTTTATCTACAAAGAGTTAGCACTCTTAACTTTCGAGTGCTAAGATATCATAACCCAAAGGAAGGCAAATTGCAAGTGCCAATTGGGACATTTTAGTAAATTATTTGTGAATGCCGGGGATGAATTGGAATTTATCGATCCAATGGCCGATGTTACTTTCTTGTGTCCGAACAAGAAAGTAACCAAAGAAGTCGTCCGGGGCGAGGCATTACGGGCAAATCGCATCCTCGCCCCGGA
>SVKV01000015.1 GCA_015068305.1 Oscillospiraceae bacterium
AGGAAGCAGCAGCGTCAGCGATGAAGGCGGTAACATCCACAGTGCCGCAGTCAACGACCTGATGCTGAGCATAGGAGGTCAGGGTCAGGGAAGCCAGAGGCACAGGGTAATAAGGATAGGTGGTGTATACGAATACTATGACAGGAAGATTCCAGACTACTACGATACCATGTATCGGGATGGATACTCACCAGAGCAAATCCTCCATTCCGCACGCAGGAAGATACTGCGAGAGTATGAAGCACGGAAAGCAGAGCGGTTGGCAGAAGCGGAAGCAATGGAGATTCCAGAAGTGAAGATAACAAGCGAGGTGAGAATCAAATGAGAGTAGGCTACACCTCAGACCGTGAGAAAGAGAAAAAGAAGAAAAACAAGAAGAAGCAATAGTCCATTCTGGAAAAGGAGATTTTGAACATCATGTCCAAGAGCATGAAAACTGCCCTAGATATGGCAATTGATGACCTTCTCAAAGACTGGAAATAAGAAAGAGCGGAAGCCCGTTCCGGCGAACGATAGCCCCAGACAAGGGGAACGCCGAAGCGGGCTTCCGCATTTTTTCGTTGTGGGCCGTCTCACGGCTTCCTTTGCTTCTGGACGATGACAGCCGGGAGAACCGTGTTCCAAATCAAAAGTGTCATTTTGTGGGCGTGTGGGCCACCCCATACCGCCATCTTGAAAATGAAAAGGTTTCTTCCCGAAAAGGTAGCCCGGGTGTTAGCGAAAAGGGGTTGCGTGTTTCGCTGACAAAATCGGGGCGGTTTTCCCCTGTTTTCTCTGCTTCTGGAAGCCTGCTAGACTGACCACGAAAGCATTTGTTTTACTGAACATCCTCCCGCACATACTCCATGAGGTCTGCGGGCTGGCAGTCCAGCACATCACAAATCTTTTCCAGCGCATCCACGGGCAAATGCTTCACGGAGCCAGTACAGATAGCAGACACCGTGGGAGGACGGATGCCCGTCCGTTCTGCCAGTTCCTTCTGGGTCATTCCCCGAACCGCAAGCATGACCTTGACCTTGAATTTTATCATTGTTCTTCCCTCCTTCCTTCTGGTGATTGTATCACGGATTTCGTAGCAAATCAATACGCATTGCGGAAAAATATTTCGCATTTCGTAAAAGAAATTACGCAAAACGTATTGACAAATTACGATTTTCGTAGTATAATAAAGGAGCAATGAAGGACAACCCAATTTCAACACCGCCTGTTGTAAGTCCTACATCAAACACAAAGGAGCGGTGGCAGCCGGAGAGACGGCACAACACTTCAAACATCAAAGGAGACTGCTACAATGTCTAAAATGGAACTGCTTGCCAAGATCGAACTGCTGAACAAATACGAAGCCATGATGGAGGAACTGAAAACAGAAGCCGACCGGGTTCGGGACAGCATCAAAGCAGAGATGGAAGCCAGAGAGGTAGAAGAACTGATTGCCGGACACTACATCGTCCGCTACACCTCCGTTCTCTCCAACCGCTTTGACAGCACCTCTTTCAAGAAGGTTCTGCCCGACCTATACAAGGCTTACACGAAGCAGGTCGCAAGCCGCCGCTTCACCATCAGCGCATAAGAAGGGCGGGGAAACATCCCCGCCCACCAGAAGGAGAAAGAGTTATGGATTACGGTTATTCCAGATGTAGCACCAACGAAACCCGGCAGGACATCAACCGACAGGTGCGGGAACTGAAAGCCGCAGGAGCCGTGGAGATTTTCATGGAATACGAACACGGCGATGCCAAGGTCAAGAGCCAGCAAGCCCAGATGTTCGCCCAGGCACAGCCGGGTGATACCATCATCGTTCTGGAAGTCTCCCGTCTCGCCAGAAGCACACAGCAGTTATGCGAGATCATTGAGATCATCCGGGAGAAGCATTTGCGGCTGGTGATTGTGGGCAGCATCACCCTGGATTGCCGGAACGGACAAGCCGACCCCATGAGCGAAGCATTTCTTCAAATGGCGGGTGTGTTCAGTCAGTTGGAACTGGCTATGATTCGCTCCCGTGTCCGATCCGGGATGGAGAATGCCAGGTCAAAGGGGAAGCGGATCGGGCGCCCGCAAGTGAGCAAAGAGGACATCCCGCCTATCTTCCTCCGCCACTACCCCGCATACAAGAATAAGCAGTTGAATGTCAGCGAATTGGCAAGGGTTTGTGATTTGAGCAGAACCACAACCTACAAATACATTTCACTTTTGGAGACATAAAAGTAGGAGCAGGCGATTTCGTCTGCTCCTATTCTTGTGTTTTACTCTATAATCTTTTTATAGGCCCATCCAAAGTCGTTTATAATATATTCACCATCAATACCCATACCGACTATCATGGGAAGATTAATTGTTAATTCACCACATTGGAAATGGTATCGCCCATGTTCATTGGAATACTCTATCAACCCTGGTTCAGCGGCAGGCGAAAACCCAGGTTGTCCCTCTATCTCTCCGTTGATAACATAATGTGAGAAAATCCATGACTCAATATGTTCGTCGCCTTGTGCGGTTTTGTATGTCATTGTGCCATCTTCAAAAAAACACATCTCCGTTGGGTAACTATCGGAGATATTCCCATCCGCCGCAATCCATTTACCGCCACATAATATCTCTACCAATTCAGTAGTTCTAACCGCTTCGAGACTTTCTGTTTGACAGACACTCTCCTCAGGTTCCTCTTGATTAGTAGAATCGTCTGTGGTTGAGGGTGCTTCATTGATAACGGCAACATTTTGTGTATTGGTTATTACTTCTTCTGCTGGTATATCTTTTCCACAAGCACACAGGATCAAGCACATAACAAGTGCCAAAAGCAGGGATAATGCTTTTTTCATTTTTACTTCCTTCTTTCTAAAAAATAAAAAAGTGCGTAGCCGAAGCTACGCACTGAAAAACGCATAGCTCCATTGCCGCGACGCAATTCTTCGGATCCCGCAGGGAACGCAAAGCGGAGAATGCGTTTTTGCCAAAGCAAAAACACATTCCCTGCGGATTTCCTTATTGAATTGCGTCGCAAAAATATGATATCATAAAAGCCTCGAAAAATCAATCAGTTCATGGAATATTGGCTTTTCTCTTTTCTTCTGGTATGCTATACTAACAGAAAACTACAAAGGATGTGAGCAGATGGCCGCTGATGAAAAGTGGGGACTGAGCCGGGAAGAAATAAACAAACGGGTTCGGGAACTAAACCAGAAGAAGAAAGCACAGGGGCCGACACGGGGCGGGCGTTCCTCCAGGCAGGGCGTGAAGCTGCTTTACATCCGGGATTTTCTCTACGCCCACGCCACAAAGGAGCATCCCCAAAACGCCAACCGCATCCAAGACTTCCTTTTGACAAAGAACATTGAAGCATCCACCAAAACCATCTACAACGATATTCTCCGGCTCCATGATGATTTCGGCGTTCCCGTGGTGTATGATGCCAAACGATGGGGCTACTACATCACAGAGCCGGAGTTCAAGCCCTACGAACTTCGCCTTATGGTGGACAGCATCCAGTCCTCCAAGTTCATCACCCAGACCGAAGCCCGGACAATCAGCCAGAAGATAGCAAAGTTGGGAGATGTCTATACCCGCCCCAGTCTCACCGACCGCCACGCCTGGGTTTCCGACCGTGTGCGGAGCGCAAACGATGATGTAGTGCGGGAAGCAGACCGCATCCACTCCGCTATCGCACGAAACCTAAAAATCAGCTTTCGCTACTTCCACTATACTCCGAACCGGGCGAACCCCAAAAAGTATTCAAAAAACGGCGATTTCTATACCGTAAGCCCTTACGCAATGCTCTGGGACAACGGAAATTATTACCTCTATGCCTACACGGAAAAGGGCGTGTTCCGCACTTTCCGCATTGACCGCATGGAACGTATCTCCAATCCCCTCCAAGAGGAAAGAGACGGAGAGAAGGAGTTCAAGGCCGAAGCCATCACAGCAAAGGAATACAAGGTTTTCCAGATGTTCCACGGTGAGCAAATAAAGGTGCGTGTGCGGTTTAGCAATCACTTAGCCGATGCCGTCATTGACCAGTTCGGCAAAAATACCATCCTTGTGCCGGAGGATGACAAGCATTTTATTGTCCTTCTGCCCGTTGAGTTGTCACCGCCCTTCTTTGCGTGGATTGCCACTTTTGGACGGGGTGCGAAGATCCTTTCGCCTGCAGCCGCAGTTGATAAAATGCGGGATTTCATTGAGCGATGTTCTGACATGTATAAAGATGATGGGGAGAAGTAAAGACTTCTCCCCATTTGATATGCAGTTGATGAAAGATGATGCCGAGATGATGTGAGATGATGCCCTACGCACGCATTTTGACCCGTTCCTGTTTCAGACTGCGGATGATATTCACTTTCTCAATGTCCTTTTGGAGATCGCTTGTCAGAACATTCAAGTAGTTTTCCGTAATGGCAAGGCTACTGTGTCCGAGTATCTTTTGGAGAGTGACCACAGAACCGCCCATTGTCGCCCACTTCTTAGCGAATGTATGCCGGAAGCGATGAACACCCGTCTGTTCCAATCCCCGTTCATGGCAGTAGTCCCAAATGGCATGATAACAACTGCTTCTGGTGAGTTGCTTGCCATAGACGGAGCAGAAAAGCCAATCTTCCATGCCCCCGCCACGGTATTGGAGATATTCTTGTAGGATTTTGATGATGTCCTCATTCAGCGGGATAATCAATGGCTTGCGGTTCTTTGTGGTATTCACATAAACCACCGAGTTATCAAAATCCACGTCTCTGATTTTGATATTCACAAGACTGTTTTGCCGGATGCCAGTAGAGAGCAGAAAATTGACAATCACCCAACTGCGGTAGGTGGAGAAGATACACTTGCGGACATCGGGCTTTTTCAAGAGTTTGCGCAGTTCATCGTCTGTATAGGTCTGGATGGGAGCCTTGTCCGCTTTTGGAAGTTGTATCTCAAAGTGCGGGAGATACTGGCATTTCATAAAGAACCGCATCAACGTTTTCAAATCTCTGGCATAGGTTCCCATCGTGACTTCATTCAAATCCGGGTCATCCCGCAGGGCAATGTAGAAGTCCGTCATGGTCTGCTTATTCATGGAGGAAATGGGCGTATCGGGCGGGATTCTCTTGTAGATTTGCTTGATTGACTCTTGGTAGTGGTGAATTGTTCCGTCCCGCAGGTTCCTTGCTTTACAGTCCAGAATGTATTCGGCAAAACCGTCAGCGAAAGTCTTTTCCCTTGGGAAGCACATCCTCATTTTCTTCATAAAAACACCCCTAAAAACACAAAAATAGGAAGCACATCATGACTCTTTTGGAGAGTAGGATGTGCTTCCTTGTGTTATTTTTGCGAAAAGTGGGGTTTGAACTTTTCAGACCCCAAAATAAGGGTTTTCCCTTACTTCTTCAGAGACTCCTCAACAGCGACAGCCACGGAAACGGTCATACCGACCATGGGGTTGTTACCAGCGCCCAGGAAGCCCATCATCTCAACGTGGGCGGGGACGGAGGAGGAACCTGCGAACTGAGCATCACCGTGCATACGGCCCATGGTGTCGGTCAGACCGTAGGAAGCGGGACCTGCAGCCATGTTGTCGGGATGCAGAGTACGGCCGGTGCCGCCGCCGGAAGCGACGGAGAAGTACTTCTTGCCCTGCTCGATGCATTCCTTCTTGTAGGTACCTGCAACGGGGTGCTGGAAGCGGGTGGGGTTGGTGGAGTTACCGGTGATGGAAACGTCAACACCCTCGTGGTGCATGATGGCAACACCCTCGCGGACATCGTCACAGCCGTAGCAGTTGACGGCAGCGCGCTCGCCCTTGGAGTAGGGGATCTTGTTGACGATGGTCAGCTCGCCGGTGTAGTAGTCGAACTTGGTCTGCACATAGGTGAAGCCGTTGATCCGGGAGATGATCTGAGCAGCGTCCTTGCCCAGGCCGTTCAGGATGACCCGCAGGGGTTCCTTACGGGCCTTGTTGGCGGAGCGGGCAATGCCGATGGCGCCTTCAGCGGCAGCGAAGGACTCGTGGCCGGCCAGGAATGCGAAGCACTTGGTCTCGTCACGCAGCAGCATAGCGCCCAGGTTGCCGTGGCCCAGACCGACCTTGCGGTCTTCGGCGACGGAGCCGGGGATGCAGAATGCCTGCAGACCGATGCCGATGGCCTCAGCAGCTTCGGCAGCGTTCTTGACACCCTTCTTCAGAGCGATGGCAGCGCCGACGCAGTAGGCCCATGCCACGTCCTCGAAAGCGATGGGCTGAATGCCCTTAACGATTTCATAGGGATCAAAGCCCTTTGCGGTGCAGATCTCGCGGCACTCTTCAACGGAAGCCAGGCCGTACTGAGCGAGGACACCGTTGATCTTGTCGATTTTTCTTTCGTAACCTTCAAACAAAGCCATTGTGTAGTCCTCCTCTTATTCGTGACGGGGGTCGATGTACTTGGCAGCGTCAGCGAAGCGGCCGTAGGAGCCCTTTGCCTTCTGCAGAGCCACGTTTGCGTCGTCGCCCTTCTTGATGAAGTCCATCATCTTGCCCAGGTTGATGAATTCGTAACCGGTGATCAGGTTCTCTTCATCCAGAGCGATGCGGGTAACATAGCCTTCAGCCATTTCCAGGTAACGGGGGCCCTTAGCCTTGGTAGCAAACATGGTGCCAACCTGGCTGCGCAGACCCTTGCCCAGGTCTTCCAGAGAAGCGCCCACAGCCAGACCGTCTTCGGAGAAAGCGGACTGGGAACGGCCGTAAACGATCTGCAGGAACAGTTCGCGCATTGCGGTGTTGATGGCGTCGCAGACCAGGTCGGTGTTCAGAGCCTCCAGGAGGGTCTTGCCGATCAGGATCTCGGAAGCCATAGCGGCGGAGTGGGTCATACCGGAGCAGCCCAGAGTCTCAACCAGAGCCTCTTCGATGATGCCTTCCTTGACGTTCAGGGTCAGCTTGCAGCAGCCCTGCTGGGGAGCGCACCAGCCGATGCCGTGGGTGAAACCGGAGACATCCTTAATTTCCTTGACCTGAACCCACTTGCCCTCTTCGGGAATGGGAGCGGGACCGTGATAGGCACCCTTGGCCACGGAGCACATATGCTGTACTTCTGCACTATAAATCATGGCATAAATTCCTTTCTTTCAAAAGGCGGTTTCCTCCGCCTTTGGATTTACATAGTCGGAAAGCCCG
This sequence comes from Oscillospiraceae bacterium, assembly GCA_015068305.1. GTDB lineage: Bacteria > Bacillota > Clostridia > Oscillospirales > Oscillospiraceae > Faecousia. Next base: position 7,127 of record SVKV01000015.1, read on the forward strand.
AAATCCGGGATTTTCCAGATACCATTATAATCAAATGGGGCATAAATGTCAATTGGAAACGTTTCGCTGTCGCTATAAAAATAGCGAATAAAAACGGGCGGGTAAAAACCCGCCCGATATATATTTAGGACTGAATCAGCTTCACAAAAGAGGCCTTGTCCGCCGCCTTGAAGTAGGCGGAGCCGGCAACCAGCACATTGGCGCCGCTTTCCTTGCAGACGGTGTGGGTATTGCTGTCCACGCCACCGTCCACTTCGATGAGACAGTCGGGGTTGATGTCTTCCATCCACTCCTTCAGCTGCTGAACCTTGGGCATCATGTCCGCCATGAACTTCTGGCCGCCGAAGCCGGGCTCCACTGTCATCACCAGAATCATGTCGCATTTTTCCAGATAGGGAATGGCGGCTTCCGCGGGGGTTTTGGGCTTGAGGACAATGCCTGCCTTGCAGCCCAGTTCATGGATTTTGTCCAGGGCCTCCAGGGTGTTCTGGGGCTGGTCGGCTTCGATGTGGATGGTCAGAAAATCTGCGCCGGCCTTGATGAATTCCTCCACATACCGCAGGGGTCTGTCGATCATCAGATGCACATCCAGGGGAAGATCGGTGATGCGCCGGATTGCGGCAACAACAGGGATGCCGATGGAAATATTGGGAACGAAGATGCCGTCCATAATGTCCACATGGACGAAATCGGCGCCGTTTTCCTTCAGTGCCCGGATATCCCGCTCCAGGTTCACAAAATCGGCAGAAAGAATAGAAGGGGCAATTTTAGCCATGATGTGTGTTCTCCTTAAGAAAGACAAATTGGAAGTTGCCGGGATGCCCCGGCGGGCAGAGGCGTGACTTTGGATTGTGCTGGATCCGGGGTTTCTTCCCGATACGGTAGCGCGGAGTTCAATTGGTATTTATCGAGGAGAACGGATTGCCACGTCGCGCTACGCGCTCCTCGCAATGACATGTATATCGAAGCCGATTGCGCCGATTTTTGCGCGGACAGCTAACAAGTATTTATGTCATTGCGAACCAGTGCGCACACTGGTGTGGCAATCCGTATCCCAAAACTGCCCGATAAACTGTAGTTTGTCGTTGAATTTCAGCCACATCATAACATGGGCAAGGGCAAAAAGCAAGAAAAAGGAAATTCTTTCCACGTTTTGTTTCCTGACAGTGTGCCATACTAATGCCGTACCAAACAAAAAGGAGGAAATGACCATGAACTGCCATGCAAACAAGTGCATCGAATGCACCGTTCAGTCCTGCGCCTACCACTGCGACAGTGAGAACTACTGCTCTCTGGACCGAATCCTGGTGGGTACCCATGAGGCAAATCCCACTCAGGATCAGTGCACCGACTGCAAATCCTTCCGCAAGAGATGATCTTTTGCCCTGCGGCGGCTTTTGCCGCCGCAGATCGCTTTTTTCCTTGACGAAATATGGGAAAACCTTTATGATAGAGTGAAGAATCCGGAAGGATCCGCTGAAGATTTTTTCAGTTTCTGTTAAAAAAACATTTCAGCACAGTACATATTTTCTTCATAAGTGTTGCTTATATTTGAAGAAAAGACATAGGGAGGATACCCATGGAAAATTACGAAAACAACGAGTTCCGTCCGGAACCTGAAATCACCGGACCCCAGCCGGAGCAGCCCCCTGTCAGCCAGCCCTACAGTGGCCAGGGTGTGGGCCGTAAGGAATCTCCCTTCGCGGATTCTCCTTACGTGACGAACCGTCAGCCGGAACCCAATCCCTACCGCAATACCTATGTGCCTCCGGTGCCGCCCCAGTACCCTCCGGAAAAGCCCAAAAAGGTCCGCAGCGCCAATTCCGGAAAGATCTGGAAAACGGTGCTGAGTGCCGTTTTGATCCTGGCTCTGGTGGCAGGCAGCTGCGGTATCACCGCTGCAATGGTGAATAACCGCTGGGAGGAACGTACCGACGAGATTATCTCCAGGGTGGAAATGCAGACTGTCCAGATGGAGGATCTGCGCAGACAGATCGATGCTGCGGCACGGGGTAACTCCATTTCCGGCACCGTGGCCGTCGGTGAGGGTCTGACTCCCGGCCAGGTCTATGCCAAGAATGTCCAGAGCGTGGTGCTGATCTCCTGCGAGGTGCAGTCCTCCGGCTTTGGCCAGGTGGTCACCGGAACCTCCTTCGGTTCCGGCTTTATCCTGACGGAAAACGGTTATGTGGTCACCAATGCCCATGTGGTGGAGGGTGCCACTTCCGTGACGGTTTCCACTCACGCCGGTGAGAAGCTGGAGGCAAAGCTGGTGGGCTCCGACAGCGCCAACGATGTGGCAGTGCTGAAGGTGGAGGCAGAAGGCCTTCCCGCAGTTACCATCGGTTCCAGCAACGATCTGATCGTAGGCGATCAGGTGGTTGCCATCGGCAACCCGCTGGGCGATCTGACTTCCACCATGACGGTGGGCTATGTCAGCGCCAAGGACCGGGATGTGACCACCGACAACACCATCATCAACATGATCCAGACCGATGCCGCCATCAACTCCGGCAATTCCGGCGGTCCTCTGTTCAACATGAAGGGTGAAGTGGTGGGCATCACCACCGCCAAGTATTCCGGCGCCTCTTCCTCCGGTGCCTCCATCGAAAGCATCGGCTTCGCTATCCCCATCGACGATGTGATCGGCATGCTCAACGATCTGAAGGACTACGGCTATGTGACCGGTGCGTACCTGGGCGTGATGGTCAGCGATATGGATGAGCAGACTGCTGCCTATTACGGCTTCCCTGTGGGCGTGTATATCCAGGAGATCACCCCCGGCTACTGCGCTGAAAAGGCAGGCCTCCGGGCAAAGGATATCATCGTGAAGCTGGGCGATTACAAGGTGGAGCGTCTGACGGATCTGACCCGGGCCCTGCGTAACTTCAAGGCCGGCGATACCACTGAGATCACTGTCTACCGTGGCGGTGCGGAAGTGACCATGCAGATTACCCTGGATGAAAAGCCTGTGGATACTTCCGCGGCGGTCCCCCAGGAACAGCCGGAGGGCCAGATGCCCCAGGACGGCAGCTACGAGGAATGGTTTGAATTCTTCTTCGGCGGCCAGGATTAATGAAATAATAAAGGCAGGTCTGTCCGATGGGCAGGCCTGCTTTTTTGTTTGTCGAAAAAACGCGATTTTTACCATGGGGTTATGGAATTGAAATAATGCTTCCGGTATGCTATTCTATTGGTAAAGAAACCAGAGGGAGGGGATCGGAAGCTTGGAGATGCTGAAGCTGCTGATTGCGGATGCCGGCGAGGAATTCCGCATGGCACTGACAGAGCAGGCCAGAGGAATGTACCGGATCCGGGTCTGCCAGGAAGGCAAGGAAACCCTGCAGACCATGCTGCGCTTCAAGCCCGATCTTGTGGTGCTGGACATGATGCTCCCGGGTTTGGATGGGATCAGCATCCTGCAGGATGCCTCCGATGCCGGTGTTCACCCGACAGTTCTGGCAACCACGAAATTCGCCAGCGACTATCTGGCAGAATCTGCCCACCGGCTGGGTGTGGGCTATATGATGGTCAAACCCTGCGATGTCCGGGCAACCCTGGCCCGGCTGAAGGATCTGACGGAGCACCTGAATCCGGCGGAAACCCTGCACCAGGATCCCCGGACGGCGGTTTCCAATACCCTGCTGGCGCTGGGCTTTTCCACAAAGCTGCGGGGCTACGGTTATCTGCGGGAGGCAATCCTGGAAACCATGCGCTGCCCCGGTCAGATGGTGACCAAGGAGCTTTATCCCAAAGTGGGAAAACTCTTTGATGCCACAGGTATTCAGGTGGAACGGTCCATCCGCAGTGCCATCGGCAAAGCCTGGGATCAGCGGGAGGAGACTGTCTGGCGGCAGTATTTTCCCTGTACGTCCGACGCAAGCCCTGAGCGCCCCACAAACTCCGCATTTATTTCCCGGATTGCCGAGCGGATGAATCTGGAGCAGATTGTGTAAATTGCATGGATAATATACAAATTATAGGGAGAAATACGGAAAACGCTGTGGAAAATAGCAGTAGAAAATTGGTGGCAAATCCAATATAATTAATCTGTTAAGCAATTTGTCGCAGTGTTCTTGCAGGAGGCAAGCTATGGATAGAAAAAAGAAAACAAACGGCGTCATGCTGCGGTCGACCTTGATTGCAGTATGCATTGTGCTGGGACTGGTTTTTGCAGTGATGCTGGGCTGTACTGTTTATGCGGAATACCTGCTGAGCAAGGTCAACTATGTGGATCCCGATGCCACGGTACCGACCTTATCCCAGGAAGAAATTGATGCAATTTACAGGGAAACGGAAACCATCGATCCGGATTTTACCGGCCCGGAACTGAAGGAAGAAGATGTGGAACTGGAGTCGGCGGCCCAGGTGGAAGTGGATAAGGAGAATGTGGTGAACATTCTGCTGATTGGAGCAGATTACCAGAGCGGCGATGTGGCCCGTTCCGATTCCATGATCCTGTGTACGTTCAATAAGCATACCAATACCATCACGCTGACCTCCATCATGCGGGATATGTATGTGAAGATCCCCGGCCACAAGAGTAACCGCATCAATGTTTCCTATACCTTTGGCGGTATGCAGCTGCTGAACAGGACCATCAGTCAGAATTTCGGTGTGGAAGCAGACGGCGCAGTGGAAATTGATTTTTCCAATTTTGAAAAGCTGATCGACCTTCTTGGCGGTATTGAACTGGAACTCAATTCCAAGGAGGCTGACTTTATTAATCTTAAGGCCGGCAGCAAGCTGAAAACCGGTGTCCAGACCCTTAACGGCAAAGAGGCGCTGTGGTACTCCCGGTTCCGGAAAGATGCCAAGGGAGACTTCGGACGGACCAACCGGCAGCGGATCGTGCTGACGATTCTGCTCAACCGCTATAAGGAACTGAGTCTGCCGGAGCTGATCGGCATGATGGATGATATTTTGCCCATGGTTACCACCAATATGACCAAGGATGAGATTATGAACCATGTGGTCAGCCTGTTCCCCATGCTGGCTAATGCACAGATCGTTACCCAGCGGATTCCGGCAGATGGCGCCTACAAAGATGCAAGAATCAACGACATGGCAGTGCTGGTTCCGAATATTTCGAAAAATGCTAAGATTTTGCAGGATGTGATGTTTGAGCCCCCGGCAGAGACGGAGGGGTTATTCACAGGCGGAGTCGGCTAAAATACAGTAAATTACCCCCGATTGCTTTCGGCAATCGGGGGTTTGCTGTTACGGTGCGATGGGTTCGGCCAGATACTGCTCCCAGGGATACACCGTGTCGGAGTCCAAGGAAAAGGCCTCCCGGATTCCAAGACACAAAGTCCGCAGTTTTTTCTGCATGGTGGCAGAGGAAAAGCAATCAGCCTGTCCCGGTGTCATGGCGTATTCCATGACCCGGGCCCGGTCCTCCCGGGGATAGCTCATGGCGAAACAGTCGGTAAAGGCCCGGCTTTCTCCCGAAATCAGATCCGGATCGTCCAGGGAGAGATTGACGGTGTAATCGTAAGCATAGTCAAAATCTTTGGGATTCAGATGCTGCCAGTCATCGCAGGACTTACTGTTGCACAGCAGATAGCTTTCCAGAAAATGAAACAGCCCATGATAGAGGGCCTGCTCCATGAAATCGGTTGCAGCCACCGCCAGGTAGGCATTGGCCTGATTGTCCCAGTACTGTAAAGAACCGGCATGAGCCGCAACGCCGGAACCGGGGTCTGCTTCAATGGCCCGGACCAGACAGATTGTAAGACGGCCGTTTCCTGTATTGGAGGCCGCTTCTTCCAGGAAACCTGCCGGATACCGGGAAAGCAGCTGATCCAGCTGCTTCAGACAGGATTCAATCAGAGGCACCTGGTATTCCGGAATCAGTGCGTGACCGACGGGAGGTGTACAGACCGCATCCTGCCAGATCAGAATGCGGACACCGTGCTTTTCGCCTATGGCATCGGCTTCTGTCTGACAGTGCTGCAGACCTTCCCAATCCGGGGCTTCCAAGGTGCTGCGGGGCCGCAGATAGGACACAGAATCTGCCGTTTCGCTCCGGGTAAGATTCCAGCGGCACAGAATATCTGTCTGCTGTGCATCCCGGTACAAAAACCAAAGGGCCTTTTCTGAAGGATCTGCCAGGATGCTCCGGGGCTGGATGCTCCCCGGGGCTGTGATTTGATAAGGCCGGTGACCGGACTCCAGATCATAGTAATCCAGCAGGGTGCTTTGTCCATCCGCATCGGGCATTGTAATTATGGCGGAAGGAGAACCGGAAACCGGTTCAATCAAAGGATCCTTGTGATCCGTAACCAGAAGGGAAGGCCCGAAATGGCTGGAACCGGACAGCAGTTCCCGGTAATTCCCGTCGGAACGGATGGTAAAATAAAAGTCTTTTTCGGTGTGCAGAAACAGCGGCCCGGCGGTTTCATACAGAAGGCTGCCGTTGTTGGCGGATAAATACAGCAGGTGGGAGAAGCCGTCTTCATAGCGGATGCTGCATTCCAGCACAGTGCCATCCCGGTGAATTCCGGTCAGCTCCTGGTGGGGAAAGGACATCTGCTTCAGCAGCCGGTCGATGCCGCTTTCCGGCTCCAGTACCCGCAGCCCGTCGCCGGTGCAGTAATATACCCGGTTCCGGTCCAGCGCAACGGCAGCAGGATGATTCGGAATCGGGATTCTCTCTGTTTCTTCCAACTCTTTATCTAGCATTACCAGCGCTCCGGCAGCGGCATCATAATAGGAGAGACCTTCCCGGGTAACGGATACGCCGGGACCGTCGGGAGAAAGGCTGCAGTCCAGCTCCCGACCGGCGGATGTGTAGCGGTCATCCCCGGAAAGCAGCGTCAGAACCGTGGAATCCGTTCCGGAAAAAACAAGGATATCATCTCCCCAAAAGCGGATACCCCGGGCATCGATATGGCCCAGGGGGAAGATTTGCAGAGCCCCTTCCGTGGCCAGCTCCATATTGCTGTCCGGCAGATAAAGACCGGAAGGCACCGCGGCTTCCGTAACTGCCGCAGTGCCTTCCGGTTCGGTAGCGGGCAGGGTTTCCGGTTCCGGCGGAGCCGCACAGCCCCACAGCAAAAACAGGGTAAAACCCAATACCAGCCATCTGTATTTCATATTACTGCCTCCTAGCCAGGGTGTAATCGTCACCCTGCCGATGATAAGGACAGCGACCGCCGGGACTGGCGAAGAAACGGTATACCTCGTCCTCGTCCAGGTCCATCATGCAGAAATATTCATCATATTCCTCATCATAATCATAATACCAACAGGTATCGCATTCGCATCCGTTCATAGTATACTCCTTAAAGGGTGTCTAAATAGGTCGAAACGTCGAAAGGCTTCAGTTTTTCGTCTTTTCTTAAGTAAAGTGGGTGATGGGGGTGGCCCTTTTTGGTAATCGCTCCGGCGCAGTACCACTGGGCACCGAATTCTTTGCCGGATTCCAGCATATCCCGGACACAGCAGGGCAGATACTTCCGCTTTTCGATGATGGCACCCCAGGCGGCCCAGACGGCAGGCTTTTCGGAAATGGACAGCACATACCGAAAGGCTTCCAGATTCTCTTTATGAAGCTGCAGATTGCAGGTTTTCTCCATGTCGTCCGGTGAAGTGGCCCGCTGGGCGTAGACATTGAACATGATAAAAGAATCAAATCCGTTACCCAGGGCGATCCGCTCCACGGATTTCAGGGTGTTGTCCAGATTGTCCGGCTCTGCGGTGGAGGGATTGATGCCGATGCAGATGAGGGGATTTTTCCCCCGGGTGCCCAGAATGTACCGGTACTCTGAATAAAAGGGCGGAGCATAGAGCCATTTTGTTACATCGTAATCCGGGCTCGGGACATTGGCGGCATCCAGTGCCTGCCGGAAGGTCACCAGCTCCAGCTGGTCGGTGTTGCAGTTGGGAATATGAGCCATTATACTTCCTCCTCAGACGGGAACCACAGGTGACCTGCGGGATCATGGAAGGAACAGTCCTCCGGATTCCGGCCGGTCTGGCGGCACCAGGCGGAAAATGCGTGGTTCAGAAAGGGATAGGCTCCGTCCATCCGGGTGTGAATGCTGACAGCCCGGCCGTCGGATAAATGCAGCTCCACCAGGGTGCTGCCGCCCTGAATCAGATACAGCTGCTGAAACCGGATATCCCCGAAGCGGTAAGTAACGCTTTTCTTGCCGAAGGTGGCAAGAAGAAAGGTATCTTCGTCATAGAAAATGCCGAAGGTCATGTAATAGGTGATCAGCCCGACACCCATGACCAGAATCAGCAGACCGCCGATGAGCAGCGCCATATTGCCGGACAGACCCACAAAAACAGCCGCAATGCCCAGAACGCACAGCACAAGACCGATGGAGGCATAGTGCTTGCTGGCCCGGACCGACAGGCCGGTGCGGTGCTGCGTCTTGCCGCGGAAAAGCCGGGTGAAGCCCTTGTCAAACAGGAAGCAGACGCCGAAGGTCAGCGCTGCGATGATCACCATAGCCATAATGCTCATAATGGATGCTCCTTTGCAGATGTAAGATAACCGCTGAAAGAACCCAAAGCCCTGTTCAGCGGTTTTTCGGTTATGCCCACAGAATCAGATCTGCCGGAATGTCATAGGCCTCCACCGGAAGCTGCTCCAGAATCTGAAAATCAAAGCACAGGGCCACCGTGGGGTGGTGAGGCTCCCGGGACAGGAATTTGTCGTAATAGCCGCCGCCGTAGCCCACCCGGTACCCATTTTTATCAAAGGCCAGCCCGGGCACCAGCACCAGGGCGGTTTCGTCGTCTCCAACCGGGCCGTCAGTGATGGGTTCCGGGGCACCGATGGAGCTTTTCTGCACCTGTGTCAGATCGCTGAGATAAATAAAACGCATTTCTTTTTCGTCGCATTTGGGAAGGGCGACCCGTTTTCCGTCCTTCAGCGCCTGCTCCAAAATGGGCAGGGTCCGGACCTCCTGGTTGAAACTTAAGTAGCCGTAGAGGGTTTTGGCATTGCGGTACTGCCGGGATTCCAGAAACTGCGCCACCAGATGGGCGCTTTTCTCTTCAATCTCAGAGTCTGTCATGCTGCGCTTTTGCCTGCGGATCCGGTCCCGAAGCTCAGCTTTCGTCATGTTTGATTTCCTCAGGGGGATTCTTCTCCTTTGCCGGGCGGAACAGCCGGAACCAGAGCAGAATGGCGATCTGGCCGGGGATACCCAGCAGGAACAGCTTCCACAGATGGACATGCCAGAAAACGTAGAAGGTCACATACAGGCTCAGCAGGCTTCCCCAGACAATGATGGAGATCAGAGCCTTATTCCAGCGGAAATCACGCCAGGCAGAGCGCAGGCTCAGCAGAACGATGGCATTGGCCGGAATGGCATAGGCAAAGAAAATGCCGCTGAAAGGCTTTGTAACTTCAAAATAGGAGAGAATCACATAGAAAAACAGTGCAACAAACCAGACCAGCAGGGATGACAGCTTCAGGATGATACCCTTGTCGGCTTTGCGCTTCAGGGCTTTCTCGGATACCTTGGTCATGGCGGCTTCCAGATTTGTGGGGTTTTCCGGCAGAGCCTCCGGGTCAGTCAGAAGATCGTTGACGGTGATCTCGAAGCATTCTGCCAGCATGGCCAGAGTCAGCACATCGGGCACGGATTCACCCCGCTCCCATTTGGAAACGGCTTTGTCCGAATAATTCAGTTTCTCGGCAAGACCGGCCTGGGTCAGCCCAGCCTGCTTGCGGTGCATGGCAATGTTGGCGCCGATCTGGAGTTTCAGCTTGTCGATTTCCATGGTTACCCTCCAAAGCATATTTTAAATATTATAGCAAATCTGCGGTTGTAATGCAAATAAAAAATCCCTGCCGTTTTCACGGCAGGGATCCATGTTATTCTTCGGTGGGTTCAGCGGCAGGTGCGGAAGGAAGCTCTTCCGTCTGATCTTCTGCTTCGAAACCGTCAAAGAGGGAGGTGGTGGAGGCTTCCTCGATTTCCTTGTTTTCCATGCAGGCGGCAAACTGATCGCCGGTCATGCTCTCATGCTCCAGCAGATAGTCCACGATCTCATGGAGCTTTTCGGCATTGTCTTCCAGGATCTGCTTGCAGTGGGCATAGGCCTTGTCGATGAGCTTCTTCACTTCCTCATCGATGGTACCGGCAACGGCCTCGGAGTAGCTCTTGGTGGTCTGGTAGTCCCGGCCGATAAAGAGCTCATCGCCGCCCAGGTAGCTGACGGTGCCCAGCCGCTCGCACATGCCATAGCGGGCCACCATATCCTTGGCAAGCTTGGTTGCCCGGTCGATGTCGTTGGAGGCGCCTACGGAAATATCACCCACAAACAGGGCCTCGGCCACACGGCCGCCCAGCAGGCTGACGATCTCTTCGTACATCTGATTGCGGGTCATGCTGGCAGAATCATCCTTGGGCAGATACCAGGTGGCACCCAGGCTGTTGCCCCGGGGAATGATGGTAATGTGGCGGACGGAATCCTGGGTGGGCAGGTGGTACATGGCAACGGCATGGCCTGCCTCGTGGATGGCGGTTTCCTTCAGATCCTTCCGGTTCCGGACCCGGCTCTTTTTCTCGGGACCGGCCATGATCTTCATCATGGCATTGTTCAGATCGTCCATGTTCAGCACGGGCCGGTTCTCCCGGGCAGCCATAATGGCGGCCTCGTTCAGCAGGTTGCTCAGATCCGCACCGGTAAAGCCCACGGTGGCCCGGGCAATGGTCTTCAGGTTCACGGTGGCATCCAGCCGCTTGTTCCGGGCATGGACCTTCAGAATGTCCTCACGGCCCTTCACATCGGGACGGCCCACATGGATCTGACGGTCGAAACGGCCGGGCCGCAGCAGCGCAGGATCCAGGATATCGGGCCGGTTGGTGGCGGCCAGAACGATGACGCCCTCATTCTTGGCGAAGCCGTCCATTTCCACCAGCAGCTGGTTTAAGGTCTGTTCCTTTTCGTCGTGGCCGCCGCCGAGACCGCTGCCGCGCTTGCGGCCCACGGCATCGATCTCATCGATGAAGATGATGGCAGGTGCCACCTTCTTGGCCTGGTCGAAGAGGTCACGGACACGGCTGGCACCGACACCGACGTACATTTCCACAAAGTCGGAGCCGGAGATGCTCAGAAACTGCACATCGGCTTCGCCGGCAACGGCTCTGGCCAGCAGGGTCTTGCCGGTGCCGGGAGGGCCAACCAGCAGCATGCCGTGGGGGATCCGGGCGCCGATGGCGGTGAATTTTTCGGGATTGCGGAGGAAATCCACAACCTCCTGAAGTTCCGCCTTTTCCTCGTCAGCACCGGCCACATCGTCGAAAGTGACCTTCTGGCTGTCGGGGACGCCCAGAACAGTCCGGGCTTTGCCGAAATTCTGCATGGGGTTGTTGCTGTTCATCCGGCCCATCATCATGGCCCAGACAAAGAGCAGCACCATGCCCACGATCAGCAGGGGCAGCACGATATCGTAGGGAGAACCCTCCTCCACAGAAACAAAATCGTAGCTCTGGAGGATGCCGGCCTCCGTCTGCTGCCGGAACAGCTCCGTCATCTCATTGCGGAAGCCTTCCGGATCGGCAAGATTGGTAACGACGGCGGTTTCTCCGTCGTAGGGGGTATTCAGATACATGGTAAGACGATCGCCCTGGATCAGGAAGCTCCGGACCTGTTCTTTCTCGAACATGGAAACGACCTGAGAATAGGGGATGGCATTTCGGTCGGAGCTGAACATGCCGGACATCCAGGTAAAGGCGACGGCCAGGATGATCAGATAGATAATCAGGGGAATGGCTCTGCGGTTTTTCAATGCGGGTTACTCCTTATTACTTTTGGTATGCTTCAGGGCGCAGAACGCCGATAAAGGGCAGATTGCGGTAATGCTCGTTAAAGTCCAGACCGTAGCCCACCACAAATTCGTTGGGGATCACATAGCCGGTGTAGTCGGCCTTGACGGTGATGCCTGCCCGGCGGCGTTCGGGCTTATCCAGGAAAGTGCAGATTTTCAGAGAAGCGGGGTTCTTGCTCAGAAGATGCTCATAGGTAAACTGCAGGGAATTGCCGGTGTCAAAAATGTCCTCCAGAATGACCACATGGCGGCCTTCGATGTTCTTGGAAAGATCCTGACGGACTACCATTCCGGAGGAATTGGTGCCCACGTAGGAGCTGATCCACATGAAGTCCATTTCACATTCCTCGGTGAAATTCTTCAGAAAATCCGCATAGAACATGACAACACCCTTCAGAACGCCCACAAAAATGGGGTCCTTGCCCTTGTACTCTTCGGACAGCTGGCTTGCCAGCTCCTTGACGCGGCTCTGAACCTGCTCTTCGGACAGCAGGACCTTGCTGATGTTTTGCAGCATAACGAAACCTCTACTTTCTTTCACAGCATCTGCTGATTTTTACGGTTGGAATCGGATTGCGGTTGCGGGGAGTGTATGGGCAGCCCGGTCCAGGTTGACACCGATGCCGGGGATGCCTAAAATGCCTGCCTCATCACAGAGAATGGGGATACTCTCCCGGCGGGAGGCAGGAATTTTTCTGTCGATAAAGAGCTTTTTGATGCTTTTGGTGCCGCCGCTGAGGCGGATAGCATCGCCGGGGAGCCGGGAGCGGACATAAATGCTGCCCTGGGGCACCACAGTGAAGACATCAGGGGTATTGACGATGGTTTCTGCCGGGGTGCAGGTGAAGCTGCACCGGGGAGCGGCGGGGGAGGGAACAACCTCCAGTGTGCCGTAGTTCCGGCCGATGGTGATTCCGCCGGGGAAATGGGCCCGGGCGGAGGGATTGTCAGAAAAAACAACGGATTCCAGAAGCCGGATATGGACCGCTTCCGGTTCCCGGACGCCGCATTTCTTCAGAAAAACTTCCAATGCCCTTGCCCGGACGGCGGAGGGCATCGCCCGAAGGGCATCCACCTGGGGCGCACCTTCAAAATATGCCTGTTCTGCAAGCGCTTGTTCATCCTGTCGCAGCCGCAGGGCCATGGCGGAAAGATTCTCTGCCAGTCTGGGGTTTTCCGCTTTCAGAAGGGGCATCACCTGATGGCGCAGCCGGTTGCGCAGGAAGGCATCGGTGCCGTTGGAGCTGTCCTCAATGTGGGAAACGGCATATTCAGAAAGGAAGCTTTCCACTTCGGCCCGGGTGATGCGCAGCATGGGGCGGATGATTCTGCCCCGGCTGGGAGCGATGCCCCCGAGACCCTTGAGCCCGGTGCCCCGAACCAGGTGCATCAGCACCGTTTCTGCATTGTCGTCAGCGGTATGGGCAGTGGCAATTTTTCCGGGCAGGGTGGCAAAGTAGGCATACCGGGCATCCCGGGCTGCCGCCTCCAGACCCTTCTGCCCGGGCACCACCCGGGCGGAGCCCACATGAAGGGGAATGCCGTAGCCTTCACAGAATTCCCGGACGAAGCCTTCGTCCCGGTCCGATTCTTCGTCCCGGAGATGATGGTTAAAGTGAGCCGCGGAAAGGTCCAGGTCCCACTCTTCTTTCAGCAAATACAGTGCCCACAGCAGCGCCATGGAATCGGCACCGCCGGAAACGGCGCAGACGATGCTGTCGCCGGGACAGATGAGACCCTGCTCCCGGGAAAAGGACCGGAGCTTACTCAGCATGCTTCCACTCCCGGTCGGTAAAGGTCTGGTAGGGACCGAACCACTGCATTTTCACGGTGCCGGTCTCGCCGTGGCGGTTTTTGGCCACAATACACTCGGCAAGACCCTTGTCTTCCGTGTTTTCGTTATAATATTCGTCACGGTACAGGAACATAACGGAGTCAGCATCCTGCTCGATGGCGCCGGATTCACGGAGGTCCGACAAAATGGGCCGCTTGTCATTACGGCTTTCCACCGCACGGGACAGCTGGGAAAGGCAGATGACCGGAATGTTCAGTTCCTTGGCCATGATTTTTAAGGAACGGGAAATCTCGCCCACCACGGTGACGCGGTTTTCGCTGTTCTTGCCGTAGCCGGAGCCCTGCATCAGCTGCAGGTAGTCGATGACCACCAGACCCAGATTGTCCAGGCGGCGGCACTTGGCATTGATGTCTGCCACGGTGACGGAGGGGTTGTCGTCGATCCGGATGTCCGTCTGGCTCAGGGCGGCGGAAGCCATGCACAGCTTGCCCCACTCCTCGTCGGAGAGCTTGCCGGTGGCCAATTTCTGCATATCGATGAAGCTTTCGGAAGCCAGCAGACGCATGGCCAGCTGCTCTCTGGACATTTCCAGGTTGAAGACCGCCACGGTCTTCTTATACTTCTTCGCCACATTCACGGCGATGTTCAGGGCGAATGCAGACTTACCCATAGCAGGACGGGCAGCCACCAGCAGAAGGTCAGACTTGTTCAGACCGTTGATCTTGGTATCCAGGTCCCGCAGGCCGGTGGACAGGCCGGGAATCAGAGAATCGGACTGGCTCAGTTCCGTCAGACGGTCAAAGACCTTGTGCAGAACGGTGCCGATGTGCTCCAGAGAATCGTTGCGCTCACCCTTGCGCAGGGCGTAGATTTTCTTTTCCGCGGTTTCCAGCATCTCCGAGGCAGTACCCACCTCGTCGGCAACCATTTCGGAAATGTCGGTGGAAGCCTGGGCAAGGCCCCGGAGCATGGCCTTTTCCCGGACGATACCCGCATATCGGACCGCATTGGCGGCGGTGGGGGTGATCTCCATCAGCTGGAGGATGTAGTCTCTGGAGTTATCGTGGTGGACACCCAGTTCCTTCATCTTGTTGAGTACCGTCACCGGGTCGATGGTCTGGGAGAAATTGAACATGGTGTAGACGGTTTCGAAAATCTCCCGGTTTTGCTGCAGGAAGAAATCCTCCGGGGTCACAATACCCACCACATCCGCAACGCAGCGGCTGTCGATGAGGATGGAGCCCAGAACAGCCTGCTCCGCCTCCAAAGACTGGGGCGGCTGCCGGTTTAAGAGTTCTTCATCCATGCGGGTTTCTCCTTTCTGTCTGTATTTTTCAGAATTGTCCCATTTTCAAAAAGCCGCAGCAGCCGATTTCCTCCATGGGCCGGAAGCCCAGGGACTTATAAAAGGAAACGGTTTTCTCCGTATTGTCGGTAGCCAGTTCAATCTGGTAAACATGGGGATACTGTTCAAGAACTGCCTTTACCAGCGCGGTGCCGATGCCCCGGTGCTGGTGCTCCGGGTAAACCAGAATGTCCTGAATGAACAAAATGGAGTGCCCGTCGCCGACGGCCCGGAGAATGCCCACGAGCTTTTCGTCCTCATAGGCACCGAGGATGCAAAGAGAGGCGGCATATGCTTTGGGGAGCATCTCGGGATGCTCATAGTAGTTGCGCCAGCCCACGGATTTGTACAGGGGCAGGATTTCTGCTTCACAGTATTGGGTATATGGTTTGATGGTCATAGTGATCTCCAAAGAGAATTACGGATTGCCATGCCGGTGTGGGCACTGGCTCGCAATGACACGGGGAATTACATTTCCTCAATCTTGACGGTCAGAGGGGCGTTGATCTCGTAGCCCAGCTTGCAGGTGGCGGTGTAGGTGCCCACATTCTTGATGGTCTCGTTCAGCACGATCTTCCGCTTGTCCAGCTTCACACCCTGCTTTTCCAGGGCGGAGGCGATTTCGGCGTTGGTCACGGCGCCGAACAGCCGGCCGGCTCCGCCGCCCTTGGCCTTGACAACCAGCGTCATGGCCCGCAGCTTCTTGGAAATCTCCAGAGCCTCGGCCTTCTCCCGGGCGATCCGCTCCTGGGTGGCCTTGTCGTTCATTTTCATGGTGTTGATGGCATCGGGGGTAGCCTCAATGGCCAGCTTCTTGGGCAGCATGAAGTTTCTGGCGTAGCCGTCGGAAACTTCGATCATCTGGCCCTTCTTGCCCTTGCCCTTGACATCCTGTAACAGAATAACCTTCATAGTATTATACTCCTTAAAAAATGGAAATCAGTTTTCGTAGAATTTGTCGATGGATGCAACCAGACGGTCCAGCACATCCTTGACGTTGGAATCCGGAATCTGGGCACCTGCTGTGGCTGCGTTGCCGCCGCCGCCCAGAGGCTCCAGAATCATCTGAACATTGGCCTTGCCGATGCTTCTTGCGGAAATGAACACCACATCGTTCTCGGGATACAGAACGAAGGAGGCGGTGATGCCGGAAATGTTCAGAAGTTCATCCGCAGCCTGGGCAGCCAGAATCCGGGGTGCGGCGGTGTTCAGCGCCGCAATGGCGATCTCCTGGCGGTAAAGCCGGGAGGATTTGATGATCTGGTATTTTGCCATGGTATCCTGGAAATCGTTCTGCAGCAGCAGCTTGACCTCCGTGGTATCGGCACCCAGCCGCTGCAGGGCGGCGGCTGCTTCAAAGGTCCGGTCGCCGGTGCGGACATTGAAGAACTTGGTATCCAGACAAATACCGGCCAGCAGGGCCTTTGCCTCGATGGGCAGCACATCGTCCTTTTCAACGCCGTACTGCAGCAGCTCCGTCACAAGCTCGGAGGCGGAGGAGGCGTAGGTTTCGTGGAGGTTGACCACCACGGGATTGATATAGTCGGCAGCCCGGCGGTGGTGGTCCACCACGCAGATTCTGGAGATGGCTTCCAGAAGGGGCTTGTATTCCACCTGGTCGGGCCGGTTGGTATCCACAACCACCAGTGTGGAGCGGTTGTCGCACTGCAGCAGGGCATCCTGGCCGGAAATGAATACATCCTTGTATTCGGGAACCTGGAGGATCTCGTCCAGCAGCCGCTTGGAGGCATTGTGCTCCAGATCCAGAATGATTTTTGCCTTTTTGCCCTTTTTACGGCACAGGCAGACCATGCCCATGGCGGCGCCCACCGCATCCAGGTCCGCATTCTTGTGACCCATGACGAACACATGGCTGCTCTGGCCGATCAGCTCCAGCAGAGAGTTGGCAGTAACACGGGAACGGACCTTGCTGGTGTAGCCGGCTTCCTTGTTCCGGCCGCCGTAGAAGGTGAAGTTGAACCGGTCCTTGATAACCGCCTGGTCGCCGCCGCGGCTCAGGGCCATTTCGATGGCCAGGGCAGCAAAGTTGTAGTTTTCCTCAAAGTTGGCGGCATCGATGCCCAGACCGATGGAGATGGAAGCGGGAAGGCCCGAGGGGCTGGTGATCTGATGGATGGTTTCAAGCAGACTGAATTTATCTTCGATGGCCCGGTTCAGGTCCTTTTTCTCAAACACAAACAGGAAGCGGCTCCGTTCCAGCTTCCGGAACAGACCGTGGTAGCTCTCGGTCCATTCGGTGATGGCGGTGTTGAGCTTGGCGTTCATGGTGGAGATGGCGCTTTCGCTCAGGTTTTTGGTCAGTTCCTCATAGTTATCAATGAGAATGATGGAAACCACGGGGCGGGAGCGCAGATACTCATCCCGGATCTGATAGAGGGTGGTCAGATCGCTGAAGTAGAAAATACCCAGGGGAGTACCGATATGATCGTCGGCCTTCAGCGTGGTGCCGTAGACCCGGTAGCGGCGGCCGCCCACAGTCACATCATAGGGAGATTCGGTCTTCCGGTCAATGACCCAGTCGGTGGAGAAGCCGGGCAGCACATCAGCCAGGGACTGCTCGATCAGCGCATCGGAGAAGCCGGTCATTTCCACAAACTTGTGGTTGTTCCAGATGATGCTGCCGTCGCTCAGGCGGGCGATGACGGTGGGGAAGGGGCTCTCGCCGGCACCCTTGGTCTCGACGGTATTGGGGGCTTCTTCAATATAGCGCTGAAGACTCCTGTGCCGGAGCTTGCGGTGAACCATATAGGAAATGAACAGCAGCAGTGTTACACCTGCCTCCAGGGCTGCCAGCACCAGATGATTCAGCAGCAGCGCAGCCATGCAGAAGCACAGCATCACCACAAAATAAACACCCATGCCGGGATGAAGCAGACGGGTCAGCTTTTTCTTCATTTTTTGTCGCCTCCCACATTCGGGGCATACAAACCCACGATATTTATACTCAAATGCCATTATAGCAAAGGGATGTGTTTCTGGCAACCATTTTTATTTTGATTTCATAAAAAATGCGCCCGGAACGACAAAGATTCCGTGAATTTCCATGGTATACTTTCGGGGTAAAATGTGCTATACTATCCCTGCAGGCACCGGGTGGGCAGTCCCGGGCAACATACAAAAACTGAAAATTTCAGCAGGCACTTCTTCGGGGAACGGCGATACGGGGCCGGAAACCGCAGCGGTGGTTGCTTGTGTTTTGTGCGCATTTTTATGCGAAACTGAAAGGAGTATTTATCAATTGGCAGAAAAACTGAAAATTATCCCCCTGGGCGGTCTTGATGAGATCGGCAAGAACATCACCGTGCTGGAATACGGCAAGGACATGATCGTCATCGACTGCGGCGTGGGATTTCCCGATGAAGAGATGTACGGCGTGGATCTGGTGATTCCCGATTTTGCCTATCTGACCCAGAATGCAAAGAAGCTCCGGGGCCTGTTTGTGACCCACGGTCACGAGGATCACATCGGCTCCATTCCCTATCTGATGCAGCAGGTCAATTGCCCCATCCACGGCACCGCCATGACCAATGGCCTCATCCGGCTGAAGCTGGAGGAGCACCGGCTGGTTGACGCAGTCAAGCTCGTCACCCACAAGCCCGGCGACGTGGTCAAGGCCGGCTGTTTCCAGGTGGAGTTCATCCATGTCAACCACTCCATCGCCGATGCGGTGGCCTTTGCGGTGAAGACCCCTGTGGGCACCGTGATTTTTACCGGTGACTTCAAGATCGATCCCACCGCCAAGGAGGGCATGATCGACCTGGCCCGGCTGGGCCAGCTGGGCAGCGAAGGCGTTCTGGCGCTGATGGCCGACTCCACCAATGTGGAGCGCCCCGGCTACACCCCCAGCGAATCCAAGGTCGCCGAAGGTCTGGACCGGCAGTTCAAAAACTGCGATAACCGGATCATTGTCACCACCTTTGCCTCCAATATGTACCGGATCCAGGCGGTTCTGGAAACGGCGCAGCGCTACGGCCGCAAAGTTGCCGTAACGGGACGGAGCATGGAAAACATGATCAAGGTTGCCCAGGAACTGGGTTATCTGAAGATCAAGTCCGGTACCATCGTGGAGCTGGGCGCCCTGAAGAGCCTGCCGAAGAACAAGCAGGTGATCATCTCCACCGGTTCCCAGGGTGAAAATATGTCCGCCCTGTACCGGATGGCCTTCAATACCCACAAGCAGGTGGATATCGTTTCCGGTGACCGGATCATCATCTCTGCCTCCGCCATTCCCGGCAATGAAAAAGCTGTTTCCAGGATCATCAACGAGCTGTACCGCAAGGGTGCGGATGTTGTTTACGAAAAGAGCGAAGGCCTCCATGTTTCCGGCCATGCCTGCCAGGAGGAACTGAAGATCATCCACGGCCTGGTCCGGCCCAAGTTCTTTATCCCCCTGCACGGTGAGCAGCGGATGCTGCAGATCCACTCGAAGCTTGCCCAGTCCATGGGCATGAATCCCCGGAATATCCAGATCGCCGAGAACGGCTCCTGCTTTGAACTCACCGGCAAAACCTGCAAGGTGGGCGCTCCCGTGACGGCCGGCAAGGTCTTCGTGGACGGCACCGGTGTGGGTGACGTGGGCAGCGTGGTGCTCCGTGACCGGAAGCATCTGGCCCAGGACGGCATGATCGTGGTCTGCGTCAACCTCAGCGCTGAAGACGGCGAAGTGATCACAGGCCCTGACATCATTACCCGGGGCTTCATCTATGTCAAGGAATCCGAGGAACTGATGGATGAACTGCGGGAGGTGGCCCTGGAGGCCATCGAGCGGTGCCGCCGCAAGCGGGTCCGGGACTGGTCCGCCATCAAGTCCGCCATCAAGAATGACCTCAGCGGTTACCTCTATAAAACCACCAAGCGCAACCCCATGATCCTGCCCGTCATCATGGAAATTTAATGTAAGAAAGCCGCCCTCAACCGAGGGCGGCTTTTGACGTATGTATACTGGTACGGCAGCACTAAAGACTCTACGCAATTTGCTTTTGAGACTAATGGGTCATTATTTAATCCCACCTTACTGTACCATCTTCAAAGACAGCAAATCCGAGTTCTAACAGAACAAATTCCATTTCTTCATAGGACACATCATCTCGATCATTCAGATAGTCAACGATGTCATTGTTGTATTCATTATCGTAGGGGAACAGGAATCTATAAAGAATGATTTTTTCTCCGTACTCAAAATAGTCATTGTTGTTTATAGAGTCGATCACTCTTTCCTGTTTCAGTTCATCGCTGTATGTACCCTTTTCCACTATTTCCTTCAGCTCTGCCATGTATTCGCAGTATTCATATACATCATAGGAAACGATGCTTGCAATTTTATACTCATTCAGAGTTAAACCCAATCTTTTGTAGTATGGTTCTGTCGGAGGGGGAGTTGTGGCTTTAGGTGCACTTGGCACAGTTTGAACTGTGGAGTTTTCTTTTTGAAGAAGATCATGATTACTGCTATTTTCGTTATTACTCGTTGTGATTACGAAAACCAGTGCAATAGCCAAAATGATAACAAGGATGAAGAGGACAATAGTCCACGAGATACCTTTGAAATACTGTTTACCGCAGCCTGTGCATTTTTTCGTGTTGCTATCTATTCTACTACCGCATAAGGAGCAATACTTCGCTTTACCTTTTGCTGGAGCTGCAGTTGATTCGGCAACTTTGGTAGGTGGACAGGTTTGGATAGTATTGATTGCTTGAATGGGTGTAGCCCCCTGATCTAGTCGAACATCTTCGGATCGGGTTGCATTATTACCATACCGATTAGGTTTTTCGTCAGGAAAGGATAAACTCATCTGCGATGTACCATTAGCGTGTGCTTTGTTATCAGGCTTTTCGTTAGTCTGTTCTCCTTTGCCTGCAACAAACAGCCACGTATTGATGAAATAATAAATAATTGCACCAATTCCACCCACGAAAAGAATGTCGAACAACTCTTGCAAAATGACGGAAATGACGAGTGCAATGATACTATTTACAACGCATAACAGTTTTCCCCATTTATGCGAAAGTTTCTTCCCCATGATAAGTCTGCACGCAAGAGGAATTATCATCGCAATAAGGGCAGAACAGCAAAGGCCTATAACGGAATACAACAATGCATATCCTCCAGCCTTATCGTATTCTACATTTGCTTGGAGTAAAGTCTCGATATTTGAACCATATGAAGATACGAACATTAAGACCATAAGACCAATGATCTTACCTGTATGTTTCTTTTTCATTCATATCACACCCTTTTGCTGATTATTAATTATTCTATCATTGTTTTCACAGATGTCAAATGGGCGATATCCAAACAAAGCAAAAACAAGCCGCCCTTGCAAAAGAGCGGCTTTTGTGATTTAATAAGAAAAGACTCGAAAGACAGGAGCATTTTTATGCGCTATTATTTTGCCCCCATGGAGGGACTGACGGACAGCATTTACAGACGGCTGCACCACAGGTACTTTTCCGGGGTGGATGCTTACTATATGCCCTTCATTTCTCCCACGGTCCACCGGTGCCTGACGAACCGGGAGGCAAGGGAAGTGCCCTTTGCGGATACGGTGGAATTTCGGGCGGTTCCCCAGCTGATGACGAAGGTCGCCGATGACTTTCTCTGGGCGGCGCAGGAATGCAAGGATCGGGGCTATGACGAAGTTAACTTAAATGTGGGATGTCCCTCCGGCACGGTGGTTGCCAAAAAGAAGGGTGCCGGCATGCTGGAGAATCCGGATCAACTGGACCGTTTTCTGGATGCGGTTTTTGAAAAATCCCCGCTGCCCATTTCCCTTAAGACCCGGCTGGGTCTGACGGCCCCCCAGGAGTTTCCACGGATCCTGGATGTTTACAACCAGTACCCCATCAAAGAGCTGACTGTCCACCCGAGAGTGCGCAAACAGTTCTATGACGGGAATGTGGACATGGAAATGTTCCGTTATGCCCTGGAAAACAGTAAAAACCCTGTTGTGTTCAACGGAAATCTGCGGACTCTTTCGGAAGTGAAAGCCTTTGAGAAGGAATTCCCGGAGGTGGAGGCGGTGATGATCGGCCGGGGCCTCATCGGAAATCCCGCCATGCTGGAGCCCGGCGGGGAGTGGAAGCTGGAAGATTTCCACGATGCGCTGCTGGAAGCCTATATTGCAGAATTCGGCGGGGCCCGGAATGCCATGTTCCGGATGAAGGAAAACTGGCGGCATATGATCTGGATGTTTGACGGAAACGAAAAACTTATGAAAAAACTGAGAAAATGCACCGATGTGGGGGAATACCGGCAGATCGTAAGGGAAATTTTCCATAGCCTGCCCATGCAACAGGAGCTTCAGCCTGACTGGTAAAAGAAAGAGAGAACATATGAAAAGAGAGATATTGCTGGCCCTGCTGATCATGCTTTCGCTGACCGGTTGTGCCAAAAATGAGGATCCTTACCGGGTGGATACTGTGGTCTATATCCCGGCAGATCCGACGGATGCACCCACGGAGGCTGCAATCCCTGAAGAAACCCCGGCAACGGAGCAGACACCTGCTCCCACCGAGCAGGAGGCACCCACGGAAACGGAACCGGAAGCCACAGAAGCGGCGAAAAAGGCCACCTCTACCAAGAAGTCTTCCGGCTCAAAGAAGACAACAACCTCCAGTAAAAAGACAAATACTTCCAGTAAGACGGAAACTGCCGCTAAGGCTACCGAACCGCCTGCAACCAAGCCTGCTGAAACCCAGCCGCCGGCCACAGAACCTGCGGCTACCCAGCTGCCTGTGACCGAACCTCCTGTAACGGAGCCTCCGGCCACCCCGCCGCCTGCGACGGAACCTCCGGAAACCGAACCGGAGCCTACCGATCCGCCGCTTTATGACATTTCCGGCTACAGCGTAGGGAGTCTCGAAACCTCCATGAAGGATGCAATCAACGCCTACCGGACGGAGGCCGGACTGGGAGAGATGTCCATGAGTTCCCGGCTCTGCGCCATTGCCTCCTGCCGGGGCTATGAGATCAGCCAGGTCTGGAGCCATACCCGCCCCGATGGCCGCAGCTACAAAACCGTTCTCAGCGATTACGGCTACGGCGGTTCTGCCCGGGAATTGCTGGTCCATGTATCGGGCTCCGGTGACGGACAGACCATTGTGGATCAGTGGATGTGTGTGGATTCCTATAAGGAACTGCTGCTGGGCAGCTACTCCACAGTGGGCATCGGCGTCTACCGGGCAAACGGCAATACCTATATTGCCTGCCTGCTGGTGGGATAAGATTTGTGCGCTCTGCTGAATGCAGAGCGCACTTTTTGCATATTTTGATCAAGAATAATCGAAAAATGTAAGAAAATAATCGAAAATGAATCGTTTGTTGACAAGCGGGCCTTTATCGTGTATAGTGAACAAGTCGGGATATCGGCAAATGGTTTTGTAAAGGATGGTAATTGTGATGTATACAACAACCGAGCTTTTTGACCTGGAGCATACCTTGGCAAAGGATTATCTGGCAGGCTATGAATATCCCTGGCAGGCTCTGAAGGGAATCAAGGATCTGATTTTGAAGATAGGCCCGACTCTGGGCGAAGAATATACGGAAGTCAGCCCGGGCGTATGGGTTCACAAAACCGCAACGGTAGCACCCACGGCCTATCTGGGTGCCCCCAGCATCATTGGCGCCGGAACGGAAGTGCGCCACTGTGCCTTTATCCGGGAAAGCGCCCTGGTGGGCAAAGACTGTGTGGTGGGTAATTCCGTGGAGCTGAAGAATGTAATCCTCTTTGACGGTGTTCAGGTGCCCCATTTCAACTATGTGGGCGACAGCATCCTGGGGCATTTTGCCCATATGGGTGCCGGCAGTGTCACCTCCAACGTCAAGTCCGATAAGACCCCGGTCACCATCCGGGACGGGGAAACAAAAATCGAAACCGGCCTTAAAAAATTTGGTGCCATGGTGGGAGATTATGTGGAAGTGGGCTGCAACAGCGTCCTGAATCCCGGTACCGTGGCGGGCCGCCGCAGCAATGTCTATCCCACATCCTGCGTCCGGGGACTGGTCCCGGCGGACAGCATCTGGAAGAATAACGGCTGCATCGTGAAAAAGGAGCAACGCTGATGGGCAAGTATTTTGGGACTGACGGCTTCCGGGGGGAAGCCAATGTAAATCTGACTGCGGACCATGCCTTTAAGGTGGGCAGATTCCTGGGCTGGTACTATACCCAGCTGAAGCGCCGCAGCGGCAGCGATGAGCCGGCGAAAATCGTCATTGGCAAGGACACCCGGCGCAGTAGCTATATGTTTGAGTATTCTCTGGTGGGCGGTCTGGTGGCATCCGGTGCCGATGCCTATATGCTTCATGTTACCACCACACCTTCCGTTGCCTATGTCTGCCGCACTGAAAGCTTTGACTGCGGCATCATGATTTCTGCTTCCCACAATCCCTACTATGACAACGGCATCAAGCTGATCAACAGCTTCGGTGAAAAAATGGAGGAGAGCACCATCAATCTGGTGGAGGCCTATCTGGACGGCAGGCTGGTTGCCTTCGGCCGGGAGTGGGAGGAACTGCCCCTGGCGAAGCGGGAGCAGATTGGCCGGACTGTGGACTATGTGGCGGGCCGGAACCGCTACATCGGCTATCTGATTTCCCTGGGCCTGTATTCTTTCAAGGGCGTGAAGGTGGGTCTGGACTGCGCCAACGGCGCCAGCTGGAATATCGCGAAGAATGTCTTCGATGCCATGGGCGCCAAGACTTACGTCATCAATGCAGAGCCCGACGGCTACAACATCAACGAGGGCGCAGGTTCCACCCATATTGAGGTTTTGCAGAAGTTTGTGCTGGACAACGGCCTGGATGTGGGCTTTGCCTACGACGGCGATGCAGACCGGTGCCTGTGCGTGGATGAAAAGGGCAATGTGATCACCGGCGACCACATCCTTTATATCTACGGCAAGTATATGAAGGAGCGGGGAAAGCTCCTGGGCAATACGGTGGTCACCACGGTCATGTCCAACTTCGGCCTATACAAGGCCTTTGATGAGCTGGGCATCGACTATGCCAAAACCGCTGTGGGCGATAAGTATGTCTACGAATATATGATGCAGAACGGCCACCGCATCGGCGGCGAGCAGTCCGGTCATATCATTTTCTCCAAGTACGCCTCCACCGGCGACGGCATTCTGACCGCCCTTAAGATGATGGAGGTCATGATGGCCAAGAAGAAGACCCTCAGCCAGCTGTGCGAAGGTCTGACTATCTATCCTCAGGTGCTGAAAAATGTAAAGGTTGCTGACAAGGCTGCCGCCCAGAACGACCCCGATGTCCAGGCGGCAGTGGCGGAGGTTGCGGCAAAGCTGGGTGACACCGGACGGATCCTGGTCCGGGAATCCGGTACCGAGCCCAAGATCCGGGTGATGGTGGAAGCAGAATCCATGGAAATCTGCCAGACCCTGGTGGACAGTGTTGTGGATGTGATCAGAAAAAAAGGTCACGCAGTGTAATACAGCAAATGCCGCCCGAAAGGGCGGCATTTTTGCACCATAGACGTTTGAATTACAGTTTATCGGGATGCCCCGATGGGCAATGCGTGCTCGGTGCAATAGTTGTCGCAACTGCCCTAACCCGCTCGGTATCGTTCCTGCGGTAGTCAAATTACAGTTTGTAGGGATACGGATTGCCACGTCGGCATTTCATGCCTCCTCGCAATGACATGGAAGTTTGGTAGTTGGCTGCGCTAAAAATGGTGCGGAATGTGTCGAAAAATACTGTCATTGCGAGGAGCGCGTAGCGCGACGTGGCAATCCGTTCTCCTCGATAAACTCTAATTTGACACCCATGATCAAACAAAAACGCCCAACCGATAACCCGGCTGGGCGCTATTATTCGTTCTTTCAATTACTCTTCCCAGTTGTGCCAGATGTTCTGCACATCGTCGTCATCTTCCATGATGTCGATGAGCTTTTCCATCAGCTTGATGTGCTCTTCGCTTTCCAGCTTCTGATAGTTCTGGGGAACCATTTCAATCTGGGCGGAAACGAAAGTGTACTTAGAAAGGTTGGCAACCACATCGTTGAAGTCGTCGGGCAGGGTATAGATGGTGAAGACATCGCCTTCAGCCTCGAAGTCGTCGGCGCCGGCTTCCATGGCGTCCATCATGACCTCTTCCTCGTCGTAGTCACCCTCTTCGTTGTCGATGACCAGAACGCCCTTCTTGTCAAAAGACCAGGAAACACAGCCGGAAGCACCCAGGTTGCCGCCGAACTTGTCGAAGTGGTGGCGCATGGAGCCTGCGGTACGGTTGCGGTTGTCGGTCATGGTTTCCACGATGACAGCAACACCGCCGGGGCCGTAGCCTTCGTAGGTGATGGATTCGTAGTTGTCGCCGCCGCCGGCACCGCTTGCCTTCTCCAGGCAGCGCTTGATGTTGTCGTTGGGCATGTTGGCAGCCTTGGCCTTGGTGATGACGGTGGCCAAGCGGGAGTTGTTGGCGGGATCGGTGATGCCGCCGCCTTCCTTAACTGCCACGATCAGTTCCTTTGCGATCTTGGTAAAGGCGGCAGCACGCTTGGCGTCCTGTGCGCCCTTGGTTTTCTGAATGTTATGCCATTTGGAATGTCCGGACATATATTTTTCTTCCCTTCCAGGTTAGTATTAAAAATTCCAATCTATTTTAGCACTCTGATTTTCAAAAATCAATAGAATTTCATGCAATCGTGATGGGTTTCAGAGATTTTGACCTCGATTTCCGGGAAAGCGGCAGCGATTTTCTCTGCCAGGACGGATACCACCGGGTTTTCCGTGTGGAAATGGCCTGCGTCAATGAGATTCAGTCCCAGGTCTTTGGCATCCCAGAACTGGTTGTACTTGATATCTGCGGTAACGAAGGTATCGCAGCCGGCAGCCAGAACTTCCGCCATTCCGCCGGCGCAGCTGCCGCCGCCCACGGCCACCTTTCGGACCGGCTTTCCGCCGTCGGCATAGCGAAGACCCTCGCAGCCCAGCTTCTCTTTGACGGTGGACAAAAAAGCATCCAGGGTTTGCTCAGGCAAACTGCCGCAGCGCATCAGACCGATGCCGTTTACGGGACTGACGATCTGCACATCTTCAAGACCCAGCCTTGCTGCCAGTACATCGTTGACACCGCCGGGGGCCTGGTCCAGGTTGGTGTGGGCATTGATGTGGGCAATGCCGTTTTCAATCAGAAACAGGGTGTTGCGGCCCTGGGTGTCCAGATCTGTGATGAAGCCGGGCTTCCAGATCAGGGCATGGTGGGTCACCAGCAGATCGGCACCGATTTCCTTTGCCTCCCGGCAGACATGCTCAAAAGGATCCAGGGCCACCAGAATTCTATGCACAGGGCGATCTGCATGGCCGCAGTTGAGGCCCACATTGTCCCAGTCCATTTTCAGTTCCCGGGGAGCAAGGGTTTCCACAAAATTCAGAATATCATTGACGGTTGCCATAGATTTGTTCCTCCATTTCCACAAGATCGGAAAGAATGGTCTCAAAAATGGGAAGCTGGTCATCATTTGCCCGCTTCATGCCGAAAATGGTCAGTTCGATGCCACGCTTGACCCGCTCGTAGTATTCCGGCAGCAGAGGGTGATTGTCCTCCAGAAGCTGCGGACTAATATAGGCCTGGGCCGGGGTGATGCCGTGCCCGGGGTCAAAGACAACCTCCATGATGGAGTAGACGAATTTTCCGTCCTTGGCCAGAGTCTCCCGGTTGATCCGGAAGCCTTTGTCACAGAGCCACTGCCGCAGCTCCGGCCGCTTGGACTGACACTGGAGAATCAGGCGGTATTTGGGGTCAGCCAGCCAGCCGTCATCATAGGCGGGGGCAATGATGGACATGATGGTGTCCGCACCCATGCCGGCGCAGACCATGCAGTCAAAATCCCGGGGGATATTCTGCACGCCGTCGGACAGGTGAAATTCAATTTTCTCCGAAACACCGAACTTTCGTGCATTGCGCATGGCGCTGTGCAAAGGACCTTCGTTTACATCGGAGGCAATGCAGCTTCCGGCGATTCCGGAAGTAAGCAGATGAAGGGAAAGGTAGCCGTGGTCGCAGCCGATGTCTGCTACCCGATCACCCTTTTTTACAAAATTGGCGCAGGCCAGCAGCCTGTCGGACAGGGGGAGTTTCATAGGGAAACCTCCATTGGAATGAAATGGTCAAATTGGAGTTTATCGCACTGGCGCGGGAGCGCCCTGCCTCCCTCTGACGAGGGAGGTGCCCCGAAGGGGCGGAGGGAGAGAAACAAGTTGCAAAGACTTAGGTTTTCTCTCCCCCAGTCAGCTTCGCTGACAGCCCCCTCGTCAGAGGGGGCCTTTGGGGTGCGGTGCTTGACGGATCGACAAACTGTAATTTGACTTCTGAAACATAAAGGAAATGCCGTCCCGGCGATCCGGGACGGCACAGCCGGCTCAAATTAGTTCTGCTCTGCAGCGTTGGCCTCGTAAGCCTCCAGGAAGTGGTTCAGCTGAGCCAGGAAGGGCTCGCAGTCCACACCGTGGACCATGCAGGCTTCCTCAACAGTCTCCATGCGGGAGTGGGGGCAGCCCAGGCAGTGCATGCCGATGGCGAAGAACAGGGGAGCAGAGTGGGGGGCGATATCCAGAATATCACCGATGATGGTAGTCTTTTCAATCTTAACAGCCATGATAATGACCTCCTATTTACAATTCGGATGATATTATAACCTTATATGCTGCAAAAAACAAGAGGGAAATCCGTTGTTTTGCGAAAAAATCGCCCCTTTCTGTTCGAAAGGGGCGGGTTGTCACTTATTCGGCATCCCGGCGGTATTCCAGAATATCCCCCGGCTGGCAGTCCAATACATCGCAGATGGCTTCCAGGGTGGAGAAACGAATGGCGCTGACATGGCCGTTTTTCAGCTTGGAGAGGTTGACGTTGGCAACGCCCACTTTTTCGGACAATTCGTTCAGCGACATTTTTCGGTCCGCCATGACCCGGTCCAGCCGTAAAATAATAGGCATAGGTTACCTCCTTACAGGGTCTCGTCGGACAGCTGCTGCAGCTGCTCGCCGTAGCGGAACACATAGCTTAAGAGCATCAGAATGGCCCAGTAGATCAGGAAGGACAGGTCAATCTTGAACATGCCGGTCACATGGGTGATCTTTTCGCTGATCAGCAGACCCGGCAGATTATAGACGAAAACGGTCATGATCTGCTCGGAGAGGATGATGATGTTTACGAGAATGCCCAGCACGATACTGAGCTTTGCAAGCTTTTTCAGATTGGTGCTGACGATGGCATCAAAGGGCTTTCCTTCGGTCATGGGCTTCAGAATCTCCCGGATATAGCCCACGCCCCGGCGGCCGTCATAGAACAGCCGGCAGGACACCAGCAGGGTAAAGGCGGCCTGGCCCAGAACCAGCCATTTGCCGGGGGCGAAGCCTTCTGCAACTTCCAGCTCCAGGAAACCGATGTCAAAGCTTTCATAATTGGTGCCGATGAATTCCGGATCCAGCTTCAGAATGTAGGCCACAGCAATCAGGGCAACACCCACGATGGATGCGATGGCCAGAGCACCGAAGACAATGTGGACGATCTCAAAGATTTTGTCCAGCTTTTTAGCAGAGTTAGTAAGGTTATTCATAAGATTACCTCCCGTTTGTTTTTTGTGGTTTCATCATAACACGGAAGAATATGTTTGTCAACTAAAATTTAATGATAAACGTAAAATAATTTACGAAAAGGAAATTAAGCAATTATTAAACCCGGTCCGGTTGATTTTCTTGGGTTTTGATGGTAAAGTAGGAATGAAAGAAGGATTGCAATGAAAATTGTTTACGACCGATTTAAAAAGAACAGGGAAGGGGCCATCTGGATCCGCAGAGTGCTGACAGCCTGGCTGGTGGCAGCTTCCTTTGAATACTGGATTCTGGGCACACAGCTGCGGGACCTTTCCGGCCTGGAGGGAATCGCCGCCATGAACGCCGGCCGGATGGCTGCAATCGGAGTGGCGGTATTTGCGTTGCTGTGGGTTCTTCGCAACCGGCTGTCTGAAAGGGAGCAACGGTGGATTCTGGCCGGTGCTGCCGGAATTCTCATGGCCGGTGCTCTGACTGCCTCCTTTACCTGGCCGCTGCTGATTGCCTGCGTGCTGATCCTTGCCTGCATTGCGGTATATGAAAGCCGGGGCTGGAACGGCAGCGCCCTCCGGGGCGCAGTTCGATGCCGGGAACAGAAAGGCTGGGGCTGGGCAACAGCTGCCGCAGCGGTGCTGTTTTTCGGGTTTGTCAGTGTCTGGACAGTCTGCCGGGTCCGGAGCTTCTCGGTTCCCACCTATGATTTCGGCATCTTCTCCCAGATGTTCCACTCCATGAAGACCACAGGCCTGCCCATCACTACCGTGGAGCGGGATGGACCTCTGAGCCATTTTGCGGTCCATGTGTCGCCTGCTTACTATCTGCTGCTGCCCTTTTATATGATCGTACCCCGGCCGGAAACATTGCAGGTCTTGCAGGCGGCGGTGCTGGCAAGCGCGGTGATCCCCCTGTGGAAGCTGGGAAAGCACCACAATCTGCCCTCTGCCGTCCGGTTCGGTCTTTGCTTGCTTCTGCTGTTGTATCCGGCCTACTCCGGCGGCACCAGCTATGACATCCACGAAAATGCCTTTCTGACGCCCCTGCTGCTGTGGCTGTTTTATGGCATCGACCGGAAAAACGGCTGGATTACTGCCATCGCGGCGATGCTGACGCTGGCGGTCAAGGAGGATGCTGCCGTTTATGTGGCGGTGGTGGCCTTGTACCTGCTGCTGCGCTCCCTGCTGTCCGGCCAGAAAAAATGGGGTCTTGTGACCGGCGGGCTGCTGCTGGCAGCGGCGCTGGGCTGGTTTGTGGCAGTGACTGGGTATCTGGCAAAGAGTGGCGACGGCGTTATGACCTACCGCTATGACAATTTCATGTATGATGATTCGGACTCTCTGATCACGGTTATCAAAGCGGTGCTCCTTTGCCCCATGAAGGCGGTCTTTGAGTGTGTGGACAAAGAGAAACTGAAGTTCATTGGTCTGACTCTGGGCGCGCTGGCATTTTTGCCCATTGTGACCCGGCGCTATGAGCGGCTGGTTCTGCTGATTCCGTATCTGCTGGTGAATCTGATGACGGACTACAAATATCAGTACGATATTTTCTTCCAGTATACCTTTGGTTCCACCGCCTGCCTCATCTACATGGTGCTGGTGAATCTGGCGGACTGGAAGGTGAATCTGCACCGGATCCTGGCACTGGGCCTGGCGCTGGTCATCAGCTTTGGCTGCTTCTGCGGCCAGGTGGTGCCCAAGGCGATGCGCTATCCCGCCTATTGCAAAACCTACGGAGACTATTACGACAGCCTGCGCGCTGTGCTGGACACGGTGCCCGACGGTGCTTCTGCAGCGGCAACCACCTACTACACCACTTACCTTTCCCATCGGGCAGATCTTTATGACATCCGCTATGCATCCCGGGAGCATGTGCTCTCCTGCGAATATATCGCGGTGGGGGTTACGGACAAGAGCTGCCTAAAAAAATATGCCGTGGACGGGGAGAAGGGCTACGAGAATTTTGTGGCACTGCTGAAGTCTGAGGGTTATGTAAAAATTGCAGAGCATGAAGGAAAACTGGAAATTTACCGTAAGGAGAAATAAAATATGGCAGAAGAATGTTTGATTTGCAAAGCACCTCTGGAGTATCTCCAGGAGGATGTGATGATGGAGTGCATGCTCTGTCACAAGAAGGAACTGAGCAAGACCCGGTGTGTCAAGGGCCACTATGTCTGCGATGAGTGCCACAGCAAGGGCGTGGCGGATATCATGGCTCTTTGCCTGGCAGAAACCTCTAAGGATCCCATTGCCATTATCGAAAAGATGATGGATATGCCTTTCTGCCATATGCACGGTCCGGAGCACCATACCATGGTGGGCGCTGCGCTGCTGACCGCCTATAAAAATGCCGGCGGAGAGATCGATCTGCACAATGCGCTGATGCAGATGCTGCTCCGGGGCAAACAGGTGCCCGGCGGTGTCTGCGGTTTCTGGGGTGCCTGCGGCGCGGGCATCAGCACCGGCATTTTCCTGTCCATCGTCAACAAGTCTTCTCCGCTGAATAAGGAAGTCTGGGGCATGGGCAACCGGATGACCTCTGCGGCGCTGGCGAAGATCGGTGAGATCGACGGTCCCCGGTGCTGCAAGCGGGATTCCTTCACCGCCATCCTGGCTGCCATCGATTTCGTGAAGGAGCACCTGGGTGTAGAGATGGAGCGGAACATTCCGGTCTGTACCTATTCTTCCAAGAATGCCCAGTGCATCGGTAAAAATTGCCCCTATAATAAGGTCAAACATAAGTAAATGAAAACTGCCACCCAAAATGGGTGGCAGTTTTTGTAAGGAATAAACTGTTGGACAAATTGGAATTTATTATTCTACTACGAAATCAGTCCATTCGATTTTGTTGTACTGCATGACATCCGTTGATTTTTTCATGCCCAGCTTCTCATAGAACCCAATTGCATTCTCGTTGGCAATCAAATACACTGCAATATCCTTTTCTCCACCTGCGATTTCGTGGGCAGTTTTCATCAACTGTCTTCCAATACCCTGTCCCGTGTACGCTCTGTCTACACCCAAATCCGTTACATAAAGCCAATATGAAAAATCGGTCAAGCCAAACAAGACACCAACGATCGTGCCACTTTCATTTCGGGCCACAAGGCTGATAGAAACGGTATTAACAAGTTTTTCAATTCTGCTTTCGAATCGCTCTTTTGGATATTGAGAACCTAAATCAGTCCTTTTAAGAAAGTCTATGTATTGTTTTGCTGGAATTCGTTCTTCCAGAATTTTTATTTTCTCGTTCACAATATCCCTCCTTTAAATTCAAGTTTACTTAACTAAAATTCTATCACAGTTTCTCCAATGACGCAAGAACAGGCACGGCTATTGCCGTGCCTGTAACTGTTATGATTATTCACATACTGCCTGAATTGCAGCCAGAGCCGTATCCACATCTTCCTCGGTGCTTGCAAAGCCCAGGCTGAACCGGACGGTGCCCCGGGGGAAGGTATCCAGAGATTTGTGGGCGGAGGGGGCGCAGTGGAGACCGCAGCGGGTGAGAATGCCGTGGTCCATCTCCAGTCGGTAGGCAACCTCTGCGTTGTCCTGGCCGGGGAAATCCAGAGAGATGACACCGACTCTGTTTTCCAGACCCTGAGGACCGCAGACAACGGCACCGGGAATCCGGGCAACGCCCTCCAGGAACCGCCGGGTCAAAGCCATTTCATGGGCATGGAGCTTATCAAGACCCTCCTGCTGCAGGAATCTCATGGAGGCCTCCAGGCCGTAAATGCCGGGCAGATTGGGGGTGCCGGACTCGAACCGGTCCGGGAGGTAATCGGGCAGATACTCAGAATCCGATGCACTGCCGGTGCCGCCGGCAATCAGGGGATTCAGTTCCTTTGCAAAGGCATCCCGCAGCAGCATCACGCCGATGCCGGAGGGACCCAGCAGACCCTTGTGGCCGGGGGCAACCAAAGCGGAAAGACCCCACTTTTCAAAATCAATATCGATGTGTCCTGCGGTCTGGGCCACGTCCAGGGCAAAGGCGATACCGTGCTTTTTGCAGATCTCGCCGACGGCTGCCGCATCCTGCACCGCACCGCAGACATTGGAGCCATGGGCCATAATCAGCAGCTTCGTATTGGGCTTGATGAGATTTTCCACATCCGGCGGGTTGATAAGACCTTCCCGGTTTGCCTGGATCCGGTCGTATTCCACGCCGCCGAGCTGCAGCAGGGGCCGCATGACCGCATTGTGCTCCATGGAGCTGACGATGCAGTGGTCACCGGGTTTTAAGTATCCTTTGATGACCATGTTGAGGCCCGCGGTGGCACCGGGAGTCAGAATCACATGGGTGACGGGATCCGGGAAGTGGAAGAATTTCTTC
This sequence comes from Oscillospiraceae bacterium, assembly GCA_015068305.1. Taxonomy (GTDB): domain Bacteria; phylum Bacillota; class Clostridia; order Oscillospirales; family Oscillospiraceae; genus Faecousia. Next base: position 40,983 of record SVKV01000015.1, read on the forward strand.
AGAGATTCCCGCAGCAGCAGCGTCACAAGACCTGCATCCTGGGCTGCGCCGTAGACCGAGCGGTTGATGGTGGCACCGACGGTATCCATATATGTTTTCATGGCGCTGCTGACGCCCTCCGGCTTGGGGAAGGAGGTGGCGGCATTGTCCAAATAAGTCGTTTTCATGGAAAATCACTCCTTTTCTTGAGTATAACACGGCGGTTTATGTTTGTCATACAAAAAGGTTGATAGTTTTATAGAAAAAGTTAATAAATAATCTGCAACTATAAAATATACGAATTGGTGTTTTTTGTCGATTGGGCCTATAATGGGTATAACTCCAAATAGGGGTAATTTTGGAAGAAATGAGGATTACTCTATGAAAAAGATCAATTGGCCGATCGTTCTGGCCGGCGGTCTGGTAGGTCTGGCAGCCGTTGTGCTGACCCTGCTGGGCAACCCCGTCAACATGGGCTTCTGCATCGCCTGCTTCCTGCGTGATATCGCCGGTTCCGTTGGCATGCACGGTGCTGCTGTTGTTCAGTATTTCCGTCCCGAAATCGTGGGTCTGGTTCTGGGCGCTTTCATCATGAGCGTTGCTACCAAGGAATTCCGTGCCAAGGCCGGTTCCTCCCCCATGGTCCGTTTCGTCCTGGGCGCTTTCGTCATGATTGGCGCTCTGGCATTCCTGGGCTGCCCCCTGCGTATGGTTCTGCGTATGGCCGGCGGTGACCTGAATGCTTTCGTTGCCTTCATCGGCTTCGCTGCCGGTATCGGCATCGGCGTTCTGTGCCTGAACAAGGGCTTCTCCCTGAAGCGTGCTTACGACGTGGGCAAGGCTGAAGGCGGCATGCTGACCGTGGTTCTGGTTGGCCTGTTCATCCTGACTCTGGTTGCTCCCGCTCTGTTCAAGGTTTCTGAAAAGGGCCCCGGCTCCATGCAGGCTCCCGTTTTCGTCGCTCTGGCTATCGCTGCCGTTGTGGGCGCTGTTGCTTACAAGACCCGTCTGTGCATGGCCGGCGGCCTGCGTGACGGTATGATGTTCAAGGACTTCCGTCTGCTGTTCGGCTTTGTCGCCATCTTCGTCGTTGCTCTGATCGGCAACCTGATCATGGGCAAGTTCAACCTGGGCTTTGCCGGTCAGCCTGTTGCACACAGCGACCACCTGTGGAGCTGCCTGGGCATGGCTCTGGTTGGCTGGGGCTCCGTGCTGCTGGGTGGCTGCCCCCTGCGTCAGCTGATCCTGGCCGGTTCCGGCAATGGCGACTCTGCCATCACCGTCATCGGCATGATCGTCGGCGCTGCATTCTCCCACAACTTCGGCCTGGCCGGTGCTGCAGCTTCTGCTGATGCAGCCGGCGGTGTCGGCACCAAGGGCCGTATCGCCATCGTGATCGGCTTTGTGGTCTTCGCTCTGATTTCCGTTCTGCACCTGCCTGAGAAGGAGGAAGCATAATGGTTGACGTTAGAGGCCTGCTGTGCCCCATGCCCCTGGTGAAGGTGCGCAAGGAAATCGAAAAGAACAATCCCGCTACTCTGGAAGTCCTGTTTGACGACAAGGGCGCTCTGGACAACGTCACCCGCTTTGTTACCGGTCTGGGCTATAAGACCACCTGCACCGAGGAAAACGGTGACTACAAGCTGGTTCTGACCAAGTGAGAGAGTTCATCGCAACCTTCCATACCCATCTGGCGGCGCTGATGACCAGCCGGAACTTAAATTCCAACGGTGCAAGGGCCGGCATGATGCCGGTTCCCCGGAAGCTCAGTTCCTCCTGCGGTACCTGCGTGCGCTATCAGGCAGAGGAGCCTCTTCTGAATCTGATGGATGCGGATGTGGAAGCTGTTTACGAAGTCATCGGCAGGGAAGAATACACCTGTCTGATGGAAAAAGAATAATGATCTTTGCCCGGAGGCTTTTGCCTCCGGGCATCGTGTGTTTCGCGGATTTTTGACTTTTTTTGAAAATCGGTTTACAAGACGGGAAAAATCGTTTATGATAAGATGAATGTCTATGAATATGGAGGAACAGGGATATGAACCAACAACTGCTGCGTCAGATTCCCAAGGTTGACGAACTGCTGAAAGAACCCAAGCTGGAGGCGCTCCTGGCTGAAATGTCGGAAAAGATCGTGACCCGGGCGGTGCGCCAGGGTCTGGAGGAGCTGCGCCGGAATGTGCTGGAGGGCAAGATTGAGCAGCTGCCCGTCCGGGAAGCCATCTGCAGCCGCATTGCGGCCATTGCTTACCGGGAGGCATCTCCCTCGCTGCAGCGGGTCATCAACGGCACCGGCATCATTCTGCATACCAATCTGGGCCGTGCCTGCCTGTCCGATAAGGCAGCCAAGGCTGCCGCTTCCGTGGCCGGCTCCTATTCCACCCTGGAATACAATCTGGCAACCGGCGGCAGAGGCTTGCGCTATACCCATGTGGAGGACCTGCTGTGCCGGCTCACCGGCGCCGAAAGCGCACTGGTTGTCAATAACAATGCAGCCGCCGTGCTGCTGACCCTGTCTGCTCTGACTGCCGGCGGCCAGGTGGTGGTCTCCCGGGGCGAGCTGGTGGAGATCGGCGGCTCCTTCCGGGTGCCGGATATCATGGAGGCCTGCGGCGCTGTGCTGAAGGAAGTGGGCACCACCAACAAGACCCATCTGCGGGACTATGACCGGGCCATCTGCGCCGAGACCAAGGCACTGATGAAGGTCCACACCAGCAACTACCGGATCGTGGGCTTTACCGAAACCCCTGCGCTGGCGGATATGGTGGAGCTGGGCCACAGCAGAGGCATGCTGGTTATCGAAGATCTGGGCAGCGGCTGCCTCATTGATCTGAATCAGTTCGGCATCCACGACGAGCCTACCGTCCAGGATTCTCTCCGGGCCGGTGTGGACGTGGTGAGCATTTCCGGCGATAAGCTGCTGGGCGGTCCCCAGGCCGGTATCATCCTGGGCAAGAAGAAGTACATTGACGTGCTGAAGAAGCATCCGCTGACCCGGGCCATGCGCGTGGACAAGATGACCCTGGCTGCCCTGGAGGCAACCCTGCGCAGCTACGAAGCGGAAAAGGCCTTTGAGGAGATTCCCACCATTGCCATGCTGGCAGTGTCCCAGGAGCGGCTTCAGGCCAAGGCCGAAGCTCTGTGCGCAGGTCTGGTTTCCGCAGGCTGCAATGCCCAGGTGGTTGCCACCGAGGGCCAGGTGGGCGGCGGCTCCGTTCCCACCAAGATGCTGAAGTCCTTTGCGGTTGCCCTGGAACCCAAGACCGGAAGTGTGGACGAGATGGAAGAAAAGCTGCGTCTGGGCATGCCGCCCATCATCGGCCGCATCAACCATGACCGGTACCTTCTGGATGTGCGCACCCTGAAAGAAACGGATTTCGAGGAAATTATTGCAGCTGCTGCGGAGGCTGGCGCATGAATCATGTGATTATCGGAACAGCAGGCCATGTTGACCATGGCAAGACCCTGCTGATCAAGGCCCTGACCGGTATCGATACCGACCGGCTTCAGGAAGAAAAAAAGCGCGGCATCACCATCGAACTGGGCTTTGCCCACCTGGACTGGCCCGACGGCACCCAGGCAGGTATCGTGGATGTGCCGGGCCATGAAAAATTCATCAAGAATATGCTGGCAGGCGCCGGCGGCATCGATCTTGCCATGCTGATTGTTGCTGCAGACGACGGCTTTATGCCCCAGACCCTGGAGCATCTGGACATTCTGACGCTCCTTGGCATCAAGGACGGCTGCGTGGTTATCACCAAGAGCGATGTGGTGGACCCGGAGTGGCTGGAAATGATGAAAGAGGAGATCGAACAGCGGGTGGAGGGCACCTTCCTGGAAGGAAAGCCCGTCCATACGGTCTCTGCCTATACGGGCCAGGGCATTGCGGAGCTGAAGGAAGAGCTCCACGGCATGGTCCACCGGGCAGCCCAGAAAAACCTCCGGGTGCCCTTCCGCCTGCCGGTGGACCGGGTGTTCTCCGTGGATGGCTTCGGCACCGTGGTCACCGGTACGCTGGTGGACGGCTCCATGAACGAAGGAGATCTGGCAGAACTGATGCCCTCCGGCACTCCCACCAGAATCCGCAACCTCCAGGTCCACGGCAAGGACGTGAAGACTGCCTATGCCGGACAGCGTGTGGCGGTGAACCTGGCAGGTCTGAAAAAGACGGATATCAAGCGCGGTGATGCGGTGGTCAAGCCTGGCACGGTCCGGGTCAGCCGGATGCTGGATGTGCGGCTGCAGAATCTGAAGGGCTCCCGCCGGGTGATCCAGAACGATACCCAGGTCCACCTGTACCATGGGGCCCAGGTTCTGCTGGCCAAGGTGGTGCTGCTGGACCGGGATGCGCTGAATCCCGGTGAAAGCTGCTATGCCCAGCTGCGTATGGCAGAGCCCATTGCCACCAAGAGCGGCGACCGGTTTGTCATCCGTTTCTACTCTCCTCTGGAGACCATCGGCGGCGGTGTGATTCTGGATGATTCTCCCGTGCGCCACAAGCGCAATGTCCAGGCGGTTCTGGATGCGCTGAAGATCAAGGAAAGCGGCTCCGGCGGCGACCGGGTGATCCAGGTGCTGGCTGAGTACGGCACCGCACTGCCCACTGCCGCAGAGCTGGCAGCCAAGATGCATCTGGAAGAAGAGGAAGTGCGCAATACCATGTATGACCTGCGGGGTCAGGGCAGGGTAGTGGAGCCTCTGGAGGGCCGCTATGCGGCAGCCTCCGTTATGGACCGGACCTGGGAGACCTGCCGGGAGATCCTGGCCGGCTACCATAAGGCCAATCCTCTCCATGCGGGCATGAAGGAAGCGGAAGTCCGCCAGAAATGCTTCAAGAATCTGGAGCAGGCAGCGGCGGATGCCCTGCTGCGGCAGCTGTGCAATGAGGGCAAGCTCCGCCGCCAGGCCCAGCGGTATGCCCTGGGAGATTATGAGATCCGCTTCACCAAGCGCCAGAACAACATCCGGCAGAAGCTGCTCCAGATCTACCGCAATGCCGGCATTGAGAGCCCTGCCACCGACGATGTGATGGCCGGCTTCCACCAGAACGAAAAGAACGATGCCAAGCAGGTTCTGGAAAGCCTGGTCACCGGCGGCGAGCTTGTGATGCTGACACCCCAGATCTGCTGGTATAAAGACGTTTTTGCAAATGCCTGCGAAGTGACGAAGAAGCATTTTGCGGAAAATGAGACCCTGGTTCTGGGCCAGCTGCGGGATCTGCTGCAGAGTTCCAGAAAGTATACCCTGGCATTGCTGGAGTATTACGACAAGAACAAGATCACCAAAAAGGACGGGGATCTGCGTTATCTGCACCTGGGATTCCCGGAATAAACACGAAAAATCGGGAAAATGGGGCTTGCTTTTTCCCAAAAGCTATGCTACAATACCCGAGCCCATGGGAGTAGATGGGTGCTGGTGTGCCCCGCGGTCTTCAAAACCGTTGAGGGGGGCTAGTAACCTCCCGGGTGGGTTCGATTCCCACATATTCCCGCCAAAAGCCGCAGGTTTTTACCTGCGGCTTTGCATATTTCTGAGATAGACAAACAGAATCAAATTGTATAAATTGCAGTAAATGATTGATCAAAATTTAGCATAAATGCGAACGGCGTATCGATATAACCGATAAAAATTTCTCAATTGAGAATGAATTGGCGGAAAGTATCTAACTTTTTGACTAAAAAGTTCGGAAAACACCCAAAAAATAAGGTCGAACATGGGAGTTTTAAAAAGATTTTATAAAAAATTTTACTTGATTTTTTGGGCGAAATGGTGTTTAATATTGGTGTGAGGGTTTGGAGCCCACCCTAATTGGATAACGTGGATGATGGTTTCAGGAGATCTGCATTTTGGAGCAGAGCCGAAGGAATAAGTGCTGCAGCTTGCCGCCGCGGTGCGAAGATTTCAGGCAAACGGACTGTGACCGGACACAACTCTGGAAAGCGTAAGCACCGAAGGAGCAACTCAAAGTGATTTGGGGAATCTCTCAGGTTTGATACAGGGCGAGGCAATCTGAAATTACATTCATGATGCCGTGCCCTGCTTTTTTATTACAGGCTCCTTGGAGGACAAACGATGAAACCTGGCCACAGAATGCGCATTATCACCAATAACCCGCTGGTCCGCGACTGCCTGAGCGACTGGTATCAGGTGGACTATCATGAGATCAGCTACCGGGAGATCCTGGTGAAGGTTCGCGATCTGGTCTACAGCGGCTACAAGCTGTATACCCACCCCATTGCCGGTTCCGTCAAGCCCAACGAAACCCCCTATAAGTCGATCGTGGTCGGCAAGGCTCCCGGAGAATTCTCCATCGAAGAGTCCAACCTGATGGCAAATGCCATGATCACCTTCGACAAGTTCAAGCCTCTGAATGTGGTTTATTCCGATTACCACCTTCAGGACTTCCAGTTAATCGACTATACCCTGCTTTGCGGCGCCCTGGATGTGGATGCTGTGGCAGGTCTTAGTAAAGCAAATCCCAAATAATTCAATACAAAAGGAGGAGGAGTTCGCTTTGAAATTAGATCTCGGTTTCATTAAG